>CAZCDT010000009.1:0-60742 GCA_964497525.1 uncultured Bacteriovoracaceae bacterium
CAATCAATGCATAAAAGTTCATATCGCTTTTTTACAACTTTTAATCTTTGGGTGGTAAATAACTCAATAATCTCTTCTGGTGCTTTAAAAACCTTAATCCCACGCTCTGAAATCAAAGTATAATTTGGAGTCATTGCAGTAGACACTCCAATTTTTGAAATCACTTCCTCAAGTGGAGGCCTTTGACCTCGTTTAAAAACAAGTTCGATCTCTATTTTGTTTTCGACAGAGGAATCTATAAAATCTTTTAAATAACCATCATCAACAAACTTATTAAGATGCCTATAAATTCTTGTGGCATCCCAATTTCTTGGTAGATCGGTTATGTAAAGATCCTCGCCTCTTTGCTCGATTTTTAAATTAAAGTGAAGTTTTCCATTATCATCTACTTCGATTTTATTACTGTAGTTATGCACATAAGGACGAAGTTTTTTTGCCTTACCTTTTTCTATATAACTAATCATCGAATCAACAATATCTGAATGATGAAAACTAGGAATTACAGAAGAAAAACCTGTTCCAATTCCTTCTGCACCATTTAAAAGCATTATCGGAAGTTTTGGCAAAAGTGCTGCAGGCTCTAAAACCTTTTCATCATAATTTGGAATCATTACGACTTGGTTAATATCATCAAATAATAAAATCTCTGCAAGTTGGCCAATTTTACACTCAATATACCTGCTTGCCGCAGCTTGAGGCTCCATTCTTTCCCCAAAATAACCCTTCTTATCAATTAGTGGATAGTTGTTTGAAAAAGTATAATCTTGAGCTAAATTTACAATGGCCGTCTCAATTGATGCTGGCCCATGAGGATGAAGAGTAAGAACAAGACCTGTGGCCGCGGAAACTTTCACAAGTCCTTTATTTTGATTTTTCCAAAGTGTAAAAAGAATTCTTCTTTGAACAGGCTTTAATCCGTCTTGCAAATAAGGAATTGCTCGATCCATCAAAGTATAAATTTGATAATTTCGATACTCTTCTTTTACAATCTCCTCTAGTGAAACTTTCTCCATTGCATGTAAAATTTTTTCTTCCATGACTATATATTTCCCTTATTCATTATCAATCAAAAGATCTTTTCTTAAATTGGTATCACGCCCAAAACAGACCTCTAACATCTGTTTTGATTTATCTATGTCATCAATAGATATCTTGGTAAATTCAGGCTTACTTAAAACATACTTAAAGGCCTCTGGAGACATCTCACCGAGTCCTTTATTTCTCTGAATCTCTTTTATTTTTATGCTTTGAGATTTTAACCTTTCTAAATCTGATGGCGTTTCTGCAAAAAGTTTACCTTTATCTGTAATAACTTCAAATAACGGGGCCTTGGTAAATTGAATAATTCCTTTTTCAAACAGCTCTGGCCAATAAGTAAAAAAGAAATTTGTTAATAAAGTATTAATATGTCCCCCATCAACATCGGAGTCTGCAAGAAAGACAATTTTTGAATAGCGCAAATTTTCAAGATCGGCCTCTTGGCCAATAGTAAGTCCAATAGAGGCCATAATATCGGCAAGCTCGCTATTGCTTAATACATCCTTAATCGATGCTTGAGTTACATTTAGAGGCTTACCTTTTAAAGCAATTCCACCTTGATAAAGTTTATCTCTTGCTGAGCGAAGGCCTCCAATTGCAGAATCTCCCTCGCAAATAAATAAAGTACACTTTAATCTATCGCGCCTCTCATTGGCATCGAGTAGTTTTTCAATTCTTTGTCTTTTTTGTTTTCGACCTTGAACACTTGCATCCTTTAATTCCTGAAAGCGGTGCCTTGTTCTGGCCCTTTCTCCAACGATCTCAAGATATTCTTTATTTTTTCTAAAAAACTTTTCTAGGTTCTCGGTCATGAACCATTCAATTCCTTTTTCAAGATTTAAATCCCTAACTAACTTTCTTTTTGTTTGAGATTCAAACCTAGGATTTGGCATCGTGATACCAATTACAAATGTCATTCCAGTTAAAACATCATTATCGACAATTTGAATTTTATCTTTTTTTACAATTTTTTCGGCCTTCTCTTTTACCGCATTAATAAAAATTCTTTTAATTCTATCGTGGTGAAAACCACCATCAAAAGTAGGGGTCGAATTTACAAAAGAAATAACTCTTTCTCTTTCTTCGCTATATTTATTCATTGTAACAGATAAAGAAAAATCAATCTTACCTTTTGCAGAGTTGCCCTTAATGGTTTGAGTATCATAAATATAGCTTGCCTCTCCAAATAGCTGGGCAGATTGTTCATCGATTCTGGTTGCAAGTTCAAAAAGACCTTTTTTATAACAGTACAAGTCTCCATTAAAATAAAATTTTAGTCCTGGGTTGTTGTAGGCCAAATCAATAATTCTTTTTCGAAGTAGCTCTTTATCTATTATTGGATTTTTATAAACCTCTTTGGATAAAGCAAGCTCAACCCTCACCCCGGAGTGTCCGGCAAAAGGTTTTGCTTTTGTTTTTCTGATAGTCAAAGCTCCATCTATAAACTCATAGCTTTGCTCTTTTTTAGAATTAAAATGTCTCACTCTAACTCTAAAAAGATCTGATGTCAGACAGGTTGCCGCTGCACCAAGACCATTTTGTCCTAAAGTACGAAACAAAAAGCCATCATCATCAACTTCGTCATCTTTAAATTTCGATCCAGTGCGAAACTCAGAATAGACCATTTGAATTTTATCCAAAGGAAAGCCAATTCCGTTATCCTCTATCACAACAGTTTTTCCATCTTCTGATAATGTTGTATGAATTTGAGTTACATGGCCTCGATAATACTCATCGATTGAGTTATCTAAAATTTCTTCAATGGCCTTAGATTTTGCTTGATGAAAGTTAACTTTTGTAAAATCGACACCTGTTTGAGTATAAAGATAAGTATCTAACTCCTCAATATCATTACTTCCAAAAACTAAAGTAATTCTATTTCTACAATGCCAACGTTGATCTTTTGCTTCAATTTCAGCATCAACTGCTGATTTACGTCTCTTAACTGATTCAATTTCCACAGGATTCATTTCCTTGCTTTGGTTAAAATTTTAATCAATAATTTAGTGTGTGTATTTTTATTAATACAAACATAAGACCAATTGGCAAGAATTTCTTCAATATGGCAAATAAAAAAACTTTAGCAATAGTTACTTTTTTCTTTCTGCTAGCTTTTATTTTTAAAGTTACAGCACAAGGCATTCAGTACAACATAGATCCTATATTAGTTCCCACAAAAATAGATGCTCTACCTTTTAGCAAGCAGACAATTGCTCGTATAAAGGAGCAAGAACCAATTATTGAAGCAAATATTGAAACCTTTTTTGAAAATAAAGAAAAAAAACAACGCTTAAGTTTTAAAGGTGCAGGAATTCACAAAAAAACTTGTATGCAAATGCTTCGTAGACTCTCTATTTATGAAAACTATAAAAACATCGTTCCTTTTGTAAAAAAAAGCGACTATGACGATACTTTAAAAAGGATAGATTTATTATTTGATTCTAAAATTTTTCCAATCCCTATTGGATTAAATTTTAAAATCCCAAGAATTCGTTATCCTGGAATATATCATTTTGAATTTGATCGTGGATTTTTAATAGATCTAAAAGGTGAGATTCAAATAAGTAATTACAATAATAATTGTCTTGTTTTTGTAAACGCAAACTGGCAAGGTCCATACTCTGGTTTTTCAGATACCGTATTTAATCTATTTACAGTTACCGGTGCAAGAATTGCTATAAATTCTTTACTGCGCCATAGTGAAGGTAATTAAAAAAATCTTATCAGTTGGATTATTCATATAATTTTGTGATAAAGAAGATATTATTTATAAAAAATTCTATTTTAAAAGGATTTGCCCACATGTCATATCATCATCCAATCTTTAATAAATTAAGCGATAAAATAATATCTGCATCAAAAGAGTTATTTCCAGAAATAGCACTACAAAAAGAAGATATATATCCACTCTTTGTCGAGGCCCCTGATATACAGCTTGGTCACTTTGCATTCCCATGTTTTACTTTAAGTAAAAAATTAAAACTAGCTCCTCCAAAAATTGCAAAAATGCTTCAAGAAAAAATTACAACAGATGATACAATTTTTAATGTTCAAAATGCAGGGCCATATCTAAATTTTTTCATAACTTCAAACTCTTTTTTTGATCTAGTCATTTCTCAAATTATTGATGACAAATTTTTCTCATTAAAGCTGATTGAAAAATCTGAAAAAATGATGATTGAATATTCTCAGCCAAACACTCATAAGGAACTACACGTTGGTCATATGAGAAATATGTGCCTTGGGAATGCACTTGTTCGCCTTCATCGCTATATTGGAAATGAAGTGATAACCGCAACCTATCCAGGAGATGTCGGAACTCACGTTGCAAAATGCCTATGGTATCTAAAGTTTCATCAAAAAGGTGAACTACCGACACAAAATAAAGGGAAATGGCTAGGAGAGCTTTATTCAAAGGCATCTAATAAATTAGAAGATGAAAAAGATGGCCCAAATAAAGAAAAAAACCAACAAATACTAACGACAATTTTAAAAGATTTAGAAAAAGGATCTGGAGAATATTTTGACCTTTGGCAAACAACAAGAACATGGTCAATTGATTTGATGAAAGATGTGTATTCTTGGGCAAATATTGAATTTGATCATTGGTATTTTGAATCTCAAGTCGATAGTGAGTCTCTTGAGTTTGCAAAAAAATTATTTCATGAAAAAAAATTCATAGAATCTGATGGTGCTATTGGAATGGACTTATCAGAAGATAAGCTTGGATTTTGTATGATGATAAAATCTGATGGCACAGGAATGTATGCCACAAAAGACATCTCCTTGGCATATAAAAAATTTCAAGACTATAACTTAGATTCAAACATTTACATCGTTGATAAAAGGCAAGAACTACACTTTAAACAAGTTTTTAAAGTGCTAGAAAAGCTTGGACATCCAAATGCCAAAAACTGCCACCATTTGCAGTATGATTTTGTAGAACTTCCATCAGGGGCAATGGCATCAAGAAAGGGCAACATTATTCCAATTACAGATTTAATAGAACAAATGCAGGCCCACATTAAAGACAATTATTTGCATAAATTTAAAGACGAATGGAGTGCAAAAGAGATTGAAAATACCGCAAAAATTTTGGCAAATGGAGCGATCAAGTACGGAATGATTCGAGTTGATAATAATCGAAAAATTGTTTTTGAAATGAGTGAATGGCTAAAACTTGATGGAGAAACTGGCCCTTATTTACAATATGTGTGTGCAAGGATTAACTCTTTATGTGAAAAACAAAACTTTGATTTAAAGAAAAGTGTTGATTTTTCTTTGCTGATAAAAAAAGAAGAGACGGCGTTAATGCTAAAACTGTCGCAATTTAATGTCGTTTCTTTAGCATCTGCAAAACAAAATAAAACGACACATATTTGCTCTTATCTTTTTGATCTTGGAAAATTATTTAATAATTTTTATGCAGAATGCTCTATCGCCAAAGCTGAAAGCGAAACCCTAAAAAACAGTCGTTTAATGCTGTCTTATGCTGTTTTACAAGTGATGACAAAAGGACTTAGTCTTTTAGGTATAGAGGCACCAAAAAGAATGTAAAAAAAAGGACTATTTTACCCCTAAAATAGTCCTTTTAGTGTATCATTTTGCCCCTAGAATAGACCAATCTATCGAAATTTTAACAGTTTATACACTTTTTTCTAATCTTACTGAATAACAATATTTTTTGCCTTAAACTTTTCAATTTTAGAGAGCTTTAGTGTTAAGACTCCATTTTCCATTTTTGCCTCTATCTTTTCCTGATTGATATCATCGCTTAGATGAAACTTTCGTTCGTAGTGTCCGACGTTATACTCTCCATAAATTGTTTTTAGGCCATCATACTCTGCAGGCTCTATATGCCCTTTAATTCTTAAAACATTGTCTTTTAAATCAACATCTACTCTATCTTTTTTTACTCCGGGCATATCTGCCGTTAAAACAATGGTATCTTTCATTTCATAAATATCAACATCTGGAACAAAAATTTTACAATTATATGTTTTTTCTTCTTCTTTTAGCTCTGTCTTATTTTTTACAGTTAATTCATTATTCATAAATCCCTCCCTATATTTACTGCACACTTATTTGACGAGGTCTTACCGCTTGATGTTTTTCTAAAACTATCGTCAATACCCCATCCTGAAAATTTGCTTTCACTTTTTCTGAATCAACCCGATAAGGTAACTTTATTTGTCTACTAAAATTCCCAAAAGAAATTTCTCTCCTGTGATAACGAATATCATCACCTTCTTGTTTTTTTATTTCTCTTTTTCCACTTAACACCAATACATCATCTTGAAGTTGTAAAGAAATATCCTCTTTAAAAATACCAGGTAACTCTGCTTTTACCACGATCTCATCTGAGTTTTGTTTTTCAAAAATATTTACAGATGGATAAGGTCCCTTACCGTAAGTTTCAAAACTACGATAGGTCGGTGAAAAAAAGCGATCTAACTCTTTTTGTAGTTCTAAAATTTGATCTAAATACATATAAACTCCTTTGTTTAATATTTGCTTGTCATAACTAAAAAATGAGAACATTTTTTTTATGGTCAAGAGTAAAAAACTAAAAAAAAAATTATATTTTTATGACCCTTGACGTTTATAAAGAGTGATACCATCTTGATTTTGAGACTAAAAAAAAGGAAAGATCTATGAAGCATTTTTTTATAGCTACTTTAATTATTTTTACTATAAGTCAAGTTGCATTTGCACAGACAAAAGATAAAACAAATAAACTACAAAACTCACAAGATATCGAAGAAATTTTTAAAAGAGAACATCAACTAATGCAAAAAATGTTAAATGAGTTTTTTGATGATCAGTTTTTTGATCGACGTGGATTTAATAGCGATCCATTTGAAGATATGAAAAAGATGCGAGAAAAGATGCGCAATCTATTTAATGAAAATAATAACTCTTTTGATAATCTATTTGACTCTTGGTATGGCGATAAATTTGGTGGGAGTATGGGGGAAATCAAAAGTCATGAAGATAAAAACAGTGTCTATTATGAATTAGATATCGATAATATAAATAAAGAATCTCTTAATATAAAAGTTGAAAATAATATAGTAAAAATCTCTGGAAAAACAGAGATTTTAACACAAAAAGAAGATGGAAAAACAAAAAGTAAATCTATTCAATCTGGCCAATTTCAAAGAAGCTATCCTGTTCCAGACAATGTTGATGCAAGTAAAGTTATTATCGAATCAAAAGATAATAAAGTGATTTTAAAATTTCCAAAAACAAAAGAAAGCATCAAAAAAGAGGAAAATTACTATCAAGGTGGACAACCAATTTAGTCTTGTATAAAAAAATTGAATCAATAACTTAATTATAATAAAATCTTTTATATGCTTGAATTTGCTTTTAAAACTTTTTCTTCAATTTTTATTATTATGGGACCTTTCTCGGTCATTCCAATTTTTTTAGCAATTACGGCCAACAATAACAAAGAAGAAAAGAAAAAAATTATTTCTAAGGCGATTAAATGTGCTCTTGCTATTTGTCTTACTTTTGCAATTTTTGGAACCTATTTTTTTCAAATTTTTGGGATATCGATAAACTCTTTTCGAATTGCTGGTGGCCTTCTAATGCTTATCATGGCCGTCAATATGCTTCATGCAAACAAATCAAAAGTTAGAGTTACATCCGAGGAAGAACAAGAAGGTGTAGAAAAAGATGATGTCTCCATATTTCCTCTTGCTGTACCATTAATCACAGGTCCTGGTGCAATTTCCACCGTCGTTTTAATGGCCTCAGATGCTCATACGTGGCCTCATTGGGCCATTTTAATTGCAGCAATAATTCTTTCTTCACTTCTTATGTATATAATACTTAATATGAGTGAAAAATTTTATAAAGTTCTTGGACAAACCGGAATTAATATCATGACAAGGGTTATGGGTCTTATTCTTGCTGCGATCTCAGTTGAATATATCTTAAAAGGTATTAGGGACTATTTTTCATTATAGGTATCAAGATTTATAAGTGCACCTTGCTCTATTTTTTTTACAACACTTTTTTCTTCACTACTTAGTTTCTTTTTTAATATTTTAATAGTTGAAAGCCTTAAGGATAAATCTTCTTTGCTACAAACAGTAAAATTATAAGAAAATTTGTTTTCTGGTAAAACCCTAAAAACTCTTTCTCCATCATGCATATCTTTAAAATCTAAAAATACAGATTTCTTAACATACACGTGTGCCGTAACAGGCATATAAATTCGATCGGCCCTCATTTTTTGACATAATGCTTCTACCTCTACACTATGATGAAGCTTAAATATTTGATGACACCAGTCATCTAATTCATTTTCTTTAATTGGACAATTTAAACTATTTAGACATGGATAAATAATTCTATACTCTTTTTGAATTAACAATTCACGAAATTCTATGCATTTAAAAAATGCATCTTTTGTTCCTGGTTCAATAAAAAGAACCACATCTGGTGAGATTTTTTCGACCCAATTAAAGGCCCAGTTAGCACTATTTTCATTAATACTATTACCAAAAAAAAGAGTTTTTTTATTTTCTTTGCTAATATCATTTGGCCCAATACTCTTTTGAAATAAAATGCTTGCGCCACTATAAAAAGAATTTTTTAATTTGTGTGCAATATCAAGCATTGCAGGTGATGAATCAATTGCATATACAGGGGATTTTTTTAAAGAGAGATCCCAGTATGCAAAAGAAAATGATCCACTTCCTGTACCAATATCGTAAAATGTTGAATCTAAAATATAATCTTTTATCTCACAAGGCAGATATGATAAAAGCTTTTCAAGTTTAGGATAATTGGTAAGTCCATAAAATAGCGCATAACAAGAAGAACTATAACTATTTTTTACATACTCCCCTATTTTTTCTCTTTTTAAAGTAAAACCATCTTTTATTTTTTCTAATTCATCAATTAATTTGCTATCAGGAACCTCTATACCAAAAAGAGATTCTTTAATTTCTTTTAAAGAGTAATCAATTAGTCTCATATCTGTTTATATCTCTTTTTTTGAGCAATAAATTGTTCTACTAACTCTTTACTATCATTTAAAACAAACTCTGAACTTAAAGAACTCTCTTTAAGTAAAGTTCTTGCTCTAAAATCATCGCCTAATTCGTTTACTGCATGAGAATCGGTATTAATAACAATATATGCTTGGGCATTACTGCATGCATCTAACATTTCCAAAGTGCGCTTTTTGTTACTCTCTTTAAAATGAGTAACAGAGCTATTAAGCTCAAGTAAAACGTTATGCTCTTTTGCCACTGGAACAAGTTTTTTAAAATTTAATGGATAATGTGGATTGTTTGGATGAGTAATAATATCAACCATTGGATTATTTTTTATTGCAGCAATCATCCACTCGGTATAAAAATCCTCACCTAAATCCTTTGGTGTATTTGGATGAATTCCAAGCAAAATAATGTCCATGAATTTTAAAAAATGCTTTGGATAATCAATAACTCCTTTTACATCTGTAAAATTGCACTCAAGTCCCTTGTATAAAACAATATCATCAAATGGATTTATAAATCTGTCATAAAATGTATTATACGTTTTATCGATCAATGCCGGGCCGTGATCTGTAATTGCTAAGTGAGTTAAACCCTTCAAACGAGCAAAACTTAAAAGCTCTAAAATTGTGTGAGTGCCGCAAGGACTTAGTAACGTATGTGAATGTAAATCAATTTTTAGCATATATTTATTCCTTTGATTTTACTCTATCTTTATTTCGCTCAAAAAAAATAGGTCTATGAGAAATACCACTATTGGGCCGAAGTCCGATCATTTTTGTTGCTATACCAAAGTATATCTCCCCAGTTGTTTCTCTAAATTTTGGATAGAAAAATAGTGCTAGTAATCGAATAAAAGTTCCTGCAATTAATAGATAAATATAGCCTTGATAATCGCTTCCAAAATACTTTAAAAAACAAGCCCCACAACTTGCACCAAGAACAAAAGTACATGGTTGTAAAAAACTAAATACTCCTATCGTTGTGGCCTTTTTAGAATTTGGAATTTCATTAAACATTATTAAAAAAGAGCAAAGCTCCAAAACGCCCCACAGCATCCCTGAATAAATTTGAATTAAAACGAGGTACCATCTTGCATCGGAAATAATCCATAGCAAAGGATTTAGCATTACTCCAAACACAACAAAAAAAAGAATTTTATCGGCATTAAATGAAATTGTTTTTCCACGCAAATACTGCATAACAACGATACTACCCACACTTGCCGCAGCGATTGTTATCATATAGGTAAAATAACTCATCTTTAAGTGAAGAAGCATAAATGGGGTAAAGTATGGTGCTGCAAAATAAACAGAAAATTTAAAAATCAAAATAAAAATCATCATTTTTCCATAGTGAGTTGTCCTTAAGTCTCCCAGAATACTTCTAATTGATGAAACATGTCCTGTATGAACTAAATCTTCACCATCACTATGTTTTAGTAAGCTAGAGATAGATAAAATCCTAAAAAGGCCACCTAAAAAAAAGATGATGGAAAAAACCAAAAGCGTTTGTCCATAAAGTTTTCCTAAATGAAGCAAAACACCAGATAGCACAAGGCCGCTAATTGTTGCAATGCTTGCAAGCATCGAACGATAAGAAAAAAATTTTAAACGTAAAACTTTTGGCAGCAGTGAATTTAACCACGCATTCCAAGCAGGAACTGCGCCAAGACCGCCTGTCCAATAGATGGCAACAACAAAAAAAAGACTCCATACAGAAATCTCTCTAACATGAGCAAATAGAGACAATACAAACAAGCAAATAACTTGGATGCTTGCAAGTAAAACAACCCATCGCTTATAAGTTCCGATGGATGGAATCAACCGTGGAGCAAATAGTTGCAAGACCCCACCAATGACTAGAGGAACTGTTGTGATCATTCCGGCATAAATATCACTTTTTCCTAAGGCCAAAATAAAGGCAGAAAAATACGCCTCTCCAAGTCCAACCATAACACTAAAATAGAAAGCATCTAGTAAACTCTGGCGGACATTCAAACGTAGTGAGAAATACTTTTCAAGTGACGTATAGACCTCTCTTTAAAGAATTTTAAAAAAACGATGACCATCTAATTTTGCAGCTTTTAAAATATTTTTTAAAGTCACAATATTCTCTTTTTTATAAAAAAAGAAAAAAAGCTTTTGCTGATCTTTTTGCTCTTTCGTTTGCGCAACGAATATCTGACTTAGTCGATCATCTTTTTTTAAGTAGTACATTACCGACGATAGCGTCATTGGAGTTGGTGTAAAATCTTGAACCTGTTCCAGTTTTAAATTTAAAGTTTTAAGTATAAATGCCATATCGGCCATTTCTAAAAAGCTACAACCAGGATGGGCCGAAATCATATAAGGAATTAACTGTAACTTTAAATTCTCTTTTGAAGTGACTTCTTCAAATTTTTTCTTTAAAAATAAAAAATGATCAAAACAAGGCTTTCTCATTAGTTTTAACACACTTTCATCTGAATGTTCAGGAGCAACTTTTAATCTTCCACTAATATGTTTTTTTAAAACAGTTTTTAAAAAAACTTCATACTCTTTTTGAGGAACCATATCAAAACGAATGCCACTACCTATAAAAAGATGCTTTATTTTTGAATTTTTTAAAATCTCTTCATATAACTCTAATAGTTTTTTATGTGAATTATCTAAATTGCTGCAAACTATAGGATAAATACAAGAACTTTTACTGCATTTTTCACACACTCTTTGATCTTTTCCTGCCATTTGATACATATTTGCAGAAGGGCCTCCAATATCGCTAAAGGTTCCTTTAAATTCTGGATGCTCTACAAGCTTTGCTGCCTCTTTTTTTAATGATTCAATAGATCTTGAAATGATTTTTCTACCTTGATGAAAAGTAATTGTGCAAAAACTACAACCACCAAAACAGCCACGATGAGAATTTAAAGAAAACTTAATCATCTCGTAAGCAGGAATTGCTCCCCTTTTTTTATATTTTGGATGGGGTAAATAAGTAAATGGCAACTCATATATCTCATCTAACTCTTTTGATGTATTTTCTTTATAGGACGGATTAAGCACTAATAATGAGTTTTCATACTCTTGAACAACGAGTTTGTCCGATAAAGAATTTTGCTCTTTTTCGTAAAGTAAAAACTGCTTCATTAAAAGATCTTTATCTTTTAACAATTCTTTATAAGAATCCAAAAGCAAAGTATTATTACTTTTTATTAAATCTGTAGAATCTGCTTTATCTATTAAAAACGCACTTTGAGGCAAATCCATTATCTTTTTTACAGGAGTTCCTGTAATAACTTTTTTTACTAATTCCTTAATTGTTTTTTCCGCCATTCCGTATAGCAAAAGATCTGCACCACTATCGACTAAAATAGAGGGGAATAGTTTATCACTCCAATAATCATAGTGAGCAAGTCTTCGCATTGACGCTTCTACTCCGCCTAAAACAATTGGAACCTCTGGATAAAGTTTTTTTAGAATTTTTGAGTACACTGTAACAGCATAATCAGGTCTAAAACCACTTTTGTTGTCTGGTGTATAAGCATCATCACTTCTAAGTCTTTTGGTTGCCGTATAGTGGTTAACCATCGAATCCATATTACCACTCGTGACTGCAAAAAAATATTTTGGCCTTCCAAATTTTTTAAAATCTCTTAAATCATCTCGCCAATTAGGTTGAGGAATTATTGCAACTAATAGTCCCAAAGACTCTAGAAGTCTTGCAATAACTGCAGTACCAAATGATGGATGATCAACGTATGCATCGCCCGAAATTATTATAACATCTAAAAGGCGATCTGTTTGTAGTTCATCTTTTGTTATCGGAATAAATTTATTATTATTCACTTTTTTGTACTTTTAATTCATAGTTAATTGCAAGAACCATTGCCTTCCTAATACGCAACCAATATGAGTGTGCTAATTCTGATTTTACCGTTGGCAATTCTAGCGTATATGTCGGAATTCCCCTTTCATATGCCGCGTAATTACCTAAAGATCCTGGAAAGACATTAAAGTTTGTTAATGGATAATTGTTACTATTTCTACTCATACTTTTCCCAATATCTTTCGCCTTATCTAAAAATTTTGTCATTCTCATTTCAAGAGTTTCTTTTGGTAAATCAACATCAAGCCATCCGTATGGAGCATGAATTGTAATGATTTTATCTGGAGAAAATTTTTCGAGTAACTTCATCTGAAACTGTGTTTCAATTTCACTTCCACCAACTGTTCCTGGATATTTACGATAATCTTTTTTTTCTTTCTTCTCCCAAGACTTTAATGCACTTATGCCAAAATCTTTTGTAGGAAAATTTCTATTTGGATCTATCTTATTGGCATTATTTCTTGTTGGTTTTTTTACAAAAAATCCATCAGGATTCACCAATGGAGCAATTACAATTTTTACATCTTTATAATCCTTTGGATTATCATATAAAATATCTCTTAAAAGATGGATGCATGGATATATTGCCGTTAATTCATCGCCGTGTACACCACACAGTACAAGTGTTGTATTTTTTGGTGTTCCAATATCTAATTCTTTAAAAACTAAAGGCATTCCATTCTTTGTTAACAAGCCTTCTGTAGGAGTCCATGAAGTGGGGTTACATACAATTTTCCCCCAGCCATACTGTTTTATTTTTTGATTAAAATTATCGCAAAACTGATCCATTAAATTAAGCTTTGCTTCATCAGCAAAAACACTTATGCAATAAAATAAAAAAAAGAAAAAAAATAGCACTGTTTCTTTCATAATCTAATATCCTGCCTCAACCAGTGAAAGGCCATCTATCCAATTGCCTGCAATCTTTACACCCCAATGAAGGTGAGGCCCAGAGACTCTGCCAGTCATTCCAGATAATCCAACGATATCACCTTTTTCTATTTTTTGACCAACCTTAACACTCATTTTTGAAAGATGTGCATACATGGAAAAAATTGATAATCCATGATCAACAATTACAGTTTTGCCAGAAAAAAATAAATCCATGACAAGCACAACCTTTCCATCATTTGAGGCCGGGATAGGAGTACCAATTGGGGCCCGAAAATCAACCCCTAAGTGCTGAGTTTCCCTCTTTTTATTAAAAATACGTCGCACACCATAAAAACTTGTAATTTTACTATCAAGTGGTTTTATAAAAGAATCATTAAAAAGTGGAACCTTTGAGCTTTTTAAGTATAAAGTATCAAGAATTTTTCTCTCTTTTTTATAGCGTGCTAAATCTTTTTTTGAAAGAGAGACCTTTTTATCGCTAACAGTTAAATACTCTAGAGGATACTCATACTTTTTAATTGCTAAATTATATAATACAACATCTTTGCCGTCTCTCTTTACCTTAAAACCACAATGTGTTTGTCTCTCTTTACCAAAATATGAATCTGCAAAATAAATATTAATTTGATTATCCTTAATAAAGTAAGGCCATATATCTCCATTACAAAAAACCTCTGCTCCTTGGATAAAATCATTTGGTTTATCAACTTTTATCAAAGAAACCTTCCCGAGGTAGATCGCTTTTTCTAAAATATCACTTGCGTCTTTATAATCCACAGGTGTTGTCGTGCTTACTGCAACAACTTGCTGTTCATTTTTGCTTAACTTCGCACATGAAATGCACAAAATCGTAATGATAATGATAATGGATAATAAAAAAGAAGAAAAACTATTTTGCATCACCTTCCTCCGATAATTTTTCAATTATAAGCTTTAAAGCTTTTGGATCTGCAGAGATATCGCTAAACTTTTTGCCGTTGACAAAAATCATTGGCGTATAATTGACCTCTATTTTTTGCAATTCTTCTAACTCTTTTGCAATTTTTCTAGGAGCATCTTGGGCCAAACACTTTCTATAAGAAACTGGATCAAGTTCTAGGCCACTATTTTTTTCTATTGCTTCAAAAAAACTTTCTTCAAAAGATTCAACATTTGCAAACAAATAGTCATGCATCTGCCAAAATTTACTTTGTTTTCCTGCACAATATGAATGCATTGCCGCAGCACATGCATAAGGATGCATTTGTCTACTCATCGTTTTATTACAACTGCTATCAAGAGGATAATGCTTAAAATAAAGTTTAAACTTTCCTTTTAATTCTTTTTCCAAATCTTTTAAAATCCCTCCCATTCTTTTACAAAATGGACATTCAAAATCACTAATTTCCACGACCACAACTTTTGCATTTTCATCTCCATGCATTGGAGAATCGGATAAATCAAGATCAAATACTTCAGCTTTTTCAAAAGAGCTTAACACCTCTGTTTCAAGTTCTTTTTTTTCTTTTTCAAACATAAGCTCTCTTTCTTTTATTTTTTTGGCCTGAAAACTATGTTCAAAATAACGATCCATTCCAAAGGCCAAAACCAGAGAGCTTGCAAAAACTATTGTATAAACAATTAATTTTGCTCTCGATAATTTCTCAGTAAATAGTTCAGTAAAAAAAGAAACGGCATGTCGAAAAATTTCTGCATAAGAAATTTTAAGCCATATTTTTGTGGTAATGGTCATAAATAATATTGCAACGTATAGCACGCAACACATGATACATATTGACTCAACAAAGAAGATAGATGCATAAAACTCGTAAAGAGAAAAGCCAAGCATTACAATCATTACAAGATGCAAAAAAGATAATATTTTTCTCTTTTCTTGAACACTTTGCGATTTCATTGCAATGATTAACATTACAAATAAAAATGAATATGCAAAAATACCCAAACTCGAAACAGGTATTCCAAACATATACGCATATTCGCTTAAAGCGACAGTATCACAATTTACACTTGAATTTATCGCGCAAAAACTTTTTTCAACAGGCCGTAAAATATTTATTAAATAGTGATGATAAGTAAGATAAATAGAATCAAAAAAAGCAATTACTGCTAAAAACATTGTTGGAATTTTCATACTTTCACGCATTCTTTCCTCCAGAAAAATAATAAATATTTTATTGTTTTGTATCTAAATGACGAATTGTTAGATTACCCTTCACCTTCGTTCGACAAGCTAGCCGAACATTTTGTGGATTTAAACTTCCCTCAAAAATCTCTTTTTCATACTCTTTTTTTAGTATATGAGATACGGTATCTTCTTCCACTGCCTTTTTAGGCAGTAGCACCTCACTTCCTTGCAAAATTTCTATTCTACAAATACCACATGCCCCGGCCAAGCATCCATGTGGCAAAATTTTTCCTTGCCGTTCTAATCCATGATAAAGAATTTCATCTTCATTTATTTCAAAGCTTTCAACACTTTTATCTAAATTTTGCACCAGTATTTTGGGCATATCGTAAAACCTTTAATTATCATTGATTTAAATCAATAAAATGTTATCACATAGTACTATTTTTACCAGCTTTTAATTTACAAGTAATAGCTAAAAATTATAAAGTAACACTGATGTTAAATAGACTAAAAGTTATCCACAATAAAGCACCAACAAAAGGTCCTGAACTAATCGGGTATGATGCAGGCTTTTATCTTAAAACATGCCAAAGAGAAATTTTAATAATTGATAAAAACAATATAAAAAAACCATATCCAATTTCAGGAGATGAATTTAACGGACAAGAGGGATACGCATTTTTACTTGAAACAATTTGTGGACTACAAAGCGATTTAGTTGGGGAAACTGAAATTACTAGACAGTTTAAAGATACATATAGCTGTTACCTACTTTCTCCATACAAAAACAAGTTTATCATCTCGATTCTTGAAAGAATTTTTCAAGACTCAAAAAAAATTAGAACCGAATTTTTAAATGAGATCTGTCAAGAATCCTATGCTGGTCTTACCAAAAAAATTATCCGCTCTTTAAACATTACGGCACCTGTTTTAATTTTTGGTTCAGGCAAGCTTACATATGATCTTAGTATGCTTTTAAATAAGCACTATCCTGTTCATGTTTGCGCAAGAGATATCGAACAATTACAAAAGATAGAACGGGAATTTAAAGTTGGAACTTTTGATATTGGTAGTCAGCATTTAGCTCTAATGTTTCCTGTCTTAATTAATACTATTTCCTCAAATCAGAAAGTTTTAAACATTGATCTGGTGGCATGGCAGCAAAAAAATCATCGTGGAGTAATTATCGACTTAGCAGACCAAGAGCAATTTAATAGATATGAATTAGCTAATTTAAAAATACCATTTTATGACCTTCGCGATATATTAAAAAGCAAAGATCAAATTTCTTTAGAAAAACAAGTTCTTATTGGTAATGTAAAAAAACAAATTAAAGAATTATCATCCAGACGAACAATGCTTTTAAATCAAAAAAATTATCATGGGGCGTTTTGTGCACAATAAGATTTACCGTATCGGTACGAGAAAAAGTCTTTTGGCCCAAGCTCAGGCAAAGATGGTTCAGGACGCACTAAAAAGATGCTGCAATTTAGATAGTGAACTTGTCTTAATAGATACGACAGGAGATCTAAACACAAAAGACCCTCTCTGGCAGACTGATGGAAAAAATTTTTTTACAAAAGAGCTAGATCATTTTCTAATAAACAAAGAAGTTGATTTATGTGTCCACTCTTACAAAGATGTAAGCGTTGATCGCCCTGATGGATTTATAATAAAATCATTTCTACAAAGAGATTATCCTCATGATATTTTGCTAATAAATAAGATTGCTAAAGAAAATCTCTTAAATAGCAAGCAAAAAACTTTAAAAATTGGCACAAGCTCTCCGAGAAGAATTCATCAAGTCAAAACACATCTATCGACGTTTCTTCCTTCCAAAACAAAGTGTTTATTTGAAATCACATCACTTCGTGGAAATGTTCAAACAAGAATCAAAAAGTTAATATCTAAGGAATATGATGCCATCATTCTTGCTCTAGCAGGATTAAACCGCTTAAGCGTTTATGATGAATTTACATCGCAATTTAAAAACTTGCCAGATGAGATAGATTTTATGGTCTTGCCCAAAAGCATATTTACACCAGCCCCTGGCCAAGGTGTAATTGCCATAGAATGCCTACAAAATGCTAACCCTATGCTCCTTAATGCGCTTGACTTAATAAACGATAAAACAACAAGAGACTCTGCAACAATTGAAAAAGAATTTTTTAAACAGTATGGCGGTGGCTGCCACCTTCCAATGGGAATTCACCATATTGTACAAAATAATTTATCGATCCTCTTTAAAAGTGGCACACACAAAAACAAAGATATTTTAGATGCCACCATTTCAAATACAAATCCATCTTTTGTTGATAGCAATATTGTATTTACCAGCCTATCAAAAGACAAAACAGGTCTTTATCAAAATGATTTTACATCTTTAAAGCTCCTTGATGATGATCTGCACGAATATATTGCCGAAGATCTGGGACGAATACCTGCAACATTATCAAACACATATTTAACAAGCTCGCAAGCGATCCCATATTTGTTAAAATTATCGAAGGGGGGACTGCTTTGGACTGCAGGGATTAAAACATTTAAAGAAGTTGCCGCGCATGGCTTCTGGTGTCATGGCTGTGCCGATAGTTTATCAGAAATTGAAATTATAAATTTAACAAATGCTCCCTTCATTAAATTTTTAACCACAAACTATAAAGATTTTCCAAACATTACTCTTACAACAAAAAACGCAAAATCAAAATTTGGAACAGTTATTTGTAGTTATACAAAAAAAACAAAAGATAGTACTAATACTAAAAATCTAGCAGATGCCAACTATTTTTTTTGGAGTAGTTTTTCTCAATATCAAAACTACATAAATGCACTTCCTCACATAAAAAATAAATTTCATGCCTGCGGAGTAGGAAAAACATATCAAAAATTTTTACAACAAAAAATTAAAATTAATCCTTTTTTTAGTTTGGAAGAGTTCTTAAAATGGGTACAAAACAAAGGACAAATATGAGTAATTTACATCACGAACTATTTCTTAAAGCAAAAGAAGTTATTCCTGGGGGAGTTCACTCCCCTGTTAGAAGTTTTAAAAATCTACATACAACACCAATATTTTTTTCGCATGCAAATGGAGCATATTTGCACGATGTTACAGGAAAAAAATATATCGATTTTTGTATGAGTTTTGGCCCATTAATTTTAGGACACAGGCATCCAAAAGTTCATCAAGTAATCACCACGGCTTGTGATAGTGGCATCTCTTTTGGCGCAGCAGAGACTCACTCTTTAAAACTAGCGACACTTCTTGTTTCTAAAATTCCTTTTATAGAGCAAGTACGTTTTGTAAACTCTGGCACCGAGGCCGTAATGACCGCAATTCGTCTTGCAAGAGCACATACAAGTAAAGATAAAATTATAAAATTTTCTGGTTGTTATCACGGACATACAGATTCAATGCTAATCAAAGCAGGTTCTGGCCTTGCAGAGATGTCTGCAGCATCGTCGGCCGGAATTCCTAAAGGAGTTGTTGAAGATACAATTGTTTTAGAATTAAATGACAAAGATGCTGTAGAAAATGCCTTCATAAAATACAAAAACCAAATTGCAGCAGTTATTATCGAGCCACTACCTGCTAATAATGGCCTTTTAATTCAAACAAAAGAGTTTTTACAGTTTTTGCGAGATATCACCAAACAAAACAGTACTATTTTAATTTTTGATGAAGTAATAAGTGGTCTTCGCATTTCTTTTGGTGGCATGGCAGAAAAATTGCGAATTTTTCCGGATCTAGTTACCTATGGAAAAATTATTGGTGGAGGAATGCCTGTCGGAGCTGTTGCTGGCCCTAGAAAAATAATGGAACTTTTGGCCCCTATTGGTCCTGTTTATCAGGCAGGTACATTAAGTGCAAATCCCCTTGCAATGCAGGCCGGCCTTGCAACTTTAAATGAATTAAATGAAAAATTATATATAACTTTAGAAAAAACAACTCAAGAAATTTGCAGCATATTTAATTCATGGTTTCAAAAGAACTCAAACAAAGACTTTCAATCGCTTAAAGCAATCAGCTATCAATCTCTTTTTTGGATTGTTGAAAATAAAGATAATACTACTTATCGCTCTCTTTTAGATATTCCAACAAATCTTTCTGCAACATTTTTTAATCTATTTAAAGAGTTTTTAGATCGAGGAATCTATCTTGCACCAAATGCTTACGAAGTAGGTTTTGTTTCTTTGGCCCACGATCAAGAGGTAATTTTAGACTTAAAAAGAAGGTTAAATTAAGATGGGACTTTATAATCAAGACAAGCATCCACCTATTTGGCTAATGCGCCAAGCTGGAAGATATCAAAGCTCGTATCAAGAGATAAGAAAAAGTACTACATTTACGCAAATGTGTAAAACACCAGAAATTGCAGCACAACTTACACTTAATGCTGTTGAGGAATTTGATTTTGATGCTGCAATTTTATTTTCTGATATTTTATTTCCTCTTGTAAACCTTGGACTTGATTTAGATTTTGTTGATGGCAAACCTGTTATAAAAAATCTAATTCAATCAGCACAAGACACACAAAAAATAATAATAAATTATAAACCAACGCTTGATTATGAATTTCAAAAAACGGCCACTATCATAATTAGAGAAAAACTAGCTCCAGATAAAACATTAATTGGATTTGTTGGGGCCCCATATACTCTTTATAGTTACGCCTGTAATGGAATGAAAAGTTCTCATAATACAAACGCCAAAGAAGGCTATTTAAAAAATAGCTTCTATGATCTTTATCCAATCATAGAAAAAGAGCTTTTATGTTCGATTACGGCCCAAATTAAAGGTGGTGCTGATACCATCGCTTTTTTTGATTCAGGAGTTGGAGATCTATCACATTTTGATTTTATAAAATATTCAAATAATGCCCTAAAACCACTTCTGCAAAAATGTAAATCAATGTTTCCCAAAATAAAAATTCTATATTACTCAAAAAATACAACACTTAATCAAATATCTGTTTTACCTGTAGAATATATCGATATTGTTGGGATCGATTGGCGACTTAATATTTTAGAAGTATTAGATAAACTTCCTGAAACAATTATGGTTCAAGGAAATATTGACCCTGTTTTAATGACTCTTGATTGGATTGATGCACTACCTTACATCATGGAATACAAAAATCATCTCTACTCAAAAAGATCTCTTGTAAAACGAGTTATTGTAGGTCTTGGACATGGTGTTTTGCAAAATGCCAAAGAAAATACCGTAAGAAATTTTATACAATATACAAGAAATAATATTTTATTTTAAAAGGTGTATTACAAATGGCCCATCTAAATCACAAAGAAGCTTATAAAAAATTATCAGATCGAATTAATCTCTTCCCTCAAGGAGCACCACCGTCAGAACTTCTATTTAAAATTTTAGAGATGCTTTTTAATAAAAAAGAAGCAGAGTTTATTTCTCAGCTTCCGCTAAGACCTTTTACAATAGAAAGAGCTGCAAAACTTACAAAAAAATCAGAACTCGAAACTCAAAAAATTCTAGAAGAACTTTGCTCGCGCGGAATGCTGCTTGATGGTGAAGTAAACGGTGAAATGCAATATGTTCTACCTCCGCCGATGGCCGGTTTTTTTGAATTTTCGATGATGAGATATACCGATAAAATGGATCAAAAAGTTTTAGGAGAACTCTATTATCAATACTTAAATGTCGAAGAAGATTTTGTAAAAGAGCTATTTACCTTAGGCGAAACTCAGCTTGGTCGAGTTTATCCAAATGAAGAATCTCTAATGACAAATCATCTTGATAACGCTTTACATGTTTTAGACTACGAAAAAGCTAGTGAAGTAATAAACACAACAAATCATATCGGTCTTGGTGTATGTTATTGCAGACATAAGATGGAACATGTTGGTAAAAACTGCGATGCACCGATGGATATTTGCATGACTTTTAATGGTGCGGCCGAATCTTTAATAAAACATAACGTTGCAAAAAGAATCGATAAGGTTGAAGCAATGGAGCTTTTGCATAAAGCATACGAGCACAATCTTGTACAGTTTGGAGAAAATGTAAAATATGGCGTAAATTTTATTTGCCACTGCTGCGGCTGTTGTTGTGAGGCATTACTTGCCGCAAAACGATTTGGACACCTAAATCCAGTACACACCTCAAACTATATACCAAAAGTTAATAACGATGCATGTACAGGATGTGGAAAATGTATGCGTCTTTGCCCTGTTAATGCAATAAAAATGGAAAATGATAGTAATAACAAAAAGAAAGCAATTATAGACGAAAGTGTCTGCCTTGGATGTGGTGTTTGTATTAGGGCATGTGGAGCAAAAGCGATGACATTTATGCCAATAGCCAAAAGAGTTATTACTCCAGTTAACTCCATGCATCGTACCGTACTCATGGCAATTGAAAGAGGTAAATTGCAAAACTTAATTTTTGATGAGCAAGCTCTATGGAGTCATCGTGCTATGGCCGCAATATTGGGAGTTATCCTAAGGCTTCCACCAGCAAAACAAGTGCTTGCAAAAACACAACTCAACTCAAGATATCTTGAATATTTAATAACCAAGTTAAATATTAAGTGGGTTGAAAAAAGATAAATTTTCCTACTAATAAAACTTTATTTTTTCGCTTAGAATTCATTATGCCAAACAGAGGAGCGAAAAAATGGTGGATTACAAAGATAAAAAAATTCTTATAGTAGATGATGATCATGAGCTTCGTGGTGTTCTCAGCTATCTTGTGAGTAGTACATTTCCAGGAGTGAGCATAAAAGAGGCCTCTGGCGGGAATGAAGCAATAAAAATAATTCAAGAAGAAAAATTTGATCTTTTAATTACTGATTTAAAGATGCCTCTTGGGGATGGCCATTTTTTAATTGAGCAATCTTCCAATATAAGTAGAGCAAAACGACCAAAAAATATTTTAGTCGTCTCTGGATATATTGAAGAGCAAGATTATAAGAGAAAATCGGTGCTTCCAATTTCTTACATGAGTAAGCCTTTCTCTGTTACCGCAATGACTCAGTATCTAACTAATGTTTTAAATGATTCTCTTTTGCCATCAGATAAAGAACATATTAATCGCGAAATAATTGTTCCAATGATTGAATCAGCAGAAAAAGTTTTCAAAATGCTTGGAGAGATAGATATTCAAGATAAAGAGATTACCATAAAAAAAGAGAATGACTTAAATGGCGATATCTCTGCAATTATAAGTATTGTAAGTGAACAATCTCAAGGTAATATGGGAATTTCTTTTAATAAAGAGACCTACATAAATATTCTAAATCATATCTCAGATAATGAAACCAAGGATATTGATTCTATAAATCTTTTTGCTGCTGGAGAGATGATTAATAATATTTTTTCGCTTAGCAAAGTAAAATTTGCCAAACAAGGATATAATTTTAAAAGAGGGCCAGCTTCAATAATTACAGGCAAGCATGGAATCATTCATTCAAGCGGAAAAGATACTGTTGTGGCCTTTTTAAAAACAAAGCTTGGTAATATCTCTTTGGAAATGACACTATAGCATATTTTCTATAATAAAAATATTTCCAAAAATTCTTGCAGACGCCTTTAGGATATAGTTGCGTACAACTTCTTCTCGATTTTTATCTTGAGAAAGAACCCATAGCATAAGATAAGAGTTTATAACGTCTGCACTTATATCAACCAATCGCCTTGCATGTTGGTCTTGCACTTTTAAGTCGTTTTGTAATTTAATTTTTGATACAACATTTTCAAGCTTTGCTCTTAGCTCTTTTACTTTTTCAAATAAAGGTCCATTTAAAATATCTGCATGAGTTTGTTCGTATTCATTTAGCCACTCAAATACAACTCCTGAAGTGACTCCTGAAATTGCGGCCACAACCTGAAGCTGAGTTGTTCCTTCATAGATATTAGTAATTCTTGCATCACGATAGTGCCGCTCAACATTAAATTCTGTGGTAAAACCAACTCCACCATGAATTTGAATTGCATCATAGGCAACTTTATTACACATCTCTGTGTTATAGGCCTTACAAAGAGGAGTAAATAAAGACGCTAGTTTTGTATATTTTTTTATCTCATCTTTTAAGTCCATTGCTTGTTGAGGATAGTGTTCTACTTTTTCTTCTAGTCCCTCTTTTAAATCAACAATTTTTGATGTTTCATAAAGAAGCGCTCTTCCTGCCGTAATAGAGGACTCCATATCAAGTAACATCTCTTTGACTGGTGCAAAAAGATCAATAGTTTTTTTAAATTGCTTCCTTTCTCCAGCATATTTTTTTGCCTCTCTAAAGGCTGCTTCCGCGATTCCAACGGCCTGAGCAGAGACTCCAAGACGAGCACCATTCATTAAAGACATGGTATATTTTATAAGTCCCATTTTTCTTGTTCCAAGAAGCTCACAAGACGCATCATTAAATTGCAATTCACAAGTTGGAGAACCCTTAATTCCAAGTTTATGTTCGATTCTTCTAATCTTTAAATTTTTATCTCTTTCATAGATAAAAAGAGATAATCCCCTTCCATCTGTGGTTGAATCTTCAGATCTTGCCAATACTAAAGAGATGTGAGCATGACCGTTTGTAATAAATCTTTTTACACCATTTAATTTCCAAGCGCCATCTGCTCCTTGATACGCTCGAATCATTACTGCTTGTAAATCTGATCCTGCATCAGGCTCTGTTAAGGCCATTGAACCTAAAACTTCTCCTCTTGCAAAGCGCGGTAAATACCTATCTCTTTGATCTTGAGAACCAAATCTAAAAATAGTATCGCTTATTTCTTGAAGGCCAAAAATATTCATTAAAGAAGCATCGGCCCTTGAAATTAACTCAATGGCCATCGAATAAATAATTTTTGGCATATTAATGCCTTCATATTTTCTAGGAAGAGTAAATCCCAACAAATCTGCTTGTTTTAATTTTTTTATGGCCTCTTTTGTTCCAGGAGCATAAAAAACTTCCCCATTTTCCCATCTTGCACCAAGGCGATCAACTTCTGGAGCAACAACAGCGATATACTCTCCAGCAATTTCTCCAACAACAGATAAAACTCTTTTATAATTATCCAGAGCATCAAGATAGTTTGCAGGTGCTTCTTTATACTTTTTCTTTTCTGCAAAGCTATCTTCTTTTAGATCCACAACTCGCGAAAGATCCATATTTTGTAAAAAAAACTCAATCTCTTTGTTATCACTATAAAAATTACTCATATAACTACGCCTCACTACTTTGCTTATAGGCCTTAATAAAAAGTGGTAAAACCTCCTCAACTTTTCCAACAATTGCATAATGTGCAATGGAAAAAATCGGAGCATTTGGATCACTATTTATTGCAATGATTCTTTTTGCATCACTCATCCCTGCCCGATGCTGAATTTGTCCGGAAATACCACAAGCAATATATAAATTTGGTCGAACTGTTAGACCTGTTTGTCCCACTTGTCTATCAGACGGCACAAGGCCTGCATCAACAACAGGTCTTGATGTTGCGATCTCTGCATTTAAAACTTCTGCCAGCTCTTTTATTAAATTAAAAGCATCGCTACTTGAGGCCCCCATTCCAGCAGCAACAACAACTGGAGCATTTTTTAAATTATTTGCTTTCTCTTTTAACACAACTTCTAAAATTTGTGTCATAAAAAAATCATTTCCAAGATTACATGGACGTTTTTCAATATCACATTTTTGATTTTTACTAATAACAGTTTGCTTCATGACACCCTCTCGAACAGATGCCATGCTTGGTCTGCTTTCAGGAGAAACAATCGTTGCCACAATATTTCCACCAAACGCCGGACGAATTTGTAGTAAAATATTTTTAAAAGATTTTCCTTTTATCTCATGATCTCCAATTTGTAGATCAGTGCAGTCTGCAGTTAACCCACACTCTAAAGATGAAGCAACTCTAGGAGCAATATCTCTTCCTGTTGTTGTTGCACCAAACAGCACGATCTTTGGATCGATTTCTCTAATTGTATCTGCAACAATTTGTGCATAAGGTAGAGATGAAAAATGTGCAAGCCGTTTATCATCATAATAATAAACTTTTTTGCACCCGTACTCTCCAAGATTTTCAAGTTCTTTTTCTGCTTGATAAGAAGCACAAACGCCAAAAACTAAAGAATTATCGAGCTTTTTAGACAACCTATAAGCTTCAGATAAAAGCTCCAAAGAAACATCTGCAATTTTTCCTTTTCTCATTTCAATAAAAACTAAAATATTTTCATTCATAACAAAATATTCCTTTTATCCTAAAATATGATCGGCCACTAATTCATCTACCAAAGATTTTATACTCTCTTTTGTTGCTACAATACTTTTTACGTCTTTAGCAACTAACACCACATTTTCAATTTTTTTAACTTTAGTTGGAGAACCACTTAAACCAATTTTTAAATTATTTGCACCTATATGATCAGCATTCCACTCTTTTATAAAATCTAAGTCGGCGTCATTTGAGCTATTTAAATAGTTCATAGAATAATCAGCTTCTTGAACTTGCTGTGATAAATTTTTATAACGCATAATTTTTTTTACACTTGCAGGCCTTGGAGTATTTGCAGAACCTAAAACTGTCACCAACACTGGAAATTTGGCCTTCAAAATTTGATACCCATCTTCTGTTAAACGCTTAACAGTTATTGTCTCTTGATCAAAAGAGATTACTTCCCCTGCAAATGTTAATTGATTCATTTTTAGCTTTTCTGCAATTTGAGGCCCAACTTGCGCGGTATCTCCATCTATTGCCTGTCTACCACAAAAGACTAAATCAACTTTACCAATTTTTTGAATTGCCATTTGCAAGGCATAAGAAGTTGCAAGAGTATCGGCACCAGCGAAACGTCTATCAGATAATAAAATTACATCATCGGCCCCTCGAAACAAAGACTCTTTTAAAACATCAACCGCCTTGGCAGGCCCCATTGTAAGAACTGTAATGTGAGCACTCATTTCATCTTTTATTCTTAATGCCTCTTCTAAAGCATTTAAATCTTCTGGATTAAAAATTGTCGGAAGTGATGCCCGATTAATTGTTCCATCTGGATTCATTGCATTTCCACTAACATTATGAGTGTCGGGAACCTGCTTTACTGTCACAACTATTTTTATGGTCATAGAATATCCTTTCAAAAGATAATATTTTTAACCATGTGATAATAGTTTTTAGTTATATTGACGTCAAACAAAAAAGGCCTCCTCTTTCGAGAAGGCCCTTGAGCTAGAATATAAGCTTAAAAATTACCGGTTATTAGCCAATAAGTTTTAATGCAGCTTGACCTTGATTATTCGCTTGGCCTAAAACTGCTGTACCAGCTTGAGTCAAGATGTTTAATCTTGTATTTTTTGCAAGTTCAGAAGCAAAATCTGTATCACGAATTCCAGAATTCGCTGATGATAGGTTTTCTGCAGACACTTGCAAGTTTTGAATTGTTGAAGTTAGTCTGTTTTGAACCGCTCCAAGCTCTGCTCTTTGTCCTGAGATTTTTTGTAAAGCATTATCTAAAACCATTAAACTACTTTGAGAAGACTCTTTATTTTGAACATTTAATGTTCCAATTCCAAGACTTGCCAAAGTTGTGTTTGCTGCTGATGCATTATACTTAATTCTATCTTGGCTATCAACATTGTTGGTACCAATTTGAAAATCGTATCTATCGCCTTCTCCATTTAAAAGTTTTTTACCGTTGAACTCTGTTACTTGCGCAATACGTTCAACCTCTTCTTTTAAATTTTGATACTCTAAATCTGTAAATTTTCTTTCAGCATCACCAACTGTATCTGAAGCTGATTGGATTGCTAGCTCTCTTAAACGAACTAAAATGTTTGATACCTCATTCAAACCACCTTCTGCTGTTTGAATCATTGAGATACCATCATTTGCATTTCGTTGAGCTTGATTTAAGCTTCGAACTTGAGCTTTCAACTTTTCACTAATTGCAAGTCCTGCAGCATCATCTGCAGCACGAACAATTCTTGAACCTGATGATAATTTGTTAAGTGTTGCGGCCTGTTCTTGATTGTTTAGAGATAATGTTCTTTGTGCGGCCATTGCAGGAACATTAGTGTTAATACGTAACCCCATATACATCCTCCTTGGTTTTTTCGAGTCCTTTACTAGGACTAATCCCCAAACCGTGAGGACTAACGAGCATACTACTCTTTCGTCTTTATTGATTGGATCACCATGATCACAACCATTGCCGCATTGATCGGATATATTTTAAAAATCTTAAGAGAAAAATTAAAAATTTTTTATTTTTTTTATTTGATCTTTTTACTCTGATTATTTTTTAAAGATTTGCAAAACCTTGAATCTTTAACAATTTCTTAAAGGATTTTATCAATTCTAAATCAAAATTTCCAAGCTGATTTATCTGAATTTCATCTAGCGCTTCTTTATGAGATTTTCCTAAACACGTCACAATTCGATCATAACACTCACAAATTCCAATTATCTGTAAATATTTTGTAGTGGTGGTTGTTCCTCTTGGAAAACCATTTCCACTTTTTCTTTCTTCATGGTCGTTAATAATTTCTAAAATTTCTCTGTTTATATAGGTCTTCCCATTAAGCATCTCACTACCAAGTTTTGGATGATCTCTATAAATTTCCCAATCTTCTTTTGTAAATTCTTCATAAGGAGTTGTAAAAAGTCTCTTTGCTCCAGATGGCATTTTGACAATTCCAACATCTAATAGCATTGCCGCTATACTTAAGTTCTCTAACTCTTCCATTGAAAATTGTAAAAACTCTCCAAGACATGATGCTAAAGAAGCAACATTCATCGCATGCTGAAATAAAACATCAACAGAAGAGTCTTGATTAACAGTATAAAACTCTTTTAAAACATCTGTTTTTTTACCAATAACTTGTACAATTCCTTGTGCTGCTTTTTCTAATCTTTGAAAAGTCGCAAGACTTTCTGGATCGGCATGAAGTTCTTCCATTGCAGTTGAGGCAACATCTGCTGTTGTTGCGGCACGATCAACGGCAGTCATCTGAGTATTATTTGCAGCTTCGATTAAAGCGTGATCCAAAAATTTCTGATAAAGAGTTTCTGCATCATCAGGAATAAAAAGTTGTTTTACTTTTTTACTTTGCAACCGCTGTAGACGTTGTAATTCTATGTCATCACCAGACCTAACATAGAGAAGATATCTCTCGCTTAATTTTATATAAATATCAAACGTCAAAGGTACATTTGGTACCAAAGTCCTAAGACGTATTGGAACATAATCCACAACAATCCTTTATTTTTTTGCTATATATGAAATCGATTATACCAAAAGAAGGACACTTTTCAAGCTAATGATTTACTCTGAAACATCTTGAGACATTTACTCAACAATAAAAAAATCCAGAATTAAGACCACCACTTCTTAATTCTGGATTTTTTAGTTTAACAGTTTGAGGCGCGAGGTAACCTCTAAATCACGGCCCAAACCATCTCTACATTTGATCTAACTAAAAACCGATCACAAGACCTAAATTTAAAGAGGCAAAGCTTGAGTTTTGAATCGCATTACCAATTCTATCTAAGCGGGCCTGATCCTCGTTTGCTCCAAGAGACTGAGTTTTTAATTCACCGCTAAGTCCCTTCATATATTTCATCTCAAGCTCCATTCCAACATTACTAGTAAACGAAACCAAAGCTCCAGCAGATATCGATCCACCAAGATAGGTGCTTGTAAATTCCTCATCTCCGTAACGTACATTGTATGGACTATTATATGTTTTTGAGCCCTTGTCTTTATATTTCAAATTAGCTCTATTAATGTTAAGTCCAAGTCCAACAAATGGTTTTACTCTAGATTCAACACTAAGTAATAGCTTGCTGTTTAATTCTAATATTGTTTGAGTATAGTCAATCTCTCGACCTTCGTTTCCAAAAACGTTTGTATAACCATTGTAGGTATTATATTGATAACCACCTCCGTAGTTATAGATATATGGATCATATCCCATTCCATAATAGTTATTAAATTGCTTGTTATCTATATCAACAAGATCCATTTTTGCCTGTTTTATTCCAACCCCAAAAGATACTCTCTTAGAAAGCATACTTTCGATTACAACGCCCCCACTATATTTTGATTCAAAATCAATTCCATCACCACTTAACTTTAGTATACCCATCGAAGGAATTACTTTTATTTGTTTATCTACAATAGAATCTTTAGCTATCGTAGCTTCAACCTGCGCTACAGCTACTGGTGCTACAACTACTTCTTGTTTTACTACTGCTGATTTTGACTCTGTTACACTATCTTTTATATTGTTTGAATCGCTATCTTCTCCTTGAGAAAAAATATTTGCGATTCTATCTTTTAGATTTTTTTCTTCTTTTTTAGTGATATCTTGCACATCTTTTCTTGGAACTTGTGTGCTTTCAATTTGCTTGGCAATCATTTTAGTGTTATTGACAGTTGCCTTGTGTCTGGCCTCTTCTACAATCTCCTCTGGAGACTTTTCTTGTGCCCTTGCTTGAAATTGTCCATCAACATCAATCTGCTCTGATTGAAGGATAGAAGAACTCTCAGTAGAATTCAGCAGTAAATCATCAGAAGATTGCGCCAATAAAATACTTGGGGCGATGGTTAAAATCGATACAGCAAGTACCGACTTAAACAGTTTTGTGGTTACCTTTTGTGTTTTCATAAAAACTCCTTAAAACAAACATCCATGCCTTTTGGTTTGGTGGTTATAAAAACATCATGCTTTTAAAATTATAGTCAAGACGATCTTAACACGGTGCGGCTTTTTTGGGCGTATCTTGGCACACTTCGTGTAAATTTTACACATTTGACACCCAGTAAATTAAATTTATTACTTTTGTTTATCGAATTTTCAATAACTTAGAGTGCATTCGCCAATACTTAAACTTATTTTTCGCACCACCACCAAAAGCCTCTCCAGAAATAACTTTAGATAATTGACATGTAACACTTTGAGGATTCTCGCTACATGGAGCACCAAAATAGTTACTAATTTGCCTAAGTAGTGCTATGACCATCACGGTAATTACAACCAGCAAAAGTGCGTATTCTATAGTTGCTTGCCCAAAAGTACGACGATTTTGGGCCTTAATTTTATCGCATAAAAATTTATAGTAAAAACTCATGGCGAACCCTTAAATACGAATAAAAAGGACCTAAGTTACCATTTTCCAAAGGGCCAAAATAAGTGCAATTTTTAATATACTCTTTTTTTTCTGTATCTCTATGAAAGTATAGTTTTACACTTTGAGAATTTAATTTTGTGTCTAAATGATCAAAATTTGCAATTATATCTTTATCTGCTTGTTTATAAGTTTTTGTATCACAGGTCCAAACTTCAAGCCCTTTTGTAATTGTAATATCCAACAATTCATCTTCTATGCCTGAAAAATATTTTCTATATTCATCGCGAAGTTCTTGTAAAATTTCTTCCTTTATAAAGTCTAATTTTGTACCAGCAATTGTTTCTACAAAAAAATCACAATGCATTTTTTTACCGTCATAGTCTAAAAGCCATAATGGTTTTCCTGTTCCCATTTTTCTTATAGAAGAGTGGACTATTCTAATATTGTCAAAAGAAATATCTTCTTTGCGTGTAGGATAAAAAGAAACGTTTAGCGGAGTGTAGTAAGATTTTAAAGAATCTAGTTGAAGCTTAAAATCATAAGGCAAAAGAGCTGAAAAAAGAATCACCTCTCTACATTTTATAAGACCTTCCAAGCTAGAAAGATTTGCCGCACAAATAACTCCTTTGATATTACTATAGATATCATCAACTCTTGCTTTCTTTATCGCTCCACCACTTTTTACAAATTCTTCTTCTAGTGCGCGACAAATGCTTTCTTGCTCTAATTCATAGTGAGGAGATAAAATACACAAAATATAATGTAGTAAACCAACATCAGAAATATTAAAACTTAAAACATCTTGATAATAACCTCGACCTAAATACAGCAGATTTTTAATTTGCCAATATTTATAGTCCTCATTACCAACTCCTTTATGTAAAAAATCTAAAATTGCTTGATATAAAATCTTCACTTTTTCTGGAGCATTTTTATACATAACTTCAAAGCGCGGCATAACATTTTTAGACATACTCAAAAAAATATCAGCAAACTCTTCACAATAAGAAAAGAATTCCTCATCAAAAGAATTGTCACTTGAAAGAGATAAAACAAACTCTTCAAATTCTAAATTCGTTGAAAATTTATACTCTAATAAAAAAGGCAACTTTCGTAGAAGCTCTAAAAAATTTCTTTTTGGAGTATCTCCTAAATAAATCCTAATATCATCTATTGCAAAACTAAGTGGTCTTGGCCGTAAAAATTGATCTACATTACAAAAAGAAGTAATTTGACTTTTCTGCCCCCAGACCGTGAGGTATTTTTTTTCAAATAATAGCAAAGAGCCAAAATAACTTTTCCCAAGCATGAAACGGTCATCATCAACAACAACAACGCTCTTGTTTTTTTTTATTAGTTCGATTCCAAGGGCCAATGCCAGATGATTTTTGCCAATAATTAAAGTATCTATATCTCTTTTCATTAACAAACCTCTATAAAAACGACGAAGATACGATTTTATTAAATGACTCTTGTGCCTCTAAAACCAAAGCATCTCTTTTGTCTTGATCACATGATAATAACTTGTTCTCTCTTAAAATTGGAAAAAAATCCTGCAATAAGTTTATTACAAAAAGATATTTAGGCGAATGCTCTAATATAAAATCAAACTCCGTGGAGCGATGAGTCCTTGGCCCACAATATACACACGCTTTACCTAAATATGGCTCAAGCAAAGAGTGAATTGATCTTCCATGTCCACCCCCAACGAAGGCATGTCCATATTGAGTATATAACTCGCAAAGCATTCCAGGAAAAGAGGATACAACAATACCTGGTCGTTGCTTTAAAAGATTAAATTTTTCAGTAATTTCATTTGCTGTCATTTCTCTATTAAATTCATATATTGGACAAGAATTCAAGCTTCCGCTTTTGGAAATATTATATTCTATGGCACTAAGTAATGTTTTGACGTGCTCTCGACCTAGTTGATGAGGCGCAATTAATACATGCCATTTATTCAAAGCTATCTCATCAACAAAATCTTTATTCAAAAAAATTTCCATCTCTTTAGGCCATGCACTACCAAAGATAACTCTTTGTTCTTTTAAAAAATCAGAGCAATACCTCATCAGGGGGGCAACAAATAGATGAGATGCAAAAACTAAGCTAAAATTGTTTTGTCGTTTTACAATTTGCAGCACTCTAAAATCATATACACAAACACTACTGTTTTTAGTAATACCCCGAAAAAAATCTGCATCTTTTTTTGTTGCGGCAATAATACAATCAAACAATGAATATAAATTCTTATAATAAAACTTTTTTAAAGATAGAGATGATGAAAAATAATGATATTTATTTTTTAATGTGGCAGACACTACAGAGAACTTTGCACTGTTTTTTAAAGCATATAAAATTAATTCAGGAAAAAAGTCATAGCGACAAAAAATAATTTTTTTTGCCGTTGCGATCTCTTCTATCGATTGAAAAAAGAAAAAAGTTTTCCAAGGAGAATAAGTTAAAATTGGCAGTCTAAAAATCCGCATTTGCGTGGAATACTCTTTTTGATATTGCTTTACTTTTTTTTCAACACTAGCAGACGCATATATAAGTTCGATCCTTTTTTGATTATTAAGAAAATAATCGATTAATGGCCTTACCTGTTCTAGTTCTCCTTCGCTAGAAACTTCAAATAAAATATCAGCGCACCATTTTACATTCATCTCTTGTCGGTCTTTAAAATTACATAATTCAAAACGAACTCTTTGCCGAATTGTAGCGCTAAAAATAGCGATGACAGGAAGAATTAGTAGTCCTAATAAAAAACGAATAATGCCAAAAATTTCAAGAATAAAACACAATATAATTTTTTTCATAATCTCTATAAAAATAAACTGCTTATACGATATTTTCAGGTAGTTATAACCAAAGTACAAGGAATTTTTTGCCCATTCCAAAACGAATCCTAAAATTATTCAATCTCCAATGCAAGAAATACGATAAGAGTATTGGATTTTTTGATAGAAAGGCCAAATAAAAAGGAGCATTTCATGAGTGGTGGCAATGTGGCCATACAAGCCAATGATAATGGAAGTGAGGAGAATCCTTTTGTAAAGTATTCAATAACACCACAAGAAATTAAAGAAGCAAAAATTGATCTTGATGATGTATATGAGTTAAAAGAAAACGAAACCCACCTTGGTTCGTTTACATCTTCTTCAATTTTTGCTCTTATAAAAGAAAGACATATCTCTCCAACTATCCAAGTAAAAAAATTAACAACCTATGAATGGCACAATATTTTTGAAACGCCACTTTTTGGACGTAGAAAATTAAAAGTCATTAATTCTGATGATACTAAAACAGAAATCACTAGTGGCATATATGTTTTACATCATGGGAATAGAGAAGGTCCCTATACTCATGCCCAAATCACTAAGATGCTTGCTCAGGGAGAAATTCTTTATAACGATATGATTTCAACTGAAGATAATGGTTGGCAAAAGGTATGCGATTATAAACAATTTGACAGAAGAACTCTAAAAAGCTCAAAGAATCTACCAATCAATCCAGTGGAACATTCTACGAATATGGAAGTTTTTAATAATTTACAACCAATTATTTCAAACTATGAAAAACAAGAAAGTGCAACTCATCTTTTAGTAAAGACAAAACAAAAAAAGTCAACCGTGATGCCTAAACCAGAAGTCGCAAATGAAACAACAATCTCACCACCAATTTTTGTCACAAATTCTTCATTAAAGACTATTAATACACTCTATAAATACAAAAAGCATATTCTTTTAATATCTACAATATTACTTATGACAATTATTTTACAAAAAATATTTTATACTCAAGACCAAACATCTAATAAATTAGTACAAAATGATAGCAATACCAAAATCATAAATGTAAATAATCATGTCAAGTCATCAAAGGTAAAAACAAGAAATGAAGCAAACGAGATGCAAAAAGATATACATCGAACAGTTTCTAGTACTAATGCAAAAAAAAACGCTCGCCAACCACTAATACAACCTAGCGACAACAGAAAAAAAATACTTCAAAAAGATGAAGAGAGACAAAACGAAAATATTGATTATGACTCTCTTGATCCAAACGAAATATTAACAGGTCAGCCTTTTTCTTCATCAAAAGAATACTTAAAAAATAAAAAAACAGGAGAGGTTTCTGCTTGGCCGGCATCTAGCGATATAATTGAAGAAGAAGTATTTGATCACGAAGAAACATACTAGTAAGTTTTTGTAAGTTTAGAAAAATAAAATAATACAAAAAAACAAATGACAATCTAGTAATATTTGATGCTATACTCTTTTTTTAAAAAGTTTCAACAAGATAGAGATAAATGCATAGACAGTATCAAACCTATTTATCCAAAATGTCCAAATTTCAAGGCAGGAACTCTTTCTTTTTTACTTTTGAAGGAATTGAAGGGGCCGGAAAATCATCACATATTACAAAGCTTAAAGATGATCTGGAGAGGGCAAAAATCAAAGTGTTACTACTTAGAGAACCTGGTGGTACAGATTTCGGCGAAAAGCTAAGAAGTGCTATTTTAGAATCAAAAACAAAGATAGAACCAATTTCAGAAAGCTATCTTTTTGCTGCATCAAGGGCCCAGCTTTTAAAAGAAAAGATTCTTCCATTTTTAAACGAACCTAATTCTGTAGTTATTTGCGATAGATATATCGATAGCTCTATTGCTTATCAAGGAGTTGCCAGGGGTGTTGGCATCGAAAATATTCTTGCAATTCATAATCACTATCCATTAAATATTTTACCAAATCTCTCGTTTTATATAAAAATTTCACTGGAGACTTCTTATAAAAGACAAGAAATTCGAAACTTAAAAAAAGACTATTTTGAATCTGAAAACTCTAAATTTTATACACAGCTAATAAACGGATATGATCTTGCTTCAGAAATTTTTAACGAACGTATTAAGATTATAGATGGCGAGCAAAGTATAGATGCTGTCTATAAAGATATTCATAAACAAGTTTTTAATCTTTTAAATATAAAGCAATGAATGTTTCAGCGATTATTAAAAAAAAATTTTTTCAACAACAATTGGCCAATTTTTATATCATAAATTTCCCACTTTCTAATGATTTTTACAATGAACAAAAAAAATGGTGCTACTTATTACTCACTGATATTTTAAAACAGACTCGTCCTAACTTAAAAGACGAAGAACTCTATAACATGATTGAAGTCGTAACTCATCCGGACCTTGTAATTATAAATAAATCCGACCCAAATAAAGACTATGTAATGCAAGATCTTGAACCAATATTTGATTTTATGAAACATGCTCCGATGGAGCTTCCATCAAAGATTATCATTATCACAAACGCTCAAGATATACCAAGCAAAGCAACGGCCACACTGCTAAAAGTTTTAGAAGAACCTCAAAGTAAAAGCTCTATTTTATTTTTAGGGCAAATTGGCAGAAATTTTTTACAAACAATCGAGAGTCGTGCCATCAAGTTAAGAATCAATAACAAAAACAGTAAAGATCTACTATCATCGAATTTAATTTTTCAAGGAGTTGATAGTAAAAACTTTCAAGAAGAACTCCTTAAACATTTTATAAATTTTCCAGAACTTAAAGAGTTAACGAGCTCTCTTTTAAAAAAGGAAATCTCGTTAGTATCCTTTCTCGCTGTTATAAAAAAAAATCGCGACTATCAAGATACACTTTTTAAAGCAGTATTATCCCTTGAAACAACAATTCACTTAGATAATTTTAACTATAAAAGGAAAGCTGATTTTCTTAAGCAGATGCAAAGCTTTCAAGAATCAAAGTTATTTAATTTATCTATTGATGAGAGATTTTCTTCTCTACTTCAAACCTTTGGATTACTCTAAATCGAAATTAATCAAAAACTTAGGATAACAATTACTCAAAATTTTTTGACAAAGATATTGTGCGCATTTTATACTCAAACTATGTTTCTTAAGATGTATCATATATATTGGAAAATTCGATGGAATCAGATGAAAATAGCGAAAATATAGAACAATCACCGCAAAATATTTCAACAACTCAAGAACAAGAAAATGATTCAAGATTTGTCGACGGTCAAAAAATAAAAATGGTAAATGTCCGCTTTCCTGGACAAGCAAAATGCTTTCCATTTTTAATTGGTAAAAAGAACTTTTCTTACGGCCAAAAAGTAATTGCCATGAGTGATCGAGGAATGGCCGTAGGCTACATAAACTCATTTCCTTATGAAGTAACTTTTGACAAATCGATGCTTCCCATTAAATCAATCTCTAAAGTAGCAACACAAAAAGATATTGAAGAAGAAAGAGAGCATCGAAGCGAAGAAAAAAAAGCAGAGATCATTTGCCTAAAATTAATAGAAAAGTACAAACTCGACATGAATTTAACCCATGTTGAATTTATGCAATTTGGCAAAAAGGCCGTCTTTTATTTTACAGCACCTGAAAGGGTTGATTTTCGAGGACTTGTAAAAGATTTAGTATCTGAACTGAAAATGAGAATTGAACTAAGGCAAATTTCTGTTCGAGATCGCTCTGCGGCACTTGGCTCTGTTAGTGTGTGTGGTAGACAAAACTGCTGTTCTTCTTTTTTAAAAGGATATGGCAACGTCAGTATAAAAATGGCAAAAAACCAAAATCTTGCACTCATTCCAAATAAGATAAATGGTATTTGTGGGCAGATAAAATGCTGTATGAAATACGAAGATCAAACTTATATAAACAAAAGAAAAAAGTTGCCCAAAGAAGGACATATTATCAAAGTTAAAAATGGAGATATTGGCAAAGTAACAAATCTTCATATTTTAAGAGAAGAGTTTGAGATGCTAACCAAAGATGGAAAATTTCGCCGCTATAGCATCTCTGAATATGACCCATCAGAAAAGCTTCCTGAAAACTTTCATTTCCCAGAGCGTTTTGAAAATATTGTCAACGAACTTCAAACATTAATAGGGGTTTCACTAAACGATGATGGACAACCTAAAATAAAAAATAATCTCTCACTGCAAAATAATGATCAAAACGAAAATTTAGATAACAATAAAAAAGAAAAACCTCAACTTACTCTAAAACCTCAAATAACAAACAGATCCATCGATCTTACAAAAAAAGAAGATCAACTCAAAAACACACAACATAATGCTTTAAAAGAGATATCAAAAGAAGAAGACAGTAGCGATCTTTTAAAAATTGATGAATATGATGAATTTGATATCGACGATGAGTTTGATGATTTATAAATTTTACGCCTATTGCACGTCAAGTGCAGCAAGACAGCAGTCTAACATCGCCATAATTAATTATTGAAAGTAGTATTAGTTACCTTCATTCGCCTTTTTGTTAACTTCTTCTAGAGTCTTCCCAGAAAGATGGTTGCCAATGCCCTGATCATCCCCGCTTCCAACGACTTGATTATTATAATTGGGCGAAGTACCATCATCACTAGCATCGTCGGGTGTCGCTTGATCGCTGTCACCATTATTACTAGCTAGATCTTGTTTTTTCTTCTCATCATCCTTCTCTTCACTATTATAGGTCAAAATCTGATCATTTATTGTCTTAATCCCTAAACTAACCTCTCCATCATCTCTTTTTGTATCTGCTGTATCTTTTATACCATCTTTTTCTATTGCTTTTTTTAGTTCACTAATAATATCAAAGCGAGAACTCTTATCACCTGTTGCTCTATTTGATGCCATCTTAGCATCTGATTTAAAATCTTTAATCTCTCTAAATAAAGAGGCAGTATTTCCAGAGGTTTTACATTTTCTGGCCTTTTTACCTTGAGAACTACAATCTCCACTTTCAACATTTAGATAACCAGAGACAATGTTATTATAAAAAAAGAGATCAGAGGTATTAAGGCCTTTTTCTTTTATTTCCTCGGCCAGTTTATTTTTATCTGTGTCATCCATCTTTGATGTTTTCTGTAAATTTTCACTCATTTTTGCTAAAATCGCCTCTCTTTCTGCCTGATATTTCTTAGAAATCTCCTCCTTAATCGCGCTAATTTTTGAAGCATCAAGCCCTTCTACAAGGTCTGTTTTGCCCTCTTCTTTTAAATATGCTTTCACCTCTTCATCACTCATTGTCTTTAATTTTTCTTCTAACACTTTTGCTCTTAATGCCTCTTCTGCATATAGCTCTCTTATTTTCTCGCTCTCTTTTTCATCTTTTAGATGCTTGCTACAGTCTCCTCCCCCAATACAATCTTTTCTAAACTTTTCGGCCCTTTTTTGGGCCTCTTGCTCCATACCACTATTTTCAATTTCGCTAGAGGTAATAGAGGTTAATGAATCAATACCTAATTCATCATTTTGTGAAGTTCCACTATAAGAGCGAACAGGATCTTTTATTTTAAAAGCAGAAGAGGCCGAAAGCGCATCTTCTGCTTTTTGTTTTACATCGGTTATAAGAAGCAAATTTGCGCGCACGGTTTTCATATAGCTTACAACTTCGCAGGCCCTGTTTTTAGAATAATCTTTATCGGTCTCACAAATCTCAGGAATTTTTTTTAAACACGTCCCCCACTTATTTCCTGCGCTTTTTCCTTCTTTAAGTGCTACTAGATTTTTTTTACGATTTTCTTTTGCCTGATCTTCGTTTTCAATAATAAAAAATTCTGTATCAGCTTCAATACAATAAGAAGATACGGCCGTTAAAAGATTTTTACCAAGCTGGGACTCATAGAGTTTGTAAAAAACCATATGATCTACATTTTTAACACTTTTATCTCCCTCTTTTCCCCATAAAGCTTCATCTAATCTTTTTGATAAAAACTCCTCTAATTTTCTTATCTCTGGAGTTTTGTTGACCTCTTTTGTCGTGGCCGTACTGATATGGGCCAAACTGGTTCCAAATGTTGACTCATTAGTCTTATCATTTTTTGTTATACCCTGTTTTTCTTTTTTACTGCTATCATAAAACTTTAAAACTTTTTCTTTTAAGGCCTGATTTTTTTCTATCTCTTGCCACATGCAAGTATTAATAAATGTATCCATCTCTCCTTTACTGCTTGGATATTGCTGACGACAGCCATCATAAATTGATTTAACTTGTGGATCGCTTAAAAGCTTTTGCTGTAATGACTCTTTTTCTACAACATTTTCTTTTAAATTATCTTTTAAATTTTCTTGCCCATAAACAACAGATAAAAACATCCGAAGCCAGATGCCTAAGACAAAGAAGGTAACCCAAACATATGCAAATTTTTTATCCATAAATTTTTCCCTAAAAGTATCTCTTCATTTTAATTTCAAACGCAGTAACCTCTATAGCTATTTCTTCGACATTATCGATACAAACATTTAAATATTAATAGGTTACCCCCTTAATCGGCATATATTTCCTACATCATTTTCTTATTAGGCCGCCAACAATTGTTGCCGATAAGAAGGTTTGAGAATGGTTTTTTAAAAAAATAATAAAACTATTTTTTAATTTTTTTTCGGAGAATAAAGCATGAAAACAAAACTCTTTTTTCTTGTAACGGCCCTGTCCTTCTATCTTTTTTCTTGCACAAGCTATCGACCATCAGAAAGCTATGAAGAAAAAGTTGGCCGCTTTCAAGGTAGAAGTCTTGATGTAAATCCTGTTCCAAGATTTGTTATAGATGAGAAAAGTTTTGATGAAAAGAAATTGGCAAAAACAGATACAGAATCTAAAAAACAAGCATCAAGAATGCCTGCAAATAGTAACGAAAATGAAGCAACACTCTATTCAAATAAAAAATTATATTTTTTAACGCTACTTTCTCAGTATGAAAAACTTTCTGCAATTCTTCCAACAGATTCGAAAGAAATAAAACAATGCCCAATGTTTCATACAAATTTTTTAGACTATAAAGAGAGCTATCCCGCATTGACAAAAGCAAGTGTTAGCGATTGGAAAAAAAGAGTTGAATTTTTAATGCGCAAAAATTCGCTGCAAGATAAACCGCTATATATGCAACTTCCTATCAAAATGTCTAGAAATAGTGAAACCGTCATAGATAGCATGACCAAAAATAAAGAGACGGATGAACTAATACTAGAAGCTCTAACTCTTCATGCTCAGAAAAATTATCAAGAACTTTCTCTTTTGTGTGAATATGGAGTCAGTGAAAATTATTACACCTATGAAAACCTATCAAGCTATATTAAAACATACCAAAAACTCACGCCGAGTCATTACAACCTAACAACTCTTTATAAGATTTCTATTTTTTCAAATGAGGCACTACTGAAATCTATTGAATACAAAGAAGCTGGAGCATCTCGCTCTATTGCATCTTTTAATCAAAGCTCACCTTTAAAAGAAGTTGCACAGCGCTTTGATATATCTTGGTTTATTTCTTATTTAAATAAGTAGAGTCTATTTCTTGATGAGTAAACGGCCATAAACTCTCCTTCGAGTGCTGGTGCATCAAAAATTGCAGAGTATGGATGTCCTAAATGACGTCTTTCTAGTTCCTCAAAACTATTAGATAAAAGCACTAACTCCCCTTTTACGGTGGTTAATAGTAATGAGTTTTTCCAAATTGAAAAACTTGTAATATGGCCTTTACTTATTTTTAATCTACGTTCTTCCATGTAGTTTTGATTTAAAACAACCATCTCTCCGTTTACAAGAGATAATAAAATTTTATCCTTAAAAAAGAACGGTGCTCTTGTTATTTGATATTCAATCTCTTGCTTAGTATCGCCTGTATCTGGATTTAATATGAGTAAATTTCCTCCCCATGAAGCAATAAACATTTTATCTTTTACAAAGACTGGAGTTAAATCTACATCAACAAACTTTTGTCCTATGCCAATCGCCTTATCCCATAACAAGTTTCCATCCTCTAAAGAAAATGCCAAAACATGTCCATCTGCAAAACCAACATAAACCTTTCCTAAATAAACAACAGGAGTCGAGGCCCCTTGCAGCGTTGTAACAAAAGGTACAGATCTTGTGTAAGACCAAAGAATTTTTCCACTCTCAACGTCTAAAACAACAATTTTATGATTTCTTGTTTGAAATAAAACTCGTCCTTCAAACAAACTTGCCTTCGTCTCAACAGCGGCCCCTAGATCAACGCTATACTTCAATTCCCCTGATAATAAGTTTCGAGAGTAAACTCTGCCAAAAGCTGTTCCATAAATCAGCTGATCTTTATATACGATAGGCTTGGAGTGATATTGTCCACCATCTTTTTGTTTCCAGATTTCTTTTCCACTAAAAAGATCGTAAGCGGCCATACTACCTGCATTATCAGGACAATAAACTATAGATTCATGAATAAGGGGAGAGCTTAATGCCACAGGTAAATTACCCGTTTCGTACTCTGGATCAAGATTTTTACTCCAACTAGAATAAAAATTAGTTTTAAAGGGTTTTACTCCCTCTATTTTATGCCCTCTAACGTGCATTCCAGAACAAGAAACCAAAAAAAGGAAAATTAATGATAATAAAATTTTTTTCACGCTCACCTGCTTAGTTTTTCCTAAGAAACTTTACTTTTTTGAACCCATATCTTCTAAATACAAAGTAGCAACTTTTGCAAAATCATTTTCTAAAAAATTATTTTTAACATGCTCAAAATTTTTCCGGGCCTCATCCTGATTACCTAATTTTAAATTCATGCGCCCTAAATCTAGATAAACTTTTCCCTCCAAAACCTTCGACGATAGCTTCAAAATCTTTTTTAATGACTCTATTGAAAGATTAAACTCTCCTAAATCCTCATAAACCACTGCAAGTCTTGCAAGTAGCAAGTTATCGTATGTTGTATCACTACCTAAAAAAAGCTTCTCTGCTTTTTCTAAAATGTTTCGAGCTTCTGCTTGGGCCGATTTTTCCTTTAAAGCATCAGACATCGTTAAAAATAGTGTCGAAAAGACAGAACTTGTTTTACCTTCAATAAGCTTGTTAAAAGAAGCAACTGCGGCCAAAGGCTCAAGTTTACCCTCTTTTAAACTTTTTAAATCTCCATTTACAAAAGAAGAAATTTCATCGGCCACTAGATTATTGGCATCCTTTACTTTACCGCTATAAACAATATATGAAAATGACCCAATCAAAACAATCAAAACAGCAATTAATATTGGAATTTTATACGCTTCCCAATCAATTCCATTCTCTGATGATTTTACAATTGCATCGACTGATTTATTAAGCGGGCGATTATCCATTTTACTCATAAAATTTCCTTCCTTAAAAACGAGACTATATTTTTAAAAAGATTATATTTGTGCACTGAGAAGTTGTCAAAAATATAGAGATCAGTCTACAATATTTTTGTAGATGATAATAAAAAAGGAAAAATAACATAAAAACAGCTTGCGCAAGATATATTAAATTTTTTCTTATGACCTTTCCTATTTTAATCATGGATCTTTCCTCTTTGAATGCCCAAGATGCTACCTCGTTTGGAATAGAAGATGACGACTTTTATACAGGTGGAGATATCTTTAACGATTACAATGAAGATTTCGATACCAATAAAGTTTTAGAAGATGAAAGATTTTATCGCAACGCACGCTTCTTTTCATTTAATACAGGCATTGGATTGACCTCCTTTGATGGCAATAGAGGTAGGGCCTATGAAAACGATTTTCCAACGTACCACTTAGGTATTAACTATTTTTTAGATTTTAACACCTCCTTTGCCATGGGCCTTGAGTATTCAAAACATCACTTTTTTTTAGAAAAGGGTGTATATGGTTATAAGCATCCAAATCCTGATGAAGGCTACGGCATGGTTTCGGTTAACATGTTAAGAACTTTTTTTGCATATCGGCATTATATAGATACGGCCAATCTTGGTACAGCGATTACCTATTCCAACCCGTTTTTAACAGCAAGATTAGAATACTGGTATGTTAGAAACAGATTTATAGATCAAGACAGGAGTATGGTTCCAGATGATTCAGGTGGAGCAATTGGTTTTGCTCTTGGTGGAGGACTTGAATTTCCAATAAAACTTAATGAATCATATTTTGGGCTAGAGTTTTTAGTGCATTCTGTAAATTTTCATGATAAACACACCCAAGATTATGCACCGATAGAGAACCAAACTTTTGGGTATGATGATATGACAGGGCTTGGTTATTCTACAGTGCTAACTTACAATATTACCTGGTAAATAATTCTACAGGAAAAAAATCCAACTTATATGAAAAGCAATGATTTAAAAGTGGTTATTATTCATAACAATGATTTTTTAGAAAATGACATAGACACACCACTCGATACTTCTTTAGATGCCACAGCATCTCGTGCTGATGTAAAAAATGTGGCATTTAATATTTATACAACACTAAAAGATCTTGGTTATAAAAACATTTCCATAATGCCAATAGACTCTCTAGATCAAGTAGAAGCTCTCGCAAAAAAAGATAATATCGATGTTATTTTTAATCTTTGCGAGTCTCTTGATTGTGATCCTTTTATGGAAATAAAAATTGCAGAAATTTTAAAATGTGGTATTGCAAGATTTACAGGAAATAGCTCTCGCGCTTTAAAAAATTGCTTGGATAAATATAGATGCAGTAAACTTTTAAACGATTATGGGGCAATAGTTCCAAAAAGCTGTATTATAAAAAGCATGAGCGATATCTTAACAATGGGTGATATCTTTAAAACAAATCAGCGACTTATAATTAAACCCAATGCTGAAGATGGTTCAACAGGAATCGATTTTAATTCCGTTGTAGATTCGACAGATGAATTAATAAAAAAATATGAAATGCTAATAAGTTCTTGCGGCCTAAATTCTTTTATAGTTCAAGAATATATAGAAGGCGAAGAGTTTAATCTCTCGATTTTAAATCCCAAAGAAAAGATATGGGGGCTTTCTCAAATTAGCTTTAAAGATCTAGATCCACACTTGCCTAAGATTGTAAACTATGCGGCCAAATGGGATCCAAATAGTATAGAATTTGGAGCAACTCCAAGTGTTCGTCCCACCATTTCTGATAATGTAAAAAATAAAATTTTAGAAAATGCTTGGAAAGCATGTGATGCTTTAGGCCTTGATGCTTATGCTAGAATTGATTTTCGAGTATGTGGTAAAGGGATCCCTTACATTATAGATGTTAATCCAAACTGTGACTTAGGAATATCCTCTGGTTTTGCAAATTCGTTTAAATTTTTGGATATTTCTTACTACAGAATAATTCAAACTCTTATTAACAATGCTCACTATCCAAATAATCAAAATTTTTATACTCAAAAGACACCTCCTCTGACACCAATTTATTCTAGCACGGATGTATCTCAATGATTATTAAATCTATAGACTGGAAAAATCACTTACAAATGCAAGAGCTTTTAAAAAAGATCTCTCTTTTTACAAAAGAAGAGTGCGATGTCGTAATGGAATTATTAGATGCAACAAAACGTGATAGCGATTATATTTTCTATGCCTGTCTAAACGAGAAAGATGAATTAGAAAGTTTTATTTGTTTTGGCCCAACCCCTATGACAAAAACGACGTACGATATGTATTGGATTGGGACAGCAGATCAAAGTCAAAAAAAAGGTCTTGCTAGGCTGCTGATGAATAAAATGAAGGATGTTATTGCTTCTAAAAATGGAAAATTAATTCGAATTGAAACTTCAAGCAAAGAGACATATGAGCAAACAAGAGAATTTTATAAGAGAATGAATATGGTGCCTCAATCAACAATTACAAATTTTTATGATATTGGTGATGATCTCATTACCTATATTATCACATTATAGTGTAATTGCTCAAAAAGTTAGGGCAAATCAACTATTCAAAAGTTTGGGGCAGCTACTAGAAAAACGACGGTGCTCAAGTGAGCTGTACGTATGTACAGCGCAACGATGAGCATCCTGAAGTTTGACGACGTAGATGCCCTAAAATTTTGAGTAGTTACATTATAGTGATCAATTATCTGGAATTATCTTGGTTTAATTTTAATTTGCGCATTCTTGTTTCCAGTTCTTTACCTGTTCTAAATATAATGTGAATCGGTGTATTTTTTAGTTTAAACGCTTGCCGTATCCCATTTTTTAAATAATTACGATAGTGTTGAGGAACTCCAAGGGAGCGATTAGAAAAAATTAAAACAGTTGGTGGATCGCTTTTTATCATTGAGGCATATTTAAACTTTAACCTAGTCCCTTTCCTTTGATCTATCATAATCGAGTGTTGATCAAATAGATCAATAATTGCACGATTAAGCTCCCCTGTTGTAATTGTCTGATGACGAATTAAAATTGTTTTTAAAATAGCAGTCTTTAATTTTCGAACTCGCTCGCCATACTTTGCCGAAAGAGGAATTAATTCGCAATAAGATAACCAAGGCACTAGTTCTTTCATATCTAGAAGCCACTCTTTTTGCTCTTTTCTATCCTTTAATTTTTTCTTTAAAAGATCAATTTTGTTTAAACAGATAATAATCGATTTACCTTTTTCACAAGCAATATCTAAAAGTCTTCTATCTTGATGAGAAATACCTTTCATTGCATCAACCAAATATAAAACAATATCTGCTTCAGAGATCACTTTTAATGCTCTAAAAACGGCCTCTTCTTCCACTTTATCATCGATTTGTTTTTGTCTGCGAATTCCTGCGGTATCTATAACATGAATTGAACGCCATAAACTGCCCCTTACAAGTTCATCATCATCTGGCAGATGCTCTTGATCTAACTCTTCCTCATCTTTTGTTATATCATTACCAAAAACTTGATCGATTAAAGAATCACTAATATCTATCGTATCTTTACTCTCTAATACTTCTGATAATAGATCATCACTATCATCTAAGTCATCGCGATCAACATCTTCCTCATCTAAATCTTGAAAACTGTCGACTTCTTCTTGCAATTCTAAAAGAGTTGAATCTTTTGCTTGCTCATCTGATAACAAGTATCCTTCACCAGCGTAATCGGCCTGAATCCTTTGATACACATCTGGATTATTTTTTTGAAACTCTTGATACTCATATACCATGACATCATCTAAAGAACCTTTTTTATCTTCATGATATTTTTTTAAAAGCTCAACTTTTTCTCCAAAAAAAAGATCGAAAAAACCATCGATTGGATCAACAGTTGTTCCAGCAATCTCACTAACTAAGGCCCTCTTTGATCCCAAGAGTTGATTTAAAAGAGTTGATTTCCCTGCATTTGGTGCTCCAACAATTGCAAGCTTTGAAACAACATCTTCTCTTGGTGTTACTCCTTTTTGCAAAGTTGGTACACCACCATCTTTTTTTTCAAACTTTAAAATCTCTTGAACAATTCTTGTCTTTAAAGAATCTACTCCTCTCTTATGAGCAGAAGATACTAAAAAGATATCTTTAGGCGAAATCCCTAGAGTATAAAACTCAGCATCAAGACCTGCTTGAGCTTCACTATCGTATTTATTAACTAAAAGCAAAATACTACGCTGCTCTTTTCTTATATATTTCATGATTGCTTCATCGATAGGCATCAATCCTTCACGAACATCAACCACAAGCAATACCAAATCAGATTCTTTAATTGCAAGTTTTGCATGATCTGTCATAATATTAAAAAAATAGTTCGTACTTTTTTTATCTCTAACTTTTTTACTATCATGCTGATTTGGAATATTTTCTTTAATTTCTTCAGCATAAAATCCACCTGTATCAACCAATATGGCATCTCTTTCTATATCACTATGGAAATCACACACTTTCATAATGCCGTAGTGTCTATCTCTTGTAACTCCAGGTTTATTATAAGTCATGGCCTTGTTGTGTTTTCCGACTAATACATTAAAAAGAGAACTCTTTCCAACATTTGGCCTACCAATTAAAGAAATTACCATTGAACGTTTTTGCATTTTAAAGACCCTTTTTATATATAACAAATTTTTAATTTTTTTTACGCCATACACGATGTGAATCTGGAGCACGAGGAAGGCCTATATCTTCTAACACATAATTATTTTTAAACCACTTTGGAGAAACTTTAACGTGTAAATTCAAATGAACTTGACCATCAAGTAAAGCTTCAATTCGCTCTCTTGCTCTTGTTCCAATTTCTCTAATCATTAGTCCTTGCGAACCAACAACGATTGCTCTTTGACTAGGACGATTAACTAATATCGAGGCGCTAATATGAGCAACGGTCTTGCTATTCCCCAGCGCATTATCCTCATATAAATCTTTATACTCATCAATCACAACGGCAATTTCATAAGGAAGCTCATCTTTTAATAAAAGAAAAATTTGCTCTCTAATGTATTCCATAACAAAAAAACGTTCTGGTTTATCAGATAGATCTCCATCTGGATATAAGTGTGGACCTGGATTTGCACTATCACATAAAGCTCCAGTCAAAAGATGAATATTATCTCCATTTTTACTGCTTATAACAAAAAACTTTTCCAGCGAAGGAATGATGGTTTTTGCAGCATCAAATATTTCCTGCAGTACACTTAAAGAAACATCTTCTATGGCATCGGCCTTTGTGAAAACAAGCCAACTTTTTGTAAATTCAGAATCTGATACTTTTTTTATACAACTAATCTGAGGCAAGCACTCTTTTGTTAGATCAACTAAAATTAAATTTAAATCAGCGCTTTGTGCTCCCTCTCTGGCCTCTTGATTAAGTCGTTTATTTAACTCTAAGCTAGACTCGTGAAGTCCTGGAGTATCCGTTAAAATAATTTCAGTGTGATCGATAGTAACAACACAGCGGATTTTATTTCTTGTCGTTTGTGGTCTAGAACTAACAATACTTAAATCCATTCCAAGCAGTGTATTAATCAATGTACTTTTACCCGCATTAGGAACCCCCAAAACAGAGACGGTTATGGATTTATTTTTTGGATGTTGATTTGTAATTAACATACTACCCTACCTCATATTTTTTTATAAAATTCGTTTTCAAGTGCCTGAGTCGCGAGCTGTTCTTGTAACTTCTTTTTTGAATTTCCAGTTTTTTTTAAGATCTCTTTATTATTAATCATTAATGTCACTTCAAATAACTGCTTGCCAACTTCTTTTGAAAGATATGTTGGGAATACGCCATAAAACTTCATTACTTGTTCTTGCAATCTTGATTTTGGATCAAAAAAATTTAAACGATCTAAAGAGTAAAAATTATCATTTATTTTTTGTTCATACTTTAAAATCAAATTATTCCAAAACTTAGAAAATACATCCTCTGAAGAGTCAATTAAGACAGCACCACACAACGCTTCCAAAGCACTTGAAACAATTGTGTCAAGGCCATCTCCGTGTAAACTTTTAATCTCTCCACGTCCGATCAAAATACATTCTTCAAGATTAAATGATGTTGCAAGTCGAGATAATGTTTTTGCATTCACCAGAGCACTTTTTAAACGGCTCATTACTCCTTCTTCATGAGTTGGATAACGCTTATAAATTTCTTTGCTAACAATCATTCCAATTGCGGCATCTCCTAAAAACTCAAGACGTTCATTTGAGCGATTTAATATTGCTGAAAACTCATGAGAAAAGGAACGATGAGTCATGCTTTCAATAAATAATAAATTGTTATCAAATTCATAATCTAAAAAAGAGAGTATTTTTTTTGTAGAATCTTGTTTTAAAAAAAAATCAATAAAATCATCTGATGATACTTGCTTCGAGCTAAGATAGGATATTACTTGTTCTTGGAAATTTAAAGCTGATTCTTTATCTGTCATCTCAATTCTCCTGCATCGTTCAGGAAGGTCGTCTATTCTTTTTTTACTTATGTTGTCCAAGATATATACTCAAAGCGCACCTCCTATGCAAGCAGATAATAATCTTTTTAAAGTCTTATGTATTTTTTTCAGACATTCTCTAGAAATTGCATTTTTTACGCAAAAAAGAGAATTCTTAAGATATAGTTGGTACTGATTAGGAGTTTATTATATGAAAAAACAATTATTCATTCTTTTAAGTTTTTTATTCTTCTCATTTAATAGTTTTGCTATTGAACTATCTAAATGCACGAGTGATGATAATATCGTAAGTAACAGATTTGTTCGCTGTGTAAACATTAATTTTGACATAATCAAAATGATTAAAAGAGTTGAAATTAAACGATGCGAAAATAGCGGAAATGAACTAAGTATGGAATTTGAAGATTGTATTAACTCAAATTTTAGGAATATAGAATGGAAGCTTAATCTTGAGTTAGATCGCTGCGGAGATTTTGGCCAAACCTTAAAACCATATTTTGAATGTGTTAATGATAATTTTTCAATAGTTAATCAATCGATTCAGTCTTTTTAGAAAGGCAAATAAAACAAATTCTAAAGTTTTTCATAGTTTATTCCGTTAAGTCTTTTATGAAAACATTAAATTTTTTATGCACTATAGTTTTATATACTACTTTTTTTATATTGCCTTTTGGCATTATAAAGGCGGCAAGTGAATGCGATAATTTAAATTTTCCAATTCACTTAACATTTGATGATGGCCCCCATCCTATAAACACACCAAAAATTTTAGATATCTTAAAAAAACATAATATCAAAGCGACATTTTTTGTATTAGGCCAAACGGCAACAAAATCACAAAAGCACATGAAACTAGTACAGCGGGCATTTGATGAAGGACATATTGTTGCGTGGCATACATACAAACACATTCAACATAGCAAGGCATCTCCAGAAACTGTTTCAAAAAATATGAAATTCCCAGAAGCTCCGCTAGGAAATTACCTTGATCGATATATAAGAATGCCATATGGCGATGGCCTAAAATCTGCAGTTGTTAAAAGGCAATTTACTGTTAATAATTTCGATCATGTCGGTTGGGATATTGATCCAGAAGATTGGAAAGCAGCAAATAAAGAGAACTTAATTAATATTGCACTAAAAAGAATTTGTGCCACAAAAAACAAAAGCAATGGCGGAGTTTTACTTTTACATGATATTCAAGCAAATACGGCAGAAAAACTAGATAATCTTATTCAAGCTATAAAAAAGCAGGGACACTTCTTTGTTGATATGGCAGAGATTGTTAAAAGAAAGCATGAGGGTGCTTCTTTTAGAAGTATCTCTTCAAAAATTAAACCTCCTACACAAAGAGGTCTGATTGGACCTGATTGCGTAGATTGTGTAGATCAATATGGTAGAAAAAATGCACTAGAAGAAGTTGATGAGACTTTGAAAAAATCTTATGATCTACTTTAGGGAGTACAAAATGAAACTTTCTGCAATAATTATATTACTTTTCTTTGCAACAACACTTAAGGCCCAAACACATATAACTTCTATTGAGAAAAAAGATGAACACAATCTCTATATTGGATTGATAAAAGAAGAAACGCCCATGGACAAGCTAGCAAAGCTTATTGTACTTTCAACAAAAGATCTAAAAAAAACACATATAACCCTACCTGTTGAGCTACAAGAACGAGAGATTATGGCATTATCATCTCTTAAAAATCATCTTTTAGTTGTTACTCAGCGTACAATCGGTGGAGGAGATAATCCTTTAATTCATCTTTACAACTTAAAAAATAAAACATGGCATCAGCAAGCGGAAGTAGTCTGCCCAACATTTGACAAGATTAAGATTACAAAAGATCAAGTAGGACTATCTTGTTATTTCATAGACGATAAAACAGGCAAGGATATTCAAAAATTACAAAACATAAAAATAAAAGAAAAAAATATTTTAATAAAACGAGATATAGAAATACCTCAAACCGTAAAAAATACAGACAAAATAAAGCTATTAAAAGATGAGTTTGAATTAAAAACAATTCAAATTAATGATAAAAAACTAAGCGCAGAAGATCTTTATAAACCATAAACTCATCTTTTCTACTTCTATACATCAGGAAAAAAAATGATTGCACAAAATATTTCTGAATTAATTGGTAATACCCCTCTTCTAAGAATTAATAATATGAGTGATAAAACAACCACAAGTATTATTGCTAAAATAGAGTACTTTAATCCTGGTTCAAGTGTTAAAGATCGCCTTGCACTTGCAATGATTGTTGACGCCGAGAAAAATCATCTTATAAGAGACGATACTATTTTAATCGAACCAACAAGTGGCAATACAGGAATTGGTCTTGCAATGCTCTGTGCTCAACGAAGATATAAGTTAACTCTTGTAATGCCAGATACTATGAGTATTGAACGAAGAAAAATAATGAAGGCCTTTGGAGCAGATTTAATATTAACACCTGGTGTATTAGGAATGAAGGGAGCAATAAAGAAAGCGGAGGAAATTGTAAATAGCTCTCCAAATTATCTAATGCTTAAACAGTTTGACAATCCTGCAAACCCAGCAATTCATAGAGAAACAACGGCCAATGAGTTATGGAAAGAGTTAGATGGTAAGATTGATGTTTTTATTGCTGGCGTTGGCACAGGAGGAACAATTACAGGAGTTGGTGAGATTTTAAAAAAATATAATCCTAATATAAAAATTATAGCAGTAGAACCTGCAGACTCCCCACTATTATCAGGTGGCATACCTGGTGCACATAAAATTCAAGGGATTGGTGCAGGCTTTATTCCAAGCATTCTAAATTTAAAGATAATAGATGAAATTATAAAAGTGACAAATCAAGAAGCAAAAGATACCGCAAGAGAACTTGCAAAAAAAGAAGGCCTTTTAGTTGGTATATCATCAGGTGCTGCAATGTGTGCAGCACTTCAAGTTGCCCAGAAAGAAGAATTTAAAAATAAAACTATTGTTACACTGCTTGCTGATAATGGAGAGCGATATTTAAGTTCATGGACATTTGAAGATCTATAGTACAGATTATTCCCATTGAGTAAAAAAATCTTTAAATGATTTATTTACGTGATGATAATTTTTTATAGTTCCACCATTATTAATCTGCATAAATAAAAATGCTGTCATAATGAGACGATGATCTTTCGGCGCATTATATTCAACCGGCGTACTTAAAACTAGCTTTGATCCTGTAATAAATAAATTATCAAGATTTTCATCATACTTATGATCAATATGAAAAAGAGAAAGAAGTCTTTGAATCTCAAAAAGACGATCGCTCTCTTTATTTTTTAAAATCGAAACATTTCTTAAAACAGATATTCCCTCTGCACGTCCAGCAATAAAACTTAATACAACCGCCAAGTCTGGAGCCTTGGAAACATCAACTGTAAAAGCATTCAACACTTTCATCTTTTTTGCACATACAACTTCTTCTTCTATTTGTAGATAGTCTTTAAAAAGATCAATAAAAAGATAGTCTGGCTGCATTGGATCAAGAATAACATTACAAATCTGTATTCTTGATTTAAAAAAAGATAAGGCAAGAGGATAAGTTAACGAACTCATATCTGTAGGAATTAAGAATTGAGTTTTTCCTCTTAAAAAATCATTAATTAATTTTTTTGTTATATCAACATATCCACTGGCGCCGACAACTTCTATAGGCAGTTGTTTATTTTGATCGGCAAATGCCAGAGCTAAAGCACTTAAATATTGCGTACTCTCTTTTGTTGTAATATTTAGAGTGTTTTGAGAAAAATTAATTGGCCCTTGTAATTCAATTTTGTCATTAAAAATATCTAATTTCACTCCATGGAATCGCAAAAAATCATAAAGCGCCTGATTTGGTCTTTGCAAAAAAGCAGGATCTGCGATTAAACGATATTTCTGGCCACTTCTTGCCAGTAGTGCCAGCAAAAATCGATTGGTTGTACCTCCATCACCAGTATGTAGCTCTATAAAATCATCACTTTGTTTCTCTAAAGAAAATTTGCCGTCAATATGGATTTCATCTCCTATTTTTTTTATAGATATCCCGCATACAGATAAAGCATCGATTAAAAAATCAAAATCCGTTGATTTCGGAATATTTTTTAAAACTCTTCTACCTCCAAAGACTGCACTAAGAATAGCAAGACGAGCACCATAAGACTTGGAGCCTGCAACAAAAACATTATGAAAATCATTTTTTTTTACAATGGTAATTTCTGTCATTATTTTAAAAAGTCCATAAAACGATCAATTGTTATTTTTTTTATACCCAAAACACCAATTTTTTTACTTACAATTAAATTAAGAATACCTGTTTTTATTTGTTTTTTATCCACCAAGAAAAAAGGTTTTAATTCAAAATATTTTATTTTACTCTCTAACAACTCGAGTTTTAAACTTTGTTTTTTGCATAACAAATCAAAGGCCTCAAGCATTTGTGTATTTTTAAAAATTTCTAACTTCTTTTTTATTCCTAATGCAACAGAAATTCCGTGTGGAATGTGATATTTTTTTTCAATCGCATGTCCGATGGTATGTCCTAAATTTAAAATTTTACGTTTCCCTTTTTCTAAAAAATCATCTTTCACTATAGATTGTTTATATATAGCACATTTTTTTATAATAATTGATCGATCTTTTCCTGACATAATTGCCCGATAAACATCTTTACTTAAAAAAGCATATTTTATAATTTCACCACTTCCACTATCGATTTCTTTTTTGGATAAAGTTTTTAGAAATGAAGGATTGACAATAATTGTTGTCGGCATCCAAAAAGAACCAATCAAATTTTTCCCATATCGTGAATTAACACCAACTTTCCCACCAATACTTGCATCAATCATGGACAAAAGTGTTGTAGGCAAAACGCTCCAAGAAATTCCTCGAAGAAGTGTTGCCGCAACAAGGCCCCCAAGATCGCTTGTTGCCCCACCTCCAATTACAACTAAATGATCCTTTCTTGTTATTTTTTTTGCCAAAAACTCTTCAACGATTTTACTATAAACCAATAATTTTTTGACACTTTCTCCACCTTTTACAAAAATAACATCTTTACGATCTCCGCAGGCATTAACGATTTTATCAATATTTTTTTTATGATATCGATACGCACCACTATCTATTAAAAATAAAAGTCGATTTGTTTTAATTTTTTGAAGAACAAGAATACTTTTGTTTATATTTTCTAAAAATAAAATTTTACTAGTTTTCATAAATTTTTTGCCATAAAAAATGATCCGCTAATGTGATATATACCATCGATTCACAAACGACCAATGCCCTAAGAAGATAGCATGCATCATGTCGCCCTTTTTTTGCCCAATCTCCAACAGATGATGGGGCCTTAAAAGTTACTCTTACTTTTATATCTTCTCCTGTGGTAATCCCTCCATTCATACCAAAAAAATTAGCTTCATCTAAAACAAGTTCTTTCCCTGTTTTTTGTGCATACTTCTCTCCAAATCCCAGGGAAAAACTCATAGCTCCGCTAATAGACATCAATGCTTTTGCTAAATCTGCTTTTAATTTTGAAAATACTGGAGCTCCTAAATATTTCGGACATTTCTTTATAACAATTCCGATCTCGCCTCCAATCGAATTACTTTCCTCTTTTAACTGTGTCAAATATTTTTCAATATCTTCTTTTTCACTTTTTTTAAATAACAAAAAAGCATCTTCACTATCCTTAAAAGACTTCATCGATAAGAAAGTATTTTTTACATCATACTCTCCAATGGAAATAATTTTTGATAACACTTTCGTTTTACCTAATAACTCTTTTGCAAAATAGCCAGCAATTACTCGAGAGACAGTCTCTCTTGCACTAAAACGCCCACCACCTACGTGATCTAGGTTTTTATATTTTTCTTTAGCAATTTTGTCAGCATGTCCAATTCGATCAACTTTATGATGTGCATACTCTTTATCGTTATATCTACTATTTTTGACAACGACACAAATTGGAGTACCTAGAGTCTTTCCATTTTTTATCCCAGATAAGATCTCTACAAAATCCTCCTCTATCCTGGCAGTTTCCCACACCATCTGTGATTTTCTACGATTAACAAAGGCCTGTAGATTCTCTTTTTTTATTTCAATATTGGCAGGCATACCATCTATTACAACACCTATCGAAGCGCCATGAGACTCTCCAAAAGTTGTTATTGTAAAAATCGTTCCCAACGAATTACCTGACATTTTCAGATCTCCTTTACACCACAAACAAAGCACCACTATAATGTAATTACTCAAAATTTTCGGGTATAATTGAGTATAGCAAAAGGAGCTAGCATGAACAATAGAATCGTTTCCGACACTATTTTAGAAATCAACTCTCTTTTGCTAAAAAAATACCAAGCCCAACAAGACATAGCACAAGAAATGGCAAGAATTCAAAAAATCAAAGACTTAATTTCTGATCACTCCAGCGATTTACAAACAAAAGAGATATCTTTAAGTGAGACAAAAAAAAATCAGCTAATAAAAGAAAAAGAGCTCGACATGCTGACACAAAATCTTCAACGAACAAAACTAAATAGCACAAAAGTAAGCTCCCAAAAAGAACAAGATGCGATCGAAGGAGAATTAAATAAACTACAAAAACAAATATCATTAATTGAAGATCAAATTTTTTGTCTACTTGACACTATCGATTCGCTACAAAAAGATATAAGCGAGCATAAAAATTTTATTACTGGTGCTATAGATAGTATCGCAACGTTAGAAAAAGAGATTAACAGCAATGTTGATCGTAAGAACTCCGAAATTGATGATTATAACAAAAGAGTCGAATCTCTACTTAGCACACTTCAAAAAGATATTGCATTAGATGTCAACACAGCTGTAAAGAAATTTAAAGGAAAGCAGTTTGTGGCCTTCATCAGCAATCACATATGCTCAATGTGTCATTTTAAAATTGAAAGAGTTACTGAAAGTGCTGTTGAACGACTTATAACAATAGAGCATTGCTCAAATTGCGAAAGAATTTTATTACCAACATATTTATAAATTTTATATTCAAATCATCTCCATTTTTATATAATAAAACCCAAGAGAGAGGGAGATCATCGCGTGTTTTATTATATAAAATACGAGGAAGGTCTGGACACCAAATGGCAGCATAGCGGGTAACGCCCGTCCATCGCGAGATGAGGACTAGTGCAACAGAAAGAATGTACAGAAGATTTATCTTGCTGTAGTGAAATCAGGTAAACTCTATGCGGTGCAAGCTCAAATAGGTCTACAGTTTAAGGGGGGCCACTTCTATGTAGACGGGTGGAGTGCTTGAGTCTTAAAGCAATTTAAGACCTAGATAAATGATGGTCCAAGACAGAATCCGGCCTATACCTTCTCTCTTTTATTTTTCAAAAACTTTAATAAGCCCTTCTATGGATTTTAAACAAATTGAAAATTCTGCCTCTTTTAGCATCTCTCTTGCAATCTCTAGACATTTCTCTTGACTTGCATCTAGATCATACACGCGACAAACAAACTCTTCTGCAACGGTAAAAATTCCAACCATTGGAGAAATTTGTCCAGACCCTAGTGCACGAGGAAAGCCACTTCTATTTGGTCTTTCATGATGACATAAAACAATATGATCAACATCAGGACAAACATCTTTTTGCTTTCTAAACATTTCTGCGGCAACAACGGGGTGTTTTTTTATTTTTTCTAAATCATCTTTAGAAATACCTGCATTTTGAGCATCTTTTAGATTTAAAAATCTAGCGAGTTTCTCATCCTGCAGCGCTATATCATGCATTAAAGCAGACAGGCCTAGTTTTTGCAGTGTCGTTTGAGTATACCAATCCATTTTTAAAGACATCGCCCCAGCAACATAAGAGATCATTAAAGAGTGGCCAGCTATGTAATCCTTTTTTTTAAGCATTCCACTAAGTAAACTAAAAAGTTTTTCATCACTTTTTAATAGGACTGCAGAAGATTCAACGATACCATCCATTGTAGAAACCACTTCTGGCCGTAATCCTATTTGAGAAACATAGCTATGTACAAAAGAGACAGCATCTCCTTGTACTTCAATACGCTCTTTATAATCCATTTTATCTTGTAATAGTTTTATTTTTACACTTCCAACATACTCTTCTACAAATTGTTCGAAATTTGCCGCAGGAGTATAGAAATAATTCACTCCTTTATCGAGATATTTTTTTACAAATGATGAGTCATATAATTCACCACTATTTAAAATCTTTACATGTTTTTTTTCTGATAATTCTACGTATAAATCACAAGGAACAGCGTTAAACATAGAAAGTCCAGGAAGTGGAATCTTTCGCATGTTCGCGTTGACATTTTTTATATCCTCTAAGAAATAATCTTTAATATCTGTCAAAATCTCATTTAATTTATATGGCTTATAATGTATTTTGCTATTTTTATCTGCGCTCAAGCGCTCTACGAAGGCATTTGACTCGTCTTGTTCTCCAATACATCCTGTAATAAGCATAAAAGGAATATCTTGATTGTTTGTTCTAACATAATCGTATAATTCTTCTCCGTTACCATTTGGCATTTTATAATCGCTTAAAATTATATCTATATCTGAATTATTTTTTAAATAACTTATTGCCTCTTGGCCGGATGAAACTCCTATCACATTAACACCTTCAAATGCCCCTTCGATTGTTAATGTTAAAAGAAGCACTAGATCTGCTTCATCATCTGCATATAAAATTTTGGCCATATACCCTCTTTTTTATTAAATAGCTTTTTCTATTGAAATTATCATACAAATGTTAAATTTTTTATAGTTGGAAATAATATACCACCCACTCTACAAGCAGCCACCTAACAAATCTTGTGCGAATAAAGTTAAATGATCTGCATACAATGGAGCTGCTTCTCCTTTTACGATCACGTTCTGACTTTTTATGAAAGCTTGCATCAAGGGATTTGAAAGTTCATCAATATCGCTTATAAGAAGGACAGTCCGACTGCTTGAGGCAAGTATTTCATCCAGAACGACTTTGGGGTTGTTATTACCGCTCATTTCACACGCAGCATCTTTGGAGCTAATAATTGAAATTTTTGTATTAAATCCTTTAACTCTAAGAGCATTGCATGACTTTGTTATTGTCGAAAAAAATTCTCCTCTTTTGCATGTTCCATTGCCATAATCAACATTTCTCATACTGGTACTGATATCGATAAAAACTTCTACCTTGAGATTGTTTTTTCCGACGTATTCGGTCTGTGATCCACAAAAAATATTAAAAAGATGATCGTTATCGCAATCGATTAAACTTGTATCTTTGGCATCTAATAATTTCCCCGACATTTGATTTGGAGTTAATTCATCAAATTGTGCTTTAGAAAAATCTTGATTTAAATACACTGTTTTAAGTCGCTCCTCTCTTTCTATATCTGATTTTAAAATAAAACCAACCTGAGGATCAAAACAGCCATCCCCCATAGGGGTACAACTTTGGAGTCTATTGTTTATGGCATACTTATCAAAATATAAAAACTGATTATGCTTTAATAGCTTGTCCAAGCTTGATGTTCTAGGCGCAGACAAAAACCAAAATTCAATTTTTTCAGGTGCCGCATAAGCGATAAGATTTATCAAATACAAAAAAAGAAAAATTAGGACCTTCACTTTTACATGCCCTTTTGTCTAAAATAACGAAACATTGAATTACCTAAATCAACAAGTAAATCTCTACCTTCTACATCTAGATCTAAAAAATCCATGACGTAAGCTTTTTGTCTTGGACTTAAAGTTTCAATTTGCTCTATAAGAGAACGACTTGCCGCTGCGGCCGCAATGATCGAATCTTTTGATGATGTCTGAATTTTTGTTTTTTCAACTTGTGACTCGATATTATATTGTGGCGGAAGTGTTGCAAAATTTGCATCTTGCATATAAAAAGAAACGAGACGTTTAAACTCTGTAGAGTATTCTTCGTCGATAAAGTCGATGATTTCATGCAGTGGTATTTTTAGCTTTGCTACAATCTTTGCAATAACAATGGCATTTAATTCTCCTGTTTTTTGATTTAGAAATCTACTCATTGTAGAAACACCAATATCTGTTAGCTCCGCCAAATCTTTTTGAGACATTGGCCCTCTAACTTGCATATATTTACGAACAACACCTAAAAACATATCTATGTGTGACGATTTAAATTCGGCCATAAACACCTCAAAAGATTGTGATTTAGTGAAATTATATTGCTTGGTGCAATTTTATTGCTTGACGCAATGCAAAAAATACTGTATTCTTGCATACAGGAAACACGGGGCAGGGAGGTTAAAATGAGACGAGACCAAACTACAACCACACACACACTAGCTGTTAAAAGCCTAGCACACGAAGTGATTGAAAATGAGCTTATAACAGATTCATTTTTCGAAGAAATTACCATATCTGGTACTCTTTTGTCTCTCGTTACATTTAAAAACGTAACGTTCATGTCCTGTGTTTTCTTTGCAACTCATTTCGAGAATTGCCAGTTTATAAATTGTACTATGGATAATTGCAAATTTCAATTTTCTTTCATGGAATATAATGATTTTCATGGCTCAATCATAAAAGATTGCACTTTTCTTGCAAACCATATGAAAAAAAACCTATTTTCGGAATGTCTTATAAATAATAAAGATTTATTTTTTCTCAAGAATCAGACCAATAGATTCATAGAATTAAAATCAAAAACACAAAAACAAGATGTTATAGAGTATGAAAGCGAGACACTAAAAATTGCAGCATAATATATGCGGGCCCGCCGCAAAATGCAATCCTATTGCTTCAAGGAAAAGCGGGATTCCTACCTTTAATATTGGAAAGCAAGTCCCTACCTCTTAACAAAAACTTATGGAGTTAAAGTTTTTAAGAGCGCGACACACCCCCCACCTCTACCTCATTTAGGCCACTTTTGGTCTAAATGAGGTATCTTTTATCGCCAACTTTACGCCCATCCTGGGCCCGTCGGCATACAAAACATCCTGTTTATCGCCAACTTTAGGTAGTGTAAAATCTTTTCTGTAAATTAATTCTGAGTGGTTTTGTCTGGAATTTT
>CAZCDT010000010.1:0-35062 GCA_964497525.1 uncultured Bacteriovoracaceae bacterium
GTACATGAAAATGGTGGAGGATCTAAAACGAGATTTACTCCACAGGGAAGTGTTGTTGATGTAGATGGTGCTGTAAAGAAGATTTTAGATGCGATGAGAAAAAATAATCCAATAAGCGAGAAGGTTGCACAAGATTTAATGCAAAGATTAAAAAGTGATGCAGAGTATAGACAAAGATATGCGAAACGTTTTGATATAAAAACAGAGATTGCAAAAGGTACGATTCTTTATTCAAACATAAGAGGTGTGCAAAAACTAGTAAAGGTTGCTGATGGCTACCAAAGACATTTAGGTGATGGTAAAGTTGATGTTTTTGATAATTCAGGAAAGCTTGTTTCTGTTAAAGATAAAAATGGCTATACTGTTAGTTTAAATTATAACAAAGAAGGTAGAGCAATCTCTATAAAAGATTCACAGTCTAAACAAATATTTTTAGAGTGGTATCCTGATGGTAAAGTAAAAAGCGCATGGTCTGTTGGTAATAAAAAGGCAGAATATAAGTACAAAGAAGATGATTTGACAGAGTCAGTTGATGTTGCAAATAACCTTTATAAGTATAAGTATGACAACAACCATAATATGGTTGAAGTTGCATATACTGATGGCAGTAAGATGAAAATTGCTTATACCAAAGAGCAGTTTGCACAAGAAGTTGTTACAAAAGATGGAGAGACTACATTTTATAAGTATGAATCAAATCCAAAAAATCCAGAGTATCACTACTGGACAACTGTAACAAAGAAAAATCCAGGCAGTGCTGATAGCATCAATCGCTATGAGTATGAACTAAAGCCAAAAGCCGATGGCTCATATTATACCTATAGAATTAAAACAGATGTGGATTCTGTTGTAACAGAGACAGTTTATTCAGAAAACTTTTCTTTACCTGAAAGAATAACAAGAGGAAAAGCAGTTACAAATTTTGAGTATAATAAAAAAGGTCTTTTAACAAAAAAGACATCGACAACAGGGGAATTTGTAAAACTTCAATATGATGAAAAAATAGATAAAATTACAAGAGTAGAAAATCAAAATGGTTGGACGGTGTTTAGTTACGATGCAAAAGGTAATTTGCAAAAAGCACAAAATAGCGACAATAAGTCGGTACTTTTGATATATGACCGCATGGGAAGAATTACACAAATGGTAGATTATGATAAAGGCGGAAAGGGAGAAAAAAGAAAGCTAAGTTTTGTTTATAATGCAATTGGGAAACCAGTTGAAATTGCAATGGAGAATGTTGGAAAAATAAATGTTGCATATGATAACTACGGCGAGATAAAAAAAGTAGAATCAAAAGAAGGGCAACAGATGGCAATACAGGTAACTCAGGCGTTTCAGTCATTACTATCAATTGTAAAACCAGCGGGTGTAAACTTAAATATTTAATTTTTTAAAAGGAGTATATATGAAAAGAATATGGTTATTAGTTATGGTGGTTTCGGTTTTGCTAAGTTTTAATGTTTTTTCAAAGGAAGATACAAAAGTAAAAGAAAAAATAATTGATGCAACATTAAGGGATCGAGCAGGGGAAACAGATGGTTCATGTGATAAAATCACTGATGACAAATTAGTTCCTGTTAAGCCCATCGATGAAGAAAAAGATGAAGAAGAATCGCAAAAAGCTACTGCTACAAAAAAATAAAGTTTTACTGCATTAATTTATAAAAAAATAGAAGGCCCATTTTTGGGCCTTTTATTTTTTGACTTCAAATAACTTCTAAATAAATTTAAATATTCTCCGAAAAGTAGATAGAAATATAAATATTTGTCTTTTGTCGCATTTATATAAAAAGGCCTGCACAATGTTTAGAAAAGAGTTTGCTGAAGTAATTAGTAAAACGGGAATGGTTCCAATCAAGGACTTGCGGCCACTTTTATCAGATAAAGATGAAATAAAAATTGCAGAGCTAGATCTCTTACAATTTGATTTTTTTGATGACGTAAAATTTGCTAAACAGGTAGCACAAAATTATGGATTAACTTTTATTGATCTTGGTAAAGCAAAAATTTTGGAAACAACTCTTCGATTAATGAAGAAGTCAGATATTGCGCAGTTTAGATGTTTGCCCGTGCAAAAAAATAGCAAGGCGGTGACTGTTGCAATTTATGATCCATCCATTGTTGCATTAGAAAAAAACATTGCGACATTTTTTCAGCACCCTGTTGAATTTATTTTAACAAGTCTTTCGTGTTGGAAGCAGATTTATGATAGGGTAACTCTTTCTGTTGATGAAATTATAAATACGATTAAAGAGGTGGTCCCTGATTCTGAAAATGTAGAAAATATCAAAGAAGAAGATATTGGCGATGATGTTGTAAAATATGTTAATCGATTTTTGGCAGAGGCCTTTTTAAAGAAAGTGAGTGATATTCATGTTGAGCCATATGAGAAAAAATTTCGCATACGATTTCGTTTGGATGGTAATTTAGTAGAAGTTGCAACACCTCCAAGAAGTTTAATGCTTCCTATTATTTCAAGAATAAAGATTATGTCGCAAATGGATATATCTGAAAGAAGAAAGCCGCAAGATGGTCGTATTAAATTATCTGTTGCAGGAAAAGCAATTGATTATCGTGTTTCATCTCTTCCGACATTGTTTGGCGAAAAAATTGTTCTGCGACTTTTAGATTCAACAAATTTACAACTTGATATGACAAAGCTTGGTTTTGAACCCAAACAGATAACAGTTTTTAAAGATTGTATTCACAGACCTTATGGGATGTGTTTAGTTACAGGGCCTACTGGTTCAGGAAAAACAACAACTCTTTATTCTGCTTTAGCAGAACTAAATACGATAGATTCAAATATTTCAACAGCAGAAGACCCCGTGGAATTTAACCTTGAAGGAATTAATCAAGTCAATGTTAGAAAAGATATCGGACTTACTTTTGCTGCCGCACTAAAATCATTTTTACGACAAGATCCAGATATTATTATGGTTGGAGAGATTAGAGATTTTGAAACAGGGGAAATTGCAGTAGAAGCAGCACTTACAGGACATTTGGTTTTATCCACCCTTCATACGAATGATGCACCTTCAACAGTGACGCGATTGCTAAACATGGGGATTGAGCCATTTTTAGTTGTTGGAGCTTTAAATGTTGTTGTTGCTCAGCGTTTGTGTAGAAAAATTTGTGAGCAGTGTAAGGAATTAGCAGAGGCCAAGCAAGAAGAGTTAATCGCCTGTGGTTTTGCGCCTGCAACGGCCCAAAAATTAAAACTTTATAAGGGTAAAGGGTGTGAGGTTTGTAATAACACTGGATATAAAGGGCGATTGGCCATTTATGAAGTTATGGCGATGTCGCCAATGCTTCGAGAAATTGTATTAAGAAATGGTTCTGCTGATGAATTAAAAAAGCAAGCAATCAGTGAAGGTATGAAGACTCTTCGCATGTCTGCTTTAACAAAAGTAGCACAAGGGTTAACAACGTTAGATGAGGCGGTTATAAATTCAAGTTCTGATAAATTTTAAAAAGGATGAATAAATCATGAGTGATAATGACTCAAAAAGCAGTGCATCGATTAGTTCGGCAAAAACCGAGTCGGCAACAAATCCACTTGGAGGAGATGATGAAATAAAAATTCAATATCTCTTTAAAATGATGATCGATAATAATGCATCAGATCTTCATTTGGTGGCAGGATCTCCTCCAGGAATGAGGATTCATGGAGATGTGGTAAGAGTAAAGGTTCCTCCTCTAACAGCTCAGACGACCAAAAAGCTAGTCTATCAAATACTAAGTGAAGAGCAAAAAAGCGAGTTTGAAAAAAATTTAGAGCTTGATTTTTCTTTTGGAATTAAAGGATTGGCGCGCTTTAGGGCCAATGTATTCTATTCTAAAGGTGCAGTTTCTGCGGTTTTTAGATCTATTCCAAGTAAAATTCCCGATTTCAAACTTTTAAATTTACCAAATGTTTTACTTACAATGACAGAGGTTAGTAATGGTCTAATCCTTGTAACAGGGCCAACAGGTTCAGGAAAATCGACAACTCTTGCGGCCTTGCTTGATAGATTAAATGATAATGAGGCCGGTCATATAATTACACTCGAAGATCCGATAGAGTTTGTTCATAACCACAAAGGTTGTATTGTTAATCAACGAGAAGTAGGTAACGATACTTTAGCATTTGGTAAAGGATTAAAAAGTCTTTTAAGACAAGATCCAGATATTGTGCTTGTCGGAGAGCTTCGAGATGCAGAAACAATTGAGGCGGCTTTGACCATTGCAGAAACAGGACATCTTGTTTTTGGAACACTTCACACCAATTCATGTGTTCAAACAATAAATCGTATAATAAATGTTTTTCCTGCATATCAACAAAATCAAATCAGAACATTGTTGTCATTTGTGCTGCAAGGAGTTGTTGCACAACAGCTTATAAAAAAGAGTTTTGATAAAGGTAGATGTCTTGCTTTAGAGGTTTTAATTCCAAATCCGGGAATTAGAAACTTGATTCGCGAAGATAAAATACATCAGATTTACTCTCAAATGCAGATTGGACAAGATAAAAGTGGTATGACAACAATGAATCAATCACTTAAAAAATTAGTTGATGGTGGAGCAATTGATGCTAATGTCGCAATGTCATATTCTACAGCTCCAGAAGAATTAGCAGGAATGCTTGGTGTGAAATATCAAAAATAGTTAGGGTGAGATTTTATGGGAATGTGGAAATGGGACGGATTAGATGCAAAAGGGAAAAGGGCCCATGGACAATTGCAGGCGGCCAATGAAAAAGAAGCAAGAAAAATTCTAAGAGGAATGGGTGTTAGACCTAAAAGCATTGTGCCTCCATCAATTTTAGAATTTGATTTGGCAGAGTGGATGGTTGAGGCAGGCTTTGCAAAGGCGTTTGGTAAAGCAGAACTTGGACTTTTTACAAAACAGTTATCTATTATGGTTAATGCCGGAGTTCCAATTTTACAGTCTCTAGAAATCTTGGGACAACAAGAAAAAAATATCTCTTTAAGAAGAGCGATTAAAAATATCTACCGCTCTGTTGCAGAAGGTAATACACTGGCCGAATCGATGGCCAAAGAGCGTGGATTTGATAAATTATATTGTAATTTAGTTAAGGCCGGTGAAACTGGAGGTATTTTAGATACCATTTTGGATAAATTGGCCCAGCACATGGAAAGGCAAGAAAAACTAAAGGCCCAGATAAAGTCAGCGATGATGTATCCAGCAATCGTAGTTATTGTTGGGATTGCTGTTGTATATGGGATGATGGTATTTGTTGTGCCGCAATTTACAGATATGTTAAAAGATACAGGACAAGAACCTCCTTGGATTACGCAGATGGTAATCGATATCTCGAATTTTTTACGAGATAATACAGTTTATGTTTTAGGAGCAATTGCGCTTTTGGTAACGGCATTGAAAGTATGGATTGGAACACCACCAGGAAAAATTGCTTACGATGTTTTTTCTATGCGTATGCCTCTTTTTGGTGGAATCGTTATTAAGGGTAATTTAAGTTCATTTACAAGAACTCTTTCAACGATGCTTTCGTCAGGTGTTGCAGTTGTCGATGCTTTAGCGATTTGTATAGAAACAATTGATAACTCTGTTATTGCTACAGATATTGGAGGAATAAAAAAGGCAGTAATGGAAGGAAAAACATTTTCAGAACCCTTAAAGCGTATTGATTATTTTCCTCCTATGGTTTGTCAGATGATTAAAGTGGGAGAGCAAACAGGAAGTATAGATCAGATGCTTTTAAAAATAGCAAATGTCTTTGAAGAAGAGATAAATGTTTTAATGAGTGGGCTTACAAAGCTGATCGAGCCGATAATTCTTGTAGTACTTGGTGGCATTGTTGCGGTTATTCTTGTTGCTATGTATTTGCCGATATTTATGAGTGCCGGAGGTGGCGATTCTTTTTAAAGGTTGCGCCTTAAAAACGGTCTAAACTTTTCCCATTTTTCTTTGGCAAAATATTTACCACTGCTATCTCTTATATAGAGATCGCCGTTAAAATCATAAAAAGAACAGTTGGATTGCTTTGAATTTAGGCAACCTAAGTCAATTTCGGATTTTATTGCATATAAAGAGTTGTGCAATTTTCTTTTTATTTCTCCTTCTTCTTTTTCGTTTTGATAGCTAATCAGTAAAAGATTAAATGCATCTATCAAATCTCCGGAATCGGCAATAATTCTAGAAATCATCGATCTCATTATAATTGTAGTATTTGGGTGATCGTATATTTTTTTATAGCACTCAATCGCCTTCTCTTTATTGTCTGCTTCAAAGAAAAAATGAAAGCCAGCATGATAGTTAAGCCAGTAGTCATTGGGAAAAATCTTAAGACCTTTTATATAAATATCTGAAGCTCCTGCGATATCATCTTTTATAATTGATAAAAATTGACCACCAAAAAGATATGCGTGATAAAATAAAGGATCAAGGCCAATAATTGTTTTAAACCGTAAATATAACCACGAGTTTAAATCCTTTTTTTTATAGTGCTCAATGTCAGATTCAATAAGTGTGGCAATCCAGAAACTATCTGCGATTAATCTTTTTTGGCCAAGATTTATAATTGATAAAATCTTATCGTTAAGATTAACTGCCGAATCTTGCTTGCTGATTTCTAAAATAGGTTTGGGTTTTACATTTTTTGTGGAATAGAAAAAGCATACCGCAATCAGTAGTGAAAAAAAAATAGCAGCATAATTTATTTTTATAAAGCGATACAGTTTTTGAAATGTCATAATGAATATACTATATCCAACAGGCTTGAGTTTTCAAGTCTGGACAGTTATTCTATTTTTTATGATTAAGTTAAAGTCTATTACAAAAAAATTTCAAACTGATTTTTGGACAAAACCGTTTTTTGCCTTAGATGATTTATCTTTTTCAATAAAAGAGAATCATATAACAGGATTTTTAGGTGCAAACGGTGCCGGTAAAACAACGTCAATAAAAGTTTTATTTGATTTTATTAAAGCAGACAAAGGCGAAGTTATTTTTGATAAAGTACTTGGGGGAAATAAAAAAGATATTTTTAGAAATATTGGCTATATGCCAGAACGGCCGTATTTTTATCCTCATTTAACAGGATCTGATTTTGTAACATACCTAGGACTATTACATGAATTAAAAACCAGCGAGATAAGAAAATCTCTTTTTTATTGGTCAGAAAGATTAAAAATTACACACGCTCTAGATAGAAAACTTCGGACTTATTCAAAGGGTATGCTTCAGCGACTTGGTCTTATTTCTTCCATAATTCATAAACCTAAATTATTAATTCTTGATGAACCACTATCTGGCCTTGATCCAGTAGGAAGAAAAGAAATAAAGGATATTTTGGCGGACTTAGGGAAAACAGGCACAACGATTTTTTTTAGCAGCCACGTTGTTGCAGACGTAGAACAAATTTGTGATAGAGTAGTTGTGTTAGAGGGCGGTAAGCTTCTTTTTGAAGGAGAAATTAATCGAATATTGGCACAGGATAACATAAGCAGGGTATCAATAAGTTTTTATAGCGACAAGAAATTAGATTTTAGTGGTATGGTTAAAACAATAGGACAAAGTAAAGCAGATATTAAGCAAAATATTGTTTGGATAGAGTGTGATATCAAAAAAAAAGATGAAGTAATAAAAAAAATTATTGAAGAACATGCAAGTATACTTAGTGTTTCAACAGAAAGATCAACACTTGAAGAGATTATTTATAAAATAAAATCATGAAAAATATAAAGCAACTTGAGATAGATAAAATTTTAATTATTGCTCGCTATACGTTTTTAGAGTTGTATCGCAGTCGAGTTTTATTAAATACATTACTTTTAGGGTCTGTAATATTGCTGGTTTGTTTTGTTGCCTCAGAATTTGCATATGGTGTTCCAAGCAAGGTTGCAATAGATTTCGGTCTTGGGCTTTTATCTATTTCGGCCATAAGCATTGCTCTATTTTTTGGTGTAAATTTGCTGGCAAGAGAGATTGAAGAGCGAACAATATACTTACTCTTATCACGTCCGCTATCAAGAACAACTCTTTTTCTTGGTCGAGTGCTTGGACTTGTGGGAATTTTAATATTAAATATTTTGCTTCTTTTTGTATTTACTATTGCGGTTTATTCATTTTTAGGTGGTAGTCTCGATCCATTAATTTTATGGGCATTATGGTTTATTTTTTTGGAGATGATGATTGTATTAATGATTGTTATTTTCTTTTCAATGATTACAAACGCAACACTTACCATAATGTCGGCAATTATGTTTTATATTATAGGACACGTTATTTCTAACACTCAGACAATAAAATATGTTATTGGACGGCCTATTTTAAAGTTGTTTCTAGACATCGTTTCTAGTATTTTTCCAGATTTATCAAAGCTAAATATTAAAGAGTTTGTCGTATATAAAAAAAGCATGCCGTTAGAATATCTACTTAATGCCTCTTTTTATGGTGTAAGCTATCTTTTTATTGTAATGGCAATTACAATATATATATTTAGTCGCAAAAACTTGGATTAATTTGTGGAAAACTATGTTTTATATATTTTTATTTTTTGTTTTGGTCTGATTATTGGTAGCTTTGTTAATGTCTTGATCTATAGAATTCCAAAAGGTATTAGCGTTGTGTTCCCCAGATCTGCTTGCCCGCACTGTAAAAAAAAGATTTTATGGTATGAAAATATTCCTGTTTTTAGTTATCTATTTTTAAAAGGAAGATGTCGCAAGTGTCATCGTCCAATTTCTGCTTGTTATCCAATAATTGAACTTATAAGTGGTATTACTGCTGTAATGTTATTCCCTAAAGAATTTAACTTTTTTGAACTTCAAAATTTCATTTTTTTGTATTCTGTCTTCGTCGTTTTTTGTGCACATTTTGTTATAGATTTAAGACATCAAATTTTGCCAGATGGATTAAACTTATATTTAGCTTTAATTTGCTTTTATGTATCTTTTTGGCAACACGATGTGCTTCATATGCTTCTTGGGGCAGCTATTGGAGTTGGCTTTCCGCTTTTTGTTACTTGGGGCTTTTATAAAATCAGGGGACAAATTGGTCTTGGTGGAGGAGATATAAAGTTATATGGTGCCATGGGAATTTATCTAGGGCCTTATCTTATTTTACAGAATATTTTTTTGAGTTGCTTGCTTGGATCTTTTGTTGGTTTGATTTTGATAGCATTAAAGAAGATGGATAAAGATAGACCGATGGCATTTGGCCCATATATTTTGATTACATCTTTTTCTCTTTTACTCTACCCTAACTGGTTTGATCAATTGCTTGGTTTTTAGAATTCAGCTAAAAGCTTCTTGATATTAGTATACTTATGTAGTTATAATTATAGAGTGTATTTATTATTTAGATTGTGTTTGCATAAAAAGCAAGCAGCTTGTGGTACTAAAGAGATAAAGGATGGTTTAACTTGAGTCTTTCAAAAAATATAGAAGACTTGGTAGAGCAGTTAAAGGATACATTTAAAATTGGGGGCAGTTCTGTCATCGGTCTTGATATTGGTTTAAGTGCGGTAAAAATCGCTGAAATTATAAAAAGTGGTAGCAGCTATAAGCTTCTTAGATACGAAACGCACCCATTGCCAGAAGGGGTGTTAGTCGATAATGAAATTCAAAAAGATGAAGATGTTATTGCCGCAATTAATACTATTTTAGAGCAAGCCAGATTTGGGACAACCAATGCCGCAATTGCGATGTTTGGCACGAACGTATTAGTTAAAAAACTACAGCTTGCCGGCGGGACAATGGAGGAAATCGATAATCAGGTCTCTTGGGAAATTGAGCAATATCTGACAATTCCAATAGATGAGGCAATGATCTCTTTTCACTACCTAGGAGAAAATGAAGGTGGTGGAGCAGAAGTTGTTGTTGCTGCGGCCAAAAGAGATCTTGTGACATTTTATAAAGATGTTGTTGAAAAAACTAAGTTAAAGGTGAAAATTGTTGATACTCAGGTCACGGCAATAGTAAATGTTTTTGAATATGTCTTAGAAGAAAAATTAGATGCCCAAAATGTTTCGTGGCTTTTAATGGATATCGGGGCCCAGAAAACAAGCTTTGTTATTTATCGGAATAATTCTATTTTCTTTGCCAAAGAAATAGCCTTTGGTGGAGTGATGATAACAGAAGAGATCCAGCGAAAAATGGGTGTAAATTATATTGATGCAGAAAATTTAAAAATCGTTGGTGATGGTAATGGTAACTTGCCACAAGAGATCAACGAAATTATATCTGATGTAACGGAAACATTTTTTTCTGAATTAAGAAAAACAATGGACTTCTATTTAACTTCAACTTCTGATGATTCATTAAAAGAATGTTTTTTGACTGGAGGAAGCTCCCTTTTGCCGGATTTAAAAACAGGGCTTGAGCCAATTGTTGGGGTACCTGTTTATATATTTGATCCGTTTGAGAGTATTGATGTTGATAAGTCTATCGATGAAGAAGATATTAAAAAAATAAAATCTACAGGCTGTGTTGCCTTGGGTCTTGCGATGAGGAAAAGATGATAGAAATAAACCTCATAAAAAAAAGAAAGGTTTCGACCCAATCATCCCAAGTCATGGGAATAAATCTAACTGACGTTTCTATAAAAGGCTGGATTGTAGCACTGCTTGTTTTTTTTCTTCCTGATTTCTCTATAAAAGTATATTGGAACAAACAGATTGAAGAAAAAAGAAGCATTAGTGCTAAACTAGAAACAGAGTTAAGAGATTATGGAAGTAAAATTGCAGAGTATGCTTCGGTAAAAAAACAGCTAGATGCATATAACGAGCAAATGGAAAGATTAAAGAAAAGATCAGAACAAGTTTCCGAACTTTTAAAAAGCAGGTCAAATCCTAAAAAGATGCTAGAACGAATCGCGCGAAACATGCCTCCAGATTTATGGTTTGATCTACTTGAATGTGATAAAGATAAAAATATTATAATAAAGGGAAAATCAAGCTCATACAAAAGTATTGGTAATTTAATAACCCAGGCAAATGATTCTTCATTTTTTGGAAAAACAATTGTACTTGCAAGTTCTAATACTAAAAATGACGATGATAATACTTCTATTAGAATTGAAGAGTTTGAAATAAAGGGAAAGGTTTTAACCTTTGATCCAGGACAATAAGAGATGATGCAAACACTTTGGAGACATGGATATGTTTTTTTGATTGCATGGGTTTTATATAACCTTGTTGCAGTTGATTATGTCTCTTTTTCTGAAACATATGAACAAGAAGAGGCAAATATTCCGCAACTTGAATCATCTATTGCACGCAAGAAGAATGAGTTAAAGCAGGTAGAAAATTATGTAAAGGATGTGGAATCTGCAAGAGAAAAAATTGAAAAGGTTGCGCAAGGTATTGAGCAATTACAAAAACAACTTCCAACAGAGGCAGCAGACTCTGAAAATTTAGATATAATTTCAAATATTAGCACAAAATTAAATTTAAAATCAGTTCAGTTATCTCCGCAAGATGAACAACTGATGGATTTTTATATAATTAAAAGATATCAATTAAAGGCCCAAGGGACTTTTTTACAATTTTTAATGTTTTTTGAAAAGCTTGCAGCAGAAGAGAGATTATTTAATATCGATCAGTTTAAGCTTATAAAAAATGATGAAAAACAAAAAGGGCGGTTTCAAATGATTAATGCAGAAATCGTCATTAGTTCGTTTAGGGTTAATCCAAACTATAAAGAAGATTCTGGTGTTGAAAGTATAGATCGTCAGTTTGAACAACCACAGAAAACCAATAATGCAGGTAAAAATGATAAATATGATGCTACAGAAACATAATATTAGTTTGACTTTTTTAATAGTCTTATCATTTATAACTATTGCTGTGTCGGCATATTGCTTAAATGTTTTTGCCCAAGAAAGTGATACAGAGAGTGTTTTAATTGGAAAAGAGCAAACTACTGACAATGTAGCAGAGAAAAAAAAATTTGATTTTCAAACAAGTATTGTCGACCCACTTATACTTCGTGATCCATTTAAAAGAGATATTTCTTTAACCGGTGGCAAGAAAAAGCAAAGTAGTGTTGCAGGATACGCTGTTGATGGTTTATCTTACTCAAATCTTAATTCGATTGAGTCTATTCCTATTTCAAAAATTAAAATAATTGGAGTGCTCTTGGGTAAAGATCGAAGAGCAATGGCAAAAATTATTGGGGAAACTGCAGGAACTTCAGATGGCCCTTCAGAGAATCAAGAGGTGGTACGTCGAGATACTTCAGGTATATTTATTTTAAAAGAAGGTATGCTACTTGGAGAGGAAAAGGCAGAACTTAAGGCCATATTGCCAGGTGGAATTGTTTTAGTTGAAAAAATTCGCAATGTGTATGATCAAGAAGAGTATCTTGAGACTGTAATTCCGGTATCCAAAGAGAGTGTTTCTAGCGAAGGCCCATAAAACTAGATTTTTTTTGTCGGTTTTTTTCATTGTTATTTATTTGCACACTTTTTTTAAAATAATGTTACAATTTAAATAAGTTAAAACTCTTATGGACGAGGGTATATGAAGAAAGGATTTTTTCTTATTACATTTTGTGTATTCTTTTTTATAAACAGCGCAAATGCTTCAGAATTGTTATCGGTCAATTTTTATCAAAGCGGTGAGATTAGTAATCTAGAATTAGTTTTTAGTGATGCTGATTTTAAATTTGATAAATTTCATAACAATAATGACAAGCAAGTGTTGCTAGATCTAAAAGGTGTAAGCGCAGGGAAAAAAGTTTTACGAGAGTTTGATACTTCTGAATTTTCAGGGAGCATGATTTTTGTTCGTGGTTATCAAAAAGAAAAATCAAAAGATGAATTAAGAATTGCAGTACAATTACGCGATAATGTTCGTTCTATTGTCCAAAAAAATGATAAAAAAGTTTTATTAAGCATTGAAAATAGATTTGGAGCATTTTCCCAACAAGAGATATCAAATAATACTCTATCTAAAAAGCACGAAGATGATTTGCTCCTTGGGAATGCATCAGGAGCACCTAGCAAGGGACAGGAGTTTGGAGTAAGTGTTCCAAAGAGCGATGCGATTGAAGATATCTTGCAAAATTTAACAATGTCTGGAAAGAAAAAGTATATTGGAAAACGCATTACCATGAATGTTGTAGATGCAAGAGTTGAAGACATTTTAAAAATGATCGCAGATGCCTCTGGCTTTAGCGTTATTATAACAGATGAGATAAAAAAACTACCAACGCTGACACTTAACTTAACAAATGTTCCTTGGGATCAAATTCTTGATACTGTTCTTGGTATTAATAAACTTGTTGCAACAAAAAACGGTACGATTTTAATGCTAACAACTCTTGATAAGGCAACTCAAGAGCGAAAGCTAGAAGAAGAAGCAGAAAGATTATCACTTGCGCAAGAGCCACTTGTAACAAGATTATTCCCTATTAGTTTTGCAAAATTAAAAGAGCTAGAGCCGATTGCAAAAGAGTATTTAACAAAAGAGCGTGGATCGTTAATGATGGATGAAAGAACAAACTCTTTAATCATTAAAGATACGGCCTCTAATGTTGAAAAAATAAAAAAAATCATAGAGCTCTTAGATGCTCAGACACCACAAGTTTTAATACAAGCAAAAATTGTAGAGGTGAAAGAAGATTATGCAAAAAATATTGGACTAACAAATGGTCTAAGTTTTGGATATGATCCAATCGGTATTCCAACAACAGGCAATGCTCCAGTAATGCCTTTTGGAGAAGCTGTTGCAACACCAAGACCAAAATATGCAGGGCCGGGATTTGCTTTCAACTCGGCTTCTAATTACGGAGGTGGCGCGAGCAATACGGCCATGAATCTTACGATTTCACAGTTTAGTAGGCTTAGTAATTTAAACTTTTTATTAAATTTAATGGAATCTGAGTCTAAGGCAAAAATTGTTTCAAGCCCGCGAATTATAACTCAGAACAAAAAGGCTGCAGATATAACAAACACCAATACCCAGTACTTTTTAATCAGAACAAATACTGATGGACAGGTAACAGAAAGTTATACACCAATAGAAGCGACTCTAAAGTTGTCTGTAACGCCACAAATTACAAATGATGGGTCTATTTTAATGGAGATCAATTTACAAAAAGATGATTTTGCTGCACAAACAACAGACTCTGCTCCACCTCCTCTTGAGAGTAGAACAGTTAAAACTAATGTATTGGTAGATAATGGATCAACAATTGTAATCGGAGGGATATACTCTTCAAGTCAGCAAGAGAATCATCGAGGGATAGTGTTTTTAAAAGATTTACCTCTTGTTGGATGGCTCTTTAGATCACCCTATAATCCAACCAGTGTTAGACGTGAATTAGTTATGTTTTTGACTCCAAGAATTATAAATCAAGAGGAAGCTGGTCTTGTTCAAAGAGACGAAGATCTAAAAAAATTGTAGAGGTTGTTTTAAAAATGGAAAAATCACTTTTACAATCATCGCTGCTTGTAAAATACTTAAAGCTCTATGAAAAGAGTCCTAGATCAAGAGCTTTTGCTCCTTTGGCAGAGGCCTATCGCTCTCTTGGTATGGTCGATAAAGCTTTAGAAATTCTTAAAAAAAATATTTCTCATCATCCAAATTATACAATGGGTTATATTGTTCTTGGAGCATGCTATGTAGATATTGGTCAGTATCCTCTTGCCTACGCTACGCTTCGTCCAATTGTTGCAAGAGAACGTGATAATTTTAGATTGCAAAAATTGTTTGGTTGGGTTTGTGAAAATTTAGATAACAAAGAAGAGGCACTAGAGACTTACAAGGCCTTACTTTTTTTAAATCCAAAAGATTTAGAAATTGCTGCAAAGGTAGAATTCTTGAGTAAGCATGATCGTCCAATTATTGATTTAGAGTCAGAATTAATTTCTGATGAGAATGGGTTATCTGTAGAAAGTACAAAAATAGAAAATGATGAAGATCGTGGTTTCTTGGTGGCAACGTTTAATAATAGTAATTCACCAAATATACAAGAAGTAAAAAAAAGCGAAGTCGATGAATTGTCTTTATGGAAAGAGTTTAATTTCAAAAAGGATGTGAATACCTCCAAAGAATCGCTAGAAGGTGAAAAATTAGATACAGATAAACTTAGGCAAGAGATACAAATAGAAAGTAAATCAGAAAACAAGATAGAATCAAAAAATACAACACCCCCTTTAATGACTCATACACTTGTAGATCTCTATTTGCGGCAGGGGCATGTTCAAAAAGGAATAGAAATATTAGAGCAAATTATTTTAAAAAACCCTCAAGACCAAAGATCAAAAGATCGGCTAGAAAAATTACAGCAAGAATATAATAGCAATATAAAAATTGATGAAAATAAGTTAGAACAAAAAACAGATAAAAAAGATGCAGATGTGATAATAAAAAAAGCCGCATCGCTATTGGCAGAATGTGATGATAATGAATCTCAGGAAAAAAATACAGATGCTTTAATGGATTTCTTTGATAAAAAAGTAAAAAATATTGATGAATTATTTTTTAAAGAAGAAGAAGAAAAAAAGAAAGCAAATCTAAAACACAAACAAAAATTGGAATCTCTGCTCATTGCAATTAAAGAAAGAGCTGAAGATAAAAAAAAGAATGCAGAAAAAATTTAATTTTGTAATTATCAATGGCCCAAATTTAAACATGCTTGGCCAAAGAGAGCCTCACTTATATGGCAAAATGACTCTTTCTGAATTGATGAAATATACAAATAAGAAACTCGCAGAAAATACACTTAATTTTTTAATGCCAGAAGTTGAATGGTTTCAGTCTAATATAGAGGGTGAAATTATTGAGAAGATCCAATCCATTTTCCAAAGAAAAGTTGATGGAGTTATCATTAATCCAGGAGGCTACGCTCATACCAGTGTTGCAATTATGGACGCATTAAAGATTTTAGAGTGTCCAATTGTTGAGGTTCATATTACAAACACACAAAGTCGCGAGGAATTTAGGCAAAGAAAGTTGACGGCCCAAGCCGCAGAAAGCATAATGGAGGGCCTTGGTAAAGATACATATTATCTAGCGATTTTATCGCAGCTATTAAAAAAGGAAGATATATCATGATTCCAACAACAGAGTTAAAAAAAGGTCTTAAAATTGAAATTGAAGGAAAACCTTACGTTATTTTACAGTCACAATTTACAAATCCAGGAAAAGGGTCAGCATTTGTTAGAATAAGAATTAAAAATTTAGAAACAGGTGCAGTTATCGAAAAAACATATAAATCAGGAATTGATACAGGAATTGAAACTCCAGACTTACAAGAAATTGTAATGGAGTACCTGTACTACGAGCATGGCGGATACTATTTTATGAATCAGGAAACATTTGAAACAATTAGCTTAACAGAAGAGCAAATTGGAGAAGAGCGTTTTTATTTACAAGAAAATACTAAAATAAAAATTTCATATTATAAAGGACGGCCAATTGCTGTTGAGATTCCGAACTTTGTTAATTTAAAAGTTGTAGAAACAGATCCAGGTCTTAAGGGAGATACTGCAACTGGTGGAATGAAGAAAGCTGTGATGGAAACAGGAGTTCAAGTAAACGTGCCGCTATTTATCAAAACAGGAGAAGTTTTAAAAATTGATACTAGGACGGGCGAATACGTAGAAAGAGTTAAAACTTAAAAAGGTTAGCTCACGATCTCTTACTTGATGCTATTGGAATTAGTACTACATTATTCTAGGATTGAATATTGTGAGCATATTAGAAAATATACATCAGTTATTCTTTGATAAAAAATTTGATGAAGCTTGGGAGTTGTTATCTAAAGCATTAAGCAAAGAATCATCTTTTGATTCTTTACTGGAATTACATAAGTTACAGGTGAGAATATCTTTAGTTTTAGACCGATCTGGTTTTGTTCAAAAATCACAGTATGAATTGGCAAATTTTTTAGAGGAAAATAAGTATTTTAAAGATGCATCTGACATCTATGAAAAACTTTATAACGATTACAATAGCAGTAGAGACTCCAAATTATATACAAAATATGAGCTACTTAAGAAAATCTGGTGGTTATTATTGCAAGATGGTTGCTTGGCCCAAGCATTAGATGTTTCATACGAGTTGTTAGATTATTTATTTTTAAAAAAACATACAGAGAAAATAGAAATTTTTTTAAACGAGTTGCAAAAAACAGGAACTTGGAATGATCAGTACAAGAATTATCAAATAAAGTTATATCTTTTAAAAAATGATCAAGAGCAAATCTTGAAGTATTTATTCTTGCAAGAACCATGTTCTAGCAAGGATTATGAACAGTTAATAGATTTTATTACACCAGATCTTTTGAAACAAACAATTTATGGAGATTATCTTTTTGCGATGCATGCTCTTTCACTACAAAGTGAAAACATCGCTGAATCAAAAAAAATAAAGTTTGCAAAAAAAATTATTAATATTTTAATCGGACGGTTATTAAAAGATGGCCCAACTCTAGTGTTTACTTTTTTAGCATGTTTATATTCTAAAAAATTAGGAAAAAAAGAGCTGCTTGGCCATTCAATAAGAGCTCTTAGTTTTGTTGCAAAAAAAGAACAGCAACATGATAAAGTTGAACGTTTTTTATCGCAATGTGAGGAAGAGGTTAATGCTTTGATAGAAAACTTAGATAGAAAAGAAATAATTGCACAAGTGCTGCTAGAACTTGGTAAGTCTAGTACTGGTGATGTAAACGAAATGACAGAAGTTTTAACAGGTGGGGTTAGCAACGAAGGTGTAATCGAAACAGAATTTAAGCAAGATGAAATGCTGATAGAGAATGACTCTTGTTCTATCTTTGCTGTCATTGAAGAGATAACCAAAAAACGGTATGACTCTAGTGGTTTTGAATTAAATCAAAAGGCCATTTTAAAGTATTTTTTAGCGATGGATGATTTGTTGCTATTAAAATCATATAAGGATATTGTGGTAACATTTTTGACCATGAATTTGGCAGATGTTGCTGAAGGTATTTTAGAAAAAATTTCGACACAAATTATGCCCGATGATACTCATAATTTTTTTGAATTTGTTTATTTGAAAACAAACAGTTTAATGATAAAAAAGGATTTTGTGGCCGCCCTTTGTTTCTTGGACGATATTTTAGCTTCAAAAGCATTGCTAGAGGAAGAGATAATATGCTTTTATTACTTGCGAGCAGAAATACTTGTAGGTCTTACAAAAAGAGATGAGGCATATTATTGTTATAAAAAAGTTTATGAACTAGATCCTGCATATAGACTGGTGGCGCAAAGGCTAAAAGATTTTGAAAAGAATTAATAAAATTATTTTATTTTTTTTTCTTGTTATTATATGTCAAATTATTTTGGCCGTTAGCGTATTAGAGTCTCAATGGTTTGCAAATAAAATGATTGCAAAATTGTCTCCATATATTAAAACGACATATGGGGTAGATATATCTTTTAAGCAAATTAAGTTGGAAGTTTTTCCGTTAACCACGGCACTGATTAATGTAAATGCTAATTTTAATTCACCACAAACATCGTTACTGCTACATGGGGAAAAGCTGGCCATTAAATTTGGTTTTTTAGATATGTTATCTAATAGATTGAATATAACAAATGTAGAGTTATCTGATGGAGATATTTATTTTACCCCCCCCCCATCTAACGATAGAATTAATTTTTCACAAGAACAACTGATGCCGGCCAATTTATGGAGATTATACGAAAGCTTAATAAGGCCTTATTTATCAACAAAATTAAAATCTGTCGGACTTCAAAATGTTAAGTTTTTTATTAACGATCAAGTGATTAATTTTTCTTTTTTTAATATCACTCCTGTAGAAAAAAAATTAAAGATGAATTTATCTTTTAAAAATTTTTCGACGAGAGAAGTGCTGAAAGAATATGAGTTTGGAGATGTTAATATCTTTGATTTGAATATAGAATTAACGCCAAAAAAAATTGATATAAAAAACATGAATCTTGTTAGTGATTTTTTTAGGATCAATCTAAAAGGTGTTGTGTTAGATGATAAAAGTAGTAAGAATCAGATAGCTGTAAGTGGAAAAATTAGCAGTGATTTAGATGGTCTAAAAAAAATACCTATTTTTAAAAACAAAATAATTAGTACCTCCGGAAAAATAATACTAGATTTTAATATTGGTAATCATATAAATAATCCAATTATTGAATTTATCCTGTCGGGCAAGGATATAAATTCCAAGCTGTTTTCATGTAAAGAATTTCTCACAAATGGCAGTATCGATACCTCTTTTTTGGATATAAAAGAACTGAAAGTGTTGGACAATTTTGGAAGTGCAACAATTAAGAATCTATCCAAAATTGATATAAAAAAGAAAAATCTTATGGATCAAAAAATAGATATCTTATTTGAAGGTATTAAAGCAGAGACGTTACTTTATCCTCTAAAAGAAAATCTTGGAGGAATAAAGGGAGAATTATATGGTAAGGCCCAGGTTGAAGTAACCGATAAAAGTGTTATGATAAAATTGTATAATGATACAAAAATAAAAAATTTTAAGCTTCAGTATCCAACAAATAAAAAACCAATTCTTATTAATCCAGAGCTTGTTATGAGACGAGCTGATTTTTTATATGAATTAAAATCGAATAAATTTCTTCTTGATACCGATGTAGAATTTAAAAATTCTAAATTTATTGCCAAAGGACATGTAGATAAAAAAAATATTGAAATAATTGCACGTGCTTCAAAAATTGATATGGAGAAGTTTGGGCCCATTTCTGGAGTCCCACTACATGGTGTTGGTGAACTGATCTTTGAAGCTGTTGGCCCATTAGATGATGTATCGTTGTTTTTTATTCCCAAAATGGATGATTTTAAAGTTGTTGGAATTAATTTGGGAACGATCAAATCAAAAATGCAACTCAAGTTAAATACCCTTGATTTTTTTATAAGTGATCATGTCGGTACTGTTGGAAGAACCAATTACAAAGGCGATGGAAAACTGCGTTTTGGAGATGATGATTTAATTGACTTAAAAATTGATTTTTTAAACGGTGTTGCCTCAGATTTGCAATTAATTTTTAAAGAACTATTACCGGCCAAAATACATAAAAATGATTTGCTGACGTTTGAATACAATGCCGAAGCATACATTAAAGGATCTTTAGATATAAAAAAAATGGAGATCTCTGGCAAACTAAATGCTTTAAACCTAATTCTTGGCAGAGAAACATTTGATAAATTAAGTACTAAGTATTTATTTAAAAATGAAAAGCTGTCTTTGAAAAATTTTTTGTTGACAAAGAATTCTGGAAAACTGGAATCTGATTTTTTATATGATTTTAATAGTAGTAATTTAGAAACAAATGGTAGTGTTCGTAATTTAACACTAAAAGATCTTAATTATTATTCAATGTTTAATTATGGTTATGACGCTAGTCTAATTATGAATTTTTCTGCACAAGGTAAAATTCCAAAATTAAAAAGTAATGTTAATGTAAAGCTTGTTAATGGACATATTGGTAATATGATTGTTTCTGATTCATCATTGTCACTGAGGGGCAGTGGATTAGAATTTTATGGATCCGGAAAGTTTATTGATAACTCAGTTGTTGTTGATTCATATTTAAATCTTGATTTAACAAAAGAGGCCCAAGAGAAAAAATCATGGATTGATGTTGCTTTTAATTTTGATGATTTTAAACTTCTGGCCGGGATGTTTTCTTTACACAATTTTAATTCTACGAACGAAGTTCGGGGATATTTAAACGCTGTAGGTAAGGCAACATTTAATTTTTTAAGTTTTAAAGATTTAGATATAGAGTTTTTGTTAAATGATTTTTTACTTCGCAAAGGTTTTTCACGGCTGAAATTAAATTCCGAAAGTGAGAATAAAATAGAGATAAAAAATGGCAAGGTAAACCAATGGAGATTAGAACTTCTTGGCAAAGAAGATTATTTTTTAAGTACGGCATCTGGTAGTATTGATTCAGATTTTACGATGAGAAAAAAATTCACACTAGATTCTTCTTTGCTAGAAATACTGGGGGTAGAATTTCAAAAATCATCAGGAAAGATTCATGGAGATATGACAATTTTGGCGAATGATTCAAAAGTTTTAAAGGCCAGTCTCTCTGGGAAAGATATATATTTAAAATTAAAATCGGTTCCCAGCAGTATGGATAAAATAGATTTTCTAATAAATGCCGAAAATAACAAAATTGTCCTGCATCATTTAACAGGAAAATATGGTAGAGGAGATATAAGTGCATCTGGTGCTGTTATAATGAATTTCCCGTATCCGGAGTTGGATTTTATTTTCAAAGTGGAACAATCTGAAGTTCCGATATTATCGCGTTCTAATCTTTTTGTAAGTGGTACAGGACTTTTACGGGGTAATTCTTTACCTTATAAATTAGATGGTAATTTTTCCATAGTTCATGGAGAAGTTGTTGAAGATTTGTCTGATTGGATTAGTTCAAAAAGTATTTCTAATAAAGGCCATGATAAGTATCTTCCAAAAGAGAATAATCAAAACAATATCGGCTTATTTGATTATGAATTATCAGTTTCAATCCTTAAAAATATAACATTAAAAAATAGCTTGATGGATTTAAAGCTAACTGGAAATTCCAAAATCAATAGTGGTATTGATGGACCAGTTATCAATGGGGAAATTGCAGTAATCCCTTTGCAAAGCAAAATAATATTTAAAGGAAATGATTTTATAATTGGCGATGGTAGAATTGATTTTAATAACTACCGTACAGGAAATGATAAAGGGATAGATCTTAGACTTACGGCAAGTAGTAAAATTAGTGATTATGATATAAAAATGGAACTTTTGTGTAGGCCAGATAATTTGTCTTTTAAATTGTTTTCGGAGCCTGTATTGCCACAAGAAGATATATTTTCTCTTTTAACTTTAGGATTAACAGCGAATGCATCCAAGATTTTGGATGAACGAGAAAGAAATTCAGTAGCGTCTGTTGGAATTGGCACGATGATTGTTGATCAGCTAAAGCTAAATCAAGAACTGAATTCGGCACTTGGTGTAAAAGTAAGTGTAATGCCAGAACTAGAAGGAAGTAATAATCCATTACAAGGAACTGGTGGAACAGCGGATGTTACCGCAGGGAAAGGAAGGGCCGCGACAAGAATTCAACTACAAAAGAGCATTGGAAAAAACTTAAATGTTAATGTTGCAAGTACGGTAGGAAAAACCAGCGGACAAAAACAAGAAATGGGATTAAACTATAATATCAATAAAAACATAGCACTTCGTGGTGTTTACGAGATTAAGTCAGAAGAAGAAAATATTTCTGAAGAATCTGTAAACGCGATTGGTGCTGATTTGCTTTTTAAGTGGTCATTTAAGTGAAAATACTGCTTTATATCTTCTTATTTTTTCTTTCTATATCGTATGGATATTCGCAGGAATTGATATTTAAAAAAATTAATATTACTTGTCCAAAATGTTTAAATTCTGAAAGCTTTAAAGACTTTTTTAGTGATTTGCTTGGGAAAAAAATAGATGAGAACACTTTAAAAGAGAGGCTTGTTGTTTTAAGACAAGATCCTAGAATTAAAAATATTAACACAGATATAATTACAAATACGCAAGAGTCTGAACTTGTTTTAAATGTAAGTATTATAGAGCATAAAATTATCGAAAAAGTTAGTATACAATCTAATTATACTGGAGATTTAATAAGACTTAGAAGTTTGATTAATTTAAAAGAGGGAGATTTTGTTGATGCTGTCAATGAGGAGCAGATTAATAAATCAGTAGATACTTTTTTTAAAGAAAAGGGGATAAGTGCAAAAAAAAGTATTGTAAGAATTGATGATGGAAAATTTGGAACGATTGTCAATATTACCGCAAATGCTGAAGCAATTTATAAGATCAAGCAAATTAGTGTTTCTACCGATATTCCTGATAATCTAATTTATTTAACAAAAAGATTTCAGAAATTTAAAAATAAATTATTGGATAAATTAGAGATAAATGTTGCATTGGATGTTTTAAGTAAAGAGATGTTTTCACAGGGACATTTTTTTTCTCAGGTAACTATAAAGGAAATTGGCTATGATAAAGAAAATCTATCAGCATCTTTAGTTATAGTTGTGGAGTATGGGCAAAAATTTAATTTTAATTTTCGTGGAAACACTATTTTGACAAAAAGGGAGCTACAAAACAAGGTCGTAGATAGTATAAAAAATACTTTAGGCAAATTTGAAAAAAAAGACTTAGAAATGGCCATTGTTGATTTTTATAAAAACTCAGGCATCTATTTAACGCAAGTAATGACAAGGGTTGTACATGGTAAGACAAAAGAAGGTGTGCAGTTTAGCAATTACTATTTTGATATTGTTGAAGGTAAAAAGATAGAGATTGCGTCTGTAGAATTTCGCGGGAACAATAACATAGTAGGTCAACATCTATTAAAACTTTTTTACAAAAAGGGCACGACTTTAATAAAACGAGGATTTTTGGATGAAAAATATTTGGAAGATTACGTATCTATTTTAAAAGAAGAGTATTTGCGTAACGGTTTTGTTTTTATAAAAGTTTCTCCAGCAAAAATCATTGATGTAGGATCAAAGAAAAATATAGAGTTTTCGATAATTGAAGGCCCACAGGTCGTTGTAAAAAAAATTAATCTAATATCAGTCGATGATAACTGCAGAGAAAAAATATTAAGCAATTTTATAAATAGAGAAAATATACCACTAAACGTTATTGAGCTAACGACCGATTTAAGAAATCTACAAAATTTTTTAAAAGAGGACGGGTATTTTTTTAGTCGGATTTTAAATATTGATGATCACAATATTGTTACCTATTCCAAGGATTATTCAGAAGCAGATATTAATATTGATCTTGATCTTGGCAAGAAAATTATTTTTGATAATGTTGTGATTTCTGGGAATATAAAAACAAGAGAACAGGTAATAAAAAGAGAGATCCATTTAAAAAGAGGCGACGTAATTAAGTCCAGCATGATCGAAGAAATTCGTGGACGCTTAGAATCTTTAGGCTTGTTTTCTATTGTAAAAGTAACTCCAATTCCTATAAATAGTGATTTTAAAGAAGATTTTTTGAAAGTTAATCTTTTAATCCAAGTACAAGAAATTGATTTTGGTGTTTTTGATATCGCGCCTGGTTATAGAACGGATTTGGGTTTAAAACTTTCAACAGGGATTCTTTATAATAATATGTGGGGAATGAATAGAATCGGAAGTCTAAGAGTTCAGGGAAATCAGCGTTTAGATTATTCTAATTTTGATGCTAGAAGACGAGAGGCCCGAGCACAAAAAATAGAGTACATTGCCCAGGTCTCTTTGTTTGAGCCCTATCTTTTAAGGAGACCATATCAACTGGATACATCTGTTTCATCTTCAATGACTAGATTTTATAGTTTTGATGCAAAAATTTTTAGGACATCAATAGCTCTTTCTAAAAATCTTACAAGTAAAATAAGTGCATCTCTTCGCTATCAACTAGAATCAATTTCTCAATTTGATGCTACAAAATTAAGCGATCAGGGATATTTTAGAATTGGAGGGATTACTCCGACACTTAATTTTGATTGGAGGAATCATCCTGTTAGACCAATAAAGGGATTTTCTTTTTCAATCTCTTCTGAAATTGCAAATCCATATTTTAGTTCTATGGATACTGATAACATTGAAATTAATTTTATAAAGAATGTAGCACGTAGTAAGATTTATTTTCCTATCGTTGAGAATGTAAATCTTGCTATTTTTATTTCAGGTGGATATCAAGAAAATCTTTCTAAAAGCATTAAAACGGATGAGTTTGGCAATGTTGTGAGTAGGGGATATATCCCTAGCATTAAAGTATTTCGACTAGATGGTATAGATAATATTAGAGGATATAGCAGCAGTGAGGCCAATAGATTAGGAGATGGTAGAGATATAAGTGAAGTTATTATAAGCAACAAGGCATATTTTAATTGTATAAAAGTAGAACCACGTTTTTTATTAAATGATAATATGATGGCCGGGCCATTTTTTGATGCTGGACGAGTTTATTATAATACTTATAGGCCTTCTTCGCTAAGATCTTCTATTGGTGTCACTTTTAAATTACTAACGCCGGTCGGATCACTAGATTTTGATTATGGAGTAAAAACAAAAAGAAATGCCATTGATGGTGGTGCTGAAAGTTTTGGAAGGATACATCTTTCTGTCGGATCTTTTTAAAAACCGACATTATTTAGTGGATTTGGTATTATCCTGTCTTTTTGTTAACCAAGATTCCAGAGCTTGATGATTTTGAAAGATCGTCTTTTAATTTTTTTTCTTGCTCTATAGAAACAGATGCCGTTTTTTTATATAGGCCATATACTTCGATCTCTTTTAATTTTTTTTGATTCTTTTGAGATTTTGCGTGTTCGTTTAAAATAAATACAGTCGAACTAAAATCAGATTCACTTTCTTTTTGCCTGCTATTTTCTTTTTTATTGGCTGTTTCAGGAGTTAATAGTTCTGAAATATTACTTGCTTCATGATTTTTAAAAATATCTTTTGTTGCTGGTTGTGAGTCGGTTGGTTTATCTTCTTTGATAATTTCACTGCTTAAAGAGTTCGCAATTTCTTCTACTCTTTCAATGTTTGGTTTTATTTCTTGAAATTCTGTACTTTCTTTATTTTCATTTAAAGGAATAATTTTTGCTTTTTTTTCATCTTCATGATCATGGTTAATAAAATTTCCCGAAACTTTTTTTTCAATTATTCCTGTTAGCGGCACTCTGTAATCACTCGTAGTCATATTGGTTAATTCACCAATTTCATCAGGAGTGATGATTCGTAGTACGTCCATTAAAATAGATGTTACAACTTTCGTTTCCATTAATAACTTATCGGTAGCAATTTTCTTTTCTTGAGTAAAAAAGTATATTTAAAACCAATTCTTTTATTAAAGATAATTTATTGAATCTGTAACTGCTTTAAATTTATACTAGACAAAATGACAGACTCCCCGTATAAATTTTATTTGCAACTACATTTTATTATTGGGGGGTAGCTCAGTGGTAGAGCAGTAGACTGTTAATCTATTGGTCGTGGGTTCAATCCCCACCCTCCCAGCCAAAATATTAGGCCCGAAATTTCGGGCCTTTGTTTTTTTGGCGACAAACAAAAAAATCAAACATTATAAATTAGGGAGTTGTCCGGTATCGATTCTGACAAGGATTGAAAAAAAAATTGGGCAAACGCTTACGGAGGTCAAGTCGAAGATAGAAGAAAAAAATCTAGCTTAAATTCTATCTTTAAATTATCATTTTTTAGATTATATCTAAAAAATTAAAGGATAATATTACAATGGCCATCTATATAGAAGTGATTGATGAGGATTCTACAAGGTTGTTTGAATTATCAAAAAAACCTCTTGTTTTAGGACGCAGCAAAGATTGCGATATGATTGTAACAGATATAAAGGTTAGCAAGCATCACTGCCATTTTTGGATTGATGAACATGGGCTTGCAAGCGTTAGAGATTTAGATAGCACCAATGGAACTCTCTTAAATAACAATATGATAGGAGAAGATCAGCTGTTTATTGGTGAGGATTTAAATATAGGCAAAACGATACTTGTGCGACTTTGTGTTTCTAAATTATCTCCAGAAGAAAAGACAAAGCATTTAAAACGGGTATCAAGACAGAAGGATAAAAGCGGAATATCTTACAAGGGTGGCTAGATTTTGCCTTGACTATGCAACAGATACCCTATATAAGAAACGATACTTTATATACACATGTTGGTATTAATAATTCGGAAGGTTGTTTTATGTACAAGCAAAGAAGTTATGTTTTAAAAAAAGAAGAAGCAAAAAAGAAATGGCATTTAATAGATGCAAAAGGAATGGTTGTTGGCCGTTTAGCAACAGAAGTTGCAAAAATTTTACGAGGCAAAATTTATCCTACATTCACGCCTAATGTTGATTCAGGAGATTTTGTCGTCGTTATTAATGCAGACAAAGTTTCTTTTACTGGTGATAAGTGGAATCAAAAAATGTACTACCATCACTCACGATTTGTTGGTGGTTTAAATGAAAGAACAGCAAAAGAACAATTGGTAAAAAATCCAGAATTAATTGTTATGAATGCAGTTGAAGGAATGCTTCCAAAAACACCACTTGGCAGAAAGCAATTAACAAAGTTAAAAGTTTTTGTTGGTGACAAGCATGATCACGAAGCACAAAAACCAGAAGCATACGTTATTAAATAATTGAGAGAGGAAAATAACATGGCACCAAAAAGTAAGTCTTATGAAGCATTTGCGATTGGAAAAAGAAAAACATCTGTTGCAAGAGTTTATATTTCAAATGGCAAAGGTAAAATTACTGTAAATGATAGAGCAATTGATGATTATTTTGGCAGACCAACATGTAGATATGTTGTAAACCAACCTCTTGAGCTATTAAAAGTTCAAGATAAATATGATTTAAATATTAACATCATGGGCGGTGGCGATAGTGGACAAGCAGGAGCTGCACGTCTTGGAATTGCTCGTGCTCTTTTAAAACTTGATCCAACAGTTAAGAAAGCATTGCGCGATGCAGGCTTTTTAACAAGAGATTCTCGTATTGTTGAGAGAAAGAAAGCTGGTCTTGCAGGAGCAAGAAGATCTTACCAATTCTCTAAACGTTAATATTTTTTATTTAAAAATATGTTATTTGAGAGGGCCTGTTTTAAACAGGCCCTTTTTTTTAAAAAAACAGGATGTTTTGTATGCCGACGAAACGCTGGATGCGCTGGAGTCAGCGATAAGATCACTTAAAAAACATATTAAAACCCTCAAGTATTTTTTTAAAATTCCGACAAGTAAGTAGTGTATCAATAGTACTTAAACAATACTAAGGGGTGATGTATGAAAAACTCAATATCTTTACTGCTACTTTTATTCTCTCCCCTCCTGTACGCAACAACATACACACCACAAACAGTGGAGCAGCAGCTTCAAGATGCAGATGCTGTCATTTGGGGGAATTACAAAGATAGTGCGTATAGAATTTCTAAAAATGGAGAGGTGGTAACAGATCTTATATTCGATATTAGTAGGTCATTCGGGGTAAAGTTTACTGATGCGGCAACGAATAAGAATTTTAAAGTAACAATACCAGGTGGGATTTGGCAGGGTATAAAGCATCATGTTCCGGGAGTTCCACATTTTCAAAAAGAGGAAGAGATTATTTTAATTTTATCAAAAAATGAAAATGGGTATGAGCTGACTAACTATGGATATAGTAAATTTAATATTATAAAAGAGGATGGGCAAAATTATTTAATTTCTCGTATGGGAGCAATGGCCGGGATTAATAAAATATCTACACTAAAATTTGATGATCTGGCCTATAAGTATATTGAGCGCAAACAGAGTATTAGCTATAAAATTCAAGAAGTCAGTGATGAATCTTTAAATCCAAATAGTGAATCGATAGAAAGATCGCCTGCATCTATTGGTAAGAAAAATGATTCAAGTGAAGATAAGATGAACTTATTTTGGCCATTTGTTCTTTTTGCTGTTTTGGGTATTTTTGCAACAATAAGTGGAAAGTTTAGAAATGAAGAACATGCAAAAAGCAGGAGATAAAATTTGAAATTAAATCTTTCCTGCCTTTTAATTTTATATTTTTTCTCTTCGTTGGCATTTGGCCATGTTTTAAATCTTTCAGATAGTGGCGAGAGTATAAAGTGGCCATCAGGTACAGCAATAATTGATGTGTATGCAAACTACGATAATAGTTCTATGTCAAAAGAAGATGCAAGAGTGATTGTTGCGGCAAGTGTTGCGCAGTGGAACGAAAAATCAGCGATGAAAATCAACTTGCATGAGACAACAGATGCAGCCTCTGCTTTGGCAAGTAATGGCAGGAATGAAATTTATTTTAGCTCCAATCTATCATTTTTTGCTAACGGTGCTGTCGTCGGAATTACTCAAATATCGTCTAATGTATACACCAATGACATTATAGAGGCCGATATTATTTTAAATGAATCAAGAGGCCCTATTTTTTCTACAGATAGTATGGATAGTTATTATCTTGGCAATGTTGTCACTCATGAGCTTGGGCACTTACTTGGTTTGGCGCATGGAGAGACACATAAGTCGACAATGTTTTATGCACTTTTTAAAGGCCAACATACGTTACACGATGATGATATTGCTGGCATTAATCACTTATATCCAAATGGTGAGAGGAATGGACAAATTAGTGGCCAGATAGTTGGTGGTCCATCTTTGATTGGTATAAAGGGTGCAAATGTTGAAGCAATTTCTACTTTAACAGGCAGGGTTGCTGCATCAGCGATATCTGATAAATCTGGAAATTTTAATATCAAAGGTCTTTTAACAGATGATCAATATTATTTGTATGTTCGTCCAGTTGAGCTTTTAGAAAATCTTCCAAGCTATTATATTGGGGCAAAGAAAAATTTTTGCACAGGAGGAGCGTTTTATCGAGGTGGAATGTTTGAGAGTTGTCATAAAAGCGAAAAAGGATATCCGCAAGGAATTTCTTTAACGACAAGTAATCCCAGCGTGCGCGTTGGAAATATCTCTATTTCATGTGGAATTAATGCTCCAGCAAATTACATGAATAATCGAGAGATTGACTATTCTTTTGTAACAGGAGGAGCAGGAGAGGCATTTGTTGGATTTTTTTCTAATTCTCAAATCAGTACATCTTTAAGCGATGAAGTTAGAATTGATTTTTCTTCTTATGCTATACCTGCAGGTGTTGAAGGATATTTTGATCTTAAATTATTAACACAAGGATTATATTCACCTCTTAAAATCAATATAGAAATTATTAGAGAAAGTAGTGGTGTTATCGTTTATACAAGTGATGTAGATAATCAGTTAGATATTGATGGGCAAAAAGATTTTAATATTTTTGCGAGAGTTCCATTAAGTGCTAATCCATTAGAAAATGTTTTTTTAATTACAGTTACTTCTGAAAATAATGTTTCGACATCATCATCCACTCTTTATCCTGACTATTCTACATTTCTTGATTCAACAGCTTTTTATTTTATGATTGCCTCACTAAGTAAAAAAGTTGATGGTAATTACTTAAATCTATCTTATAAAAGTCATGGAACAATAACTGATAACAGCAGGTGTCCTAGTGGAAGCTTTACCTATCAAGTAATGGCAGATCAAAACAGTACAGAAAGTCAAAAAATGCCGCTTAAGGCGTCGGCCTTAAGTTGTGCCACAATCAATTCTGGTGATGGTAGTGGCGGTAGCGGTATGTTATTAGGCCTTTTATCAGCTTGTTTTATTTTTATATTCATAACAAGACTGACAAAAATGCTTAAGTTAGCTTTTCTTGCATCAAATTACACTTCGCATTTATAATTAACACAGACTATTTTTAATTTTTTTCTCTAAAAGGATTGTTATGAGATTGTCACTGTTTTTATTGGTGTTAAGTTTTTTTGTTCAAAATGTTTTTGCGCAAAATTTAATGGAAGAGCGAATTAGAAAAATTGGTGGAGCCAAAAAAGGTGTCTATTTTGAAAAAGGAATTTTTCATAACGGTAAAACATTTAAAGAAACAAATCTAAAGGCCATAAGACACTCTTATTCGTCAAAAACAAGTAGTGAAAGAGTTGTGCTAGATTTTGAAACAAATCAAGTTCCGCGAATTTATGGGTATATGACTGGGGCGCAAAAAAGAATTTATCTAGATTTATTTGATACTAAAATTAAAAAAGAGGTTTCATCCTTTGGGACTTCACACTTTGTAGAAAATATTGATTTTTTTGATACGAGTAAAGAATCTTTATCTTTAGAAATTTCTCTTAAAGAGAGTGTTAGTGCGGAGGTTTTTTATCTAGAGACTCCAGGGCGACTAGTAATTGATTTAAAAAAGTAAAATTTTAAGGAGTAATATAAATGAATGATGTGATTACACCAGAAGTCGAAAAAACAAAATTTCCAGAAGAAGTAGTTATTATTCCAATTATGAATACGCCCATTTTCCCTGGAATGATTGCTCCAATTATTCTAACAGAAGATAAGTTTACAAAAGAGCTAGATGAATATTTGCTACGTGTTGGGCATGTTGCACTTAATTTGGTAAAATTTAAAGATGATGGAAATTCAGAAGAAGTTCTTCCGGACTATGATGCAGAAATAGATGCTCATGTTAATGGAACAAATGATCAAGAAAGTAGACAACAAGAAAGTTTAGAGCTTCATAATGGAAAAACGATAAAACCTCATGACATTTATCGTGTTGGCGTTTTATGTAAAATTGTAAAAAAATTAAAACTTCCAGATGGCTCTGTAAATATTTTAGTACATGGAATTAAGCGTTATCGCGCTTCAGAATTTACTCAGGAAAAACCACTTCTTATGGCCAAAATAGAAGTTTTTGATGATATTTTGGAATCTGATCCAGAGCTTGATGCCTATACCAGATCAGTTATTAATCAGGTAAAAAAATTAAGTGAGATCAATCCATACTTTAACGAAGAGATGAAACTTGCCATTTTAAATTCTCCATCACCTGGAGCATTGGCGGATTTGGTTGCATTTTCCCTATCACTTGATATTCCAGAAGCACAAGATTTTTTAGAAACATTGGTTGTTAAAAAAAGATTTGCAAAACTTTTGGTTTATTTAAAGCGCGAAAAAAATGTTGCCGATATTCAAAAGAAGATTTCAGATGAAGTAAATGATAAGGTTAATAAATATCAACGAGAATATTTTTTGCGAGAGCAGTTAAAAGTTATTCGAGCAGAGCTCGGTCTTGATGAAGATGATAAATCAAGAGATATTAAAAAAATGACTGAGGCAATAGATGCAGCAGGTCTTCCAGAAGTTGCCCTTAAAGCAGCAAAAGATGAAATTGAAAGATTAGAGGTTATCCCGGATAGTAGTCCAGAATATAATTTAGCAAGAACTTATATTCAGTGGATGACCGATTTACCTTGGAGTAAATCTTCTAATGAAAATATCAATATTGAGCAAGCAAAAAAGATTTTAGAAAATGATCACTACGGACTTGAAAAACCAAAAGAAAGAATTTTGGAATTTTTGGCAGTCAGAAAGCTTAGACCAAAATATGATGGAACAATTCTTTGCTTGGCCGGTCCTCCCGGAGTTGGGAAAACATCGCTTGGAAAAAGTATTGCGCATTCTCTGGGAAGAGAGTTTTATCGCTTTAGTCTTGGAGGAATGAGAGATGAGGCAGAAATTAAAGGGCATCGAAGAACTTATGTTGGAGCAATGCCAGGAAAAATTATTCAAGCATTAAAAAGAGTAAAGGTTAATAATCCAGTTATTATGTTAGATGAGATCGATAAATTGGGGCATTCTCATCAAGGAGATCCTGCATCTGCACTTTTAGAAGTTTTAGATCCAGAGCAAAATGTTGGTTTTATTGATAACTACTTAGATGTTCCGTTTGATCTTTCCAAAGTGCTGTTTATTGCAACTGCAAATTATATCAATGATATTCCAGCACCACTTCTTGATCGAATGGAAGTGATCGAGTTAAGTGGATACTCTCTTGAAGAAAAAATAATGATTGCAAAAAAATGGGTCATTCCAAAACAGATTGAAAAACATGGACTAACCACTAAGCAATTTAGTCTTAGCATTGATGTCTTAAAAAAATTAATTGCTGATTATGCTAGAGAGCCAGGTGTGAGGATGCTTGAGCAATATGTTGCCAAGTTATGTAGACGAGCCGCTTTGTTTTTTGTTGAAGCGAAAACGAAAAAGAAGGGAAGTTTTGAGATTAAACCAGAGGAACTTGAAAAATTAGTCGGCCCAATTAGATTTCAAACTGATATGGCCGAAAAACCACAACAGCCAGGAATCGTTACTGGTCTTGCATGGACGCCTTATGGTGGAGAGATATTATTTATTGAAACAATTCCCCTCAAAGGGAAAGGCGGTTTTAAGTTAACTGGTCAGCTTGGAGATGTGATGAATGAATCAGCATCGCTGGCCTATAGCTATATTAGAAAGAGATTGCAAGAAGATCAAAAAATAGCAGATAAAGAGATAAAGAAACCGAAGAAAGGTGGAAAAAATAGCAACAGTGAAAATATTTCAGATAAAAAAGATAATCTCGATGGCTGTGATTTTTTAGCAAACCACGATGTTCATTTACATCTTCCTGCTGGAGCAACTCCAAAAGATGGCCCTAGTGCAGGTATTGCAATGGCATTGGCGTTGTATAGCTTGGCCACTAATACGAGAGTAAAGACTGGATTTGCGATGACCGGAGAACTAAGTCTTACAGGGAAAGTTTTACCAGTTGGGGGCATCAAGGAAAAAGTTTTGGGTGCAAAGCGTGCAGGAATTACAGAAATCATTATGCCAAAAAAGAATGAAAAAGATTTAAAAGAGGTTCCCCAGCAACATAGAAAAGGAATAAAGTTTTATTTTCTTTCCCATTTTGATGAGGTGTTAAAAATTGCATTAAGTAAAAATTAAATTTTTTTTCAATTTGAAAAATTAATAATTCGATGGAGTGAATTATGAGTATGAAAATCATTGTCTTGGTAGTTTTATTGTTTACGATTTTTAGTTGTGGAACGGATAAAAATAGTTTGAGTAAAGATAAAACGATGGTTAGTTTTTCTTTCGAAAATCTTGGTAGAGATGATGATTTAGAATCAAAAAATCCAAAAGAGTGGGGACAGGGTGATCCGACAGATAAAAGCCAGTTTAATTGTTACGGTATCTTTGTTGGTTATCCCACAGATTCTCCAAACAGTTGCGTTAATCCAAGCTTGCAGGTGATTGCAAGGCCGCATCAAATGGCAGGACTTATTCCTGTTGGCGGAAGTCTTGATCTTGTGGTTGATTCAGGGCCACAGAGAAAATTTCAAGTTGTGGGATTTAAGTCAAATACAGGGTGTCCAAATGTTGAAAATATGACAGATGCACAAGAAGCACGAATGTCTGCACCATTTATTTTGGGTGAAAGAGTTGTTGATCTTGCTGGTGGCACAATGGAGGTTGGGATTACAACGAGCTTTGATCTAAATAAAAAAATTAAAGATTGCAAAGGACCGATGTTTGGCTGGGAAGAAAGTTGTGGCATGAATCCAAGTAGCATTGACGATGTAACGGCGGATTATATTAAGTGTAAATTGCGCGGGGATAATGATTTGGAGATGCTAGAAGCGAATATAGGTAATTTGGTAGAGATTACAACGCTACAGAAGTATGCTTTTTTAATCCAGAATCCGGGGATTAATAGGGGTGCGGTTGTTCAGTTTACTGGAGTAACTTGTAGCACATCATGTACCTTAACTTTAGATTATAAGGTGTTTGATTTAGCGACAGGAGCGACGTTGTTCGAAGGAGTAAACCAAACAATTAATTTTTCTTCTGGAATTGCTTACTATGATTTAGAAAGTGATCTTGCTTCTGCAGGAAGCTTTGATCCTACAAAACTAGCATTATCAATGGTTCAAACCCTTAGTAGTTTAAAGTTTTTACGAATTCCGCATCAATATAAGAGAATTGTTTTAGATCCCGCAATTAATGAGTCAACAGATTCTAATTTTGCAAAAATACGATTGGTGGATCCAAATAACCCAAGTATTTTTTTGTATCATATACCAAATAACTCATGCACAAAAGTTAAAGTTGCCTCGGTTGGTAGAAATAATAAGCTTGTAAATACGACTAGTGCAGTGACGGTTCAGTTAACAACAAGCGTAGGAGAATTTTATTCAGATAGTTCTTGCGAGTCGGCTATTAGTGAAGCCAGCATTTCGGCATCTGTGGCAATAAGTAATGACATATACTATCTAGGAGTTACAGCAGACGGTGTTGGAATAAAATTTTACCAATCATCGTCTCCATATATTACAAGTTATGCACATTTTTTTTATCCACCATCAAAATAGAAAAATTAAAGGTGCCAGATGACTTTCATAATAAAAAAAGTGCGTGATACTTTTTATTGCGCATCACGGAAAAAGAGGACAATGAAAACGTAACGATAGATGAAATATAAAAAAATATGAAAAAAAACATTCTCATCTTTTTATTTTAAAAAAAGTGCGTGATACTTTTTATTGCGCATCACGAAAAAAAAGGACAATGAAAACGTAACGATAGATGAAATATAAAAAAATATGAAAAAAAACAT
>CAZCDT010000010.1:35162-60137 GCA_964497525.1 uncultured Bacteriovoracaceae bacterium
TCTCATCTTTTTATTTTTATCACTATTTCCTTTTCTGCTCGTAGGCAATGATCTTGTCGTTTGTGATGAGTATTGCAACGTTAAAACCGTAGAAAATTTTAACAAAGAGATTTTTAAAATTATAGAGAGGCTTGAGGATAAAACAAGATCTGATAGTTGCCAGAAAGAAACGATTAGCCTAGGTGCATACGATATTGATCCAAAACAAATGGCATCATATGAAAAAAGTGATGATTTTAACAAAAAGATTCTTTTTTATTTAAACAAGCATTATAAAGACGCCGAGATGAAAAAACTTTGTGCAGGACTTTCAACCTGTAATATATTTCTTCGCTTCACTAAAGGTATTAGCGATGAAGTTAAAAAAGAGCTGTCACAAATTAAAAGAGTAAAAAGCGGGAAAGAGCTTGAACCAAAAATTGTTTCCCTAATTCAAAAGCTACTTCCTTTTGAAAAAAAAGATGGAACATTAAAAGTCATTGCAAGTCAAAATTCTCACATCAGCAATTTATGTCAAGAAATGAGCGAGTATGATCTTACAAAAGATTTTTGTTTTATTGCTTTAGAAAAAACAAATGCATATCAATTTCATGTTAAAAATGTTTATGCAGGAGAAATTATAGGAAAAAAACAAAAAGAAGAAATTGTTTATACTCCAGACCCAGAACCAAATAGAGTCTATCTTTCTTGCGATGATAGTGACTGCGATAAAAGAGCGCCGTGTGGTATAGTTTTTAATAAGACTTGTTATAAAACAAGTGCAAAAAAAATTCGGGAAAACAGTGACTCAGGAAAGGAGAAAATTGGACTATTTAGTGCAAGTTTTGGGCTTGTAAAAGATTTACGTTCTTGCGCATGCGAATATGATGAGTTAATAGACAAAGCAGAGAACGTCATGTCCGTAAAATAGTCTAAAAAAAATTATAAAGTAGCTGCGACACAAATGAATGCATCTCTGAAAAAAGGTACCCAGAAAAGGTACCCAGAAAAGGTACCCAGAAAAAAAGACAATCATAAATGAATACAAACACACAATTAACACTAATCATTCCTGCATTTAACGAAGAAAAAAATATAACTAGTACAATCACAAAATGGCAGCAGGTATTTAAAGAATTAAATATTTTCTCTTATCTTATAAAAGTTTATGACGACGGATCAACTGACGAGACATATAAAATAGCGAACACATTTGCCTCTGAAAAAGTGCAGATTTTTCGACAAAAAAACACAGGACATGGCCCTACGATTATAAAGGGATATTATGATTCGTTAGACAGCGAGTGGATTGTTCAAGCAGATGCAGATAGCGAGATTGATCCAAAAAGTTTTTTAGAGTTTTGGAAACAAAGAGATAACCTTGATTTAATAATAGGAAAAAGGAAAAGTGCCGATAGAACTTTTATTAGAAAGGTTATTACAAAAACGGTAAAATTTTTGGTTCAAGTGATTTTTACAAAAGGTATCAGTGACCCAAACATTCCGTTTCGTTTGATGAAAAAAGAGTTATTTAAAAAACATTATCAACATATTTTAAAAAATGCATTTGCTCCAAATTTAATTCTTGCAGGATTTTTTCTTTTAGATGGTGCAAAAGTGAAAGAGATTGAAGTTGATTTTTATCCAAGAAAAGAGAGCAGTGTTACAACGACGCTGCCAAGCTTAAAAACATTAAAAATTTTACTGATTTGTTTATATCAGTTAGTTCGGGCAAAAGTTAAGGCCTTGTAAGATATTTTGGTAAATAATCTAAATTAAGAATAGATTACTAAAAAAATAAAAAACAGGTTTTTAGATTTAATTGATAAAACATTTTTGTTTTGCTAAAAATCAACTTCTTTTAACAGCTTTTTAAGCCTCTCCTTCCGGTCTCCATTGGCCGAGGACAGATATGAATTAATACTTTTTAATATTAAGTTTTTGTCAATTTTCTCGTTACGCTCCCTACTATAAGAGATATATCTCAAACAATCAGACAAATCACTTTCGCTCAGGCGATTTATTTTAAGCAAAATAAAAAGATAGCAATCTGGACGAAAGATATGAGCACTTTTCCCTTTATGAACGCTAATTAAATGTTTTCTGAAGTTTTTAATTTTATATAGGTAGTGTGCACCAGCTTGATTAATTGCTTCTACCGGAAGACCTAATGACTCCGCAATATCCATTAACTTTAATGTTTCAGTCATTTGAGTTTCTTTTTCTGCAATAAGGTCAATATCCATCGTCACCCTATAATTAATTCCAATAATGGGCAAAACGGTGCCACCAATAATAATCCAATTGCCGCTAAGCTTGCCCCCTGCAATCATTAGCAACTTCTGTAATAACTCTGAATTTATTTCACTCATAAGTAATCAATCCTAGCAAGAGCTATGCGGTATAATTTTATCAGGTTCCCATTAATCTCAACTGAAATATAGTTATTAATACTAGGTATGGATTTCTCTAAAATCTTCCAAAAATTGTCATAGTGATTTTTTATAACTAGTAAGTATGAACTCAATGCCATCGCTTTCCTATGATCGGGCCGATGAATAATTTCCCAACATGCCTTTTTTAATTCAATAACTAGTCCTAACCTATCAAGTCTAATTTCAGACTTCTCTTCGCTCGTATTTATTAAAGGAACTCCCATCGAAGTTAGTATGGCCCAATTTGCAGACTGGGGCTTGAAACTAAAATCTAATCCAAGCACGTTAAATATATTCATCAAAACACTTAGTGAAGGATTAGCACTCCCCGCTTCAATATTTTGTAGCGTTGCCAAAGACACTCCAGCATCAGTGGCCAATTGCGCCTGAGTAAGACCTAGGCTTTTACGAATATCCTTGATTTTTGTCATATCCATACACCTAATATATTATGCCTAATATATTAGGTTGTCAATAATTTTTTATTTTCACTACTGTCCTGGCAAATTAAGGAGCAACAGGTTCAAGCGCAAATGCATCTGCTACATCAGAAAAACTTGATAGTGTATCAGCGGGATTATTTGGCCCAGATTTTTTAAGTGTATATAATATTTCAAGTGAACAAATTACAAAAACTATTAAAGTGTTACCGGCCACAGATGATTTTGCGGATAGTTCGCTATTACCAAAATTACCAATAGATGGAAGTGTTGTGTGTATTCACTTTTTAGATAAGTAAAAAAATATTTTAGCAATTTTTAGAAAACCATTTTAACAAATTATATAGATGAGCAGATGTTTTATCGGCCAATTCGATTATTTCTTTTGGAGCATTTGCAAGTTCGAGAATGCTTGTTGTCTCTTTTAGGGAGCCAAAAGCAATATCATAGAATCGGCGCTGATCTTTTAGTGTTCGTTTTCCTGTTCCTTCTGCTAAATTTAGTGCAACACTAGATGATGAGCGCAGTAACTGATCTTTAAGATATTGCGGTAATGGCATCTTTTGACATTGACGATAAAGTTCGACAGATAATTGATAAGTTTTAAAATTTTTAATCATTGTAGCGACCTCCTGTTTTAAATTTTTTTGGGGAATTCACAAAAAAAAGGGGCCCTAAAAAAATTTAAAACAGGAAGGGAGCGGAAATGATTTTGTTTGAAACGGTAGACGGCAAACGGTAGACGGTAGACGGTAGACGGTAGACGGTAGACAGTAGACAGTAGACAGTAGACAGTAGACAGTAGACAGTAGACAGTAGACAGTAACCCGCAAACAGTTTACTGTTAACAGTACACAATAATTCCCAAGGACAAGCACAAAATGAAAAACTATTTTATCTTATTCTTTCTTATTTTTTTATCATCATGCTCGATGACAACTATTGATTACAATATGCCAGTTCATCGTTTTGATTCTCCTGAAACAAAAGGGTATAGCGAAGACTTTTTAACTCATTTTTATACTCAATTTGGTACTGCTGCAAAAAATTATAATGTCTCTGTTTTATCTGCCTTTCAAATACTAGGCAGTGTTCAGGTTTATGAACAGTCAGAAGTAGAGCGTAGATCGGGTGATCTAATGCTACTTTTTGGGCTTCCCGTTCATAAAAGAGTTGATATTTTTTGGCGTGATTTTACCGACACTCCAGGAATTATTGGTGTAAAATATCAATTTATCGGAGCAGGTAGCGCGGAAAAAAAGAAAGGTTTTAAGGCCGCAGCTTCTTTTGGTATGAGAAATTCAACAGAAGATGAAGGAAGTGTTGATGCAACAGATTCAAACCGAAAATATTTTGCAACGTTTAATGGTACACTTGAGCAAGATATTTATGATATCGGTCTTCTAACTGGTTGGCGTTTTGGAAAACATGCCATGCTTTATCTAAATTATTTTAATACGACGTATGAAGTAAAGGCCAAGCTAGACTCAGCAACATACGGAAACTATTCTAAAAATGGAACATCGGTAACAAATACTTTTATTCTTGGCATGCGTATAGATTTAGAAAAGGTTTTTTGGAATTTGGAGTGTCTTGATTCTCGAGGAAAATGGGAAAAAGAAAAATCTGTTAGATTGCAGTCTTGCGGGGCCTCTATTGGCGTTGGTATCTAGTGCGTGATGTTGTGAAAATTTTTTATTTTTCAGGGACCGGTAATGCAAAAAATACTGCAAACTGGGCCCAATCTTTTTTACTAAGTAAAAATATTAAAACAGCTCTTGTTAACATAGAGCATGAGAATTTAGATTCTCCTCTAAAAAGTGGTGATCGAATTGGATTTATTTTTCCCGTTCATGGTTTTACTACAATTTGGATTATGTTGAAGTTTATACTTTCTTTTCCTAAAACTAAAAGTAATGTAGAGGCCTTTTTTGTTACCACTCTTGGTGCATTAACTATAAAAAATACTCTTATACCAGGCTGGGAAGGTTCGGGCCTTTATATTCCAGCTATGATTTTAAGATTTAAAGGATATAAAATAGCAGGGGCCTATCCATTAAGACAAACTCCACAAAATTGGACGCCACTTCTTCCGAGCAATGGTATTTGTACGACAGATAAAATGATGGGTTTGGCCAAAAATAATTTTGAAACGTTTTTACACAATCTATTTGTGGAAAACAAAAAGGTTTTTTGTGGAAAAATTAGCTTTATATTTGGAGTTTTAATTTTTCCTTTAAGTTTCTTGTATCTTGTATGGGGTAAATTTTTTCTAGCAAAAATTAATTACTCAACAACGAGTTGTAATGCTTGTGGTCTGTGTATTAAAAACTGCCCCGTTAGTGCTATTGTTATGAAAAACGATAGACCCTTTTGGAAGTTTTCATGTGAAAGCTGTATGCGTTGTATGAATTATTGTCCAAGAAATGCGATCGTTGCAAATTTGCCACTATTTTCATGTATTGCTTTTTTCATACTTTTACCGCTATCTAAATATCTTGCAGACAACATAATGTCTAACTTGATTGGATCATTTTTTATCCAATATGCTCTATCGTTTGTTTTAATTGCTTCTTTATATCGGCTATTTTTTATTTTTTTAGGTGTAAAGTTTTTTAATCGGGTATTTGCGACAATTGCTCCTACAACTTATTTTAGAAAATACCGCGCAAAACCTTAATTCTGCTACAACATTTTCCGATACGTTTTTCATGCGTTTTATAAAATCGATTCAATTAATAACTTTTATTTTTTTATTAGCACAGACACCCACACTTGCTAATGCAACAACTTTATTAAGATGTCTTGAACAAAAATTAACAAGTTTAATAAGCACTGAAAAAGAAAGCGTTTCAGAGAAAATAAAAAACAGCATAAAAGAGCTAACATCCTATTCTTTTGAAGTTGTTTACAATGAAAAAGCAGAACTTGTCTTTAAAAAAATAATTAACAATCTTAATTCTCCAAAAGATATAAATTTCTTATTGAATGAACTTCAAAACTTGGCAATGATCCAAACACCAAAGAGAAAGGATGGTCGCGCAGATTTTTCTAATCCTCACTGGATGTCTCTTTTTGGGAGAAGTTTAGCAAAAGGAAATTTTCTAGAAAAATTAATGCAACTAAAAAATAATTTTTCCAAAGAGGATATCGTTGAATTTGAAAAACAGATAAAAGAATTAGATAAAAAAATTGAAACCTATATTTACAACACTTGGGATAAAAGGAATTTTAAAATTTTTTTAACACAGTGCCTGACAGTATTTCAAAGTGATCGAATTTTTGAATATTTAAAATTAGTAGATGAGTATAATAAGGGATTAGAGCACTCATCTTCTGTAAACGTCTGGGCATTAGAGTATGACAAAGATTTACATCATCATGAAGTATACTCTAAAGATAGTACAAAACTGTTTCTAACACTTCCTATGGAAATAAGAGAAAAAGGTAAGAAACAAAGATGGACAAAATTTTTGGAATCAGCAACAAAAATGGAAACAGCGTTAAAAGATTGGGAAATGGTTATGGAAAAAGCAACAAGGCGTAATCAAGAATTTTGGCTTAGAAATTTTGGACAAGACCAGGTTGATGAAATGTTTTTAAAGTTAAAAGGATTAAAGACAGTTTCTAAAGAAGAAATTACAAAAGTAGTTGATACATTTTATAAAGATTTTTATCCAAAAGGCGAAGAGTTTAAAACGGATCGTGGCAACTATTCTTTTGCAAAAGTTTTAGACGTGGCAAAAAAGCTTCAAAAAAGTAAACTAGGGATGAAAATGAAAAAAGGAGATCATCTTTTAATCTATGGGAGTTTCCCAAACGGCAAGGCCAGTATGAAGAGTTCTGATTTAGATGTACACCCAAATTCCTCTTTTACTAAAAGTCATCGATCTGATTTTGAAACTTGGCAGAGGGGAGCAAAAGATAACCCTATCTTTGTCGATACCGAAAAGGAAATGGCAAAGGAGATGGGTATTGACCGGTATGAAGCTGGGGCCGTTTTGCAAATGATTCCAGATCCAGCGCAAAAATTTGGTCATGATTTTTTCTCAAAAGAGTGTCTTGGGATTTATAATCCAATTTTAGTTACAGTCACTCCCGACTCTGTGATAGTGAATATCGTCGATCGAATTGGTAATAATAGTTCTCTTGATCTTCAGATTGATGGTCTATAAAAACGGTAATTAATCTGGTGGCCTCTCCGAGACTTGAACTCGGACATCCGCAAGGACACAGGTTTTTGAAACCTGCGTGTCTACCATTCCACCAAGAGGCCATGAGTTTGAAATGTATTCTAATTTTTGATATGATATTGTAATTGAATTATTACGTCAACAAGCGCCTAGGGAATATATGGAAACAAAGAATTGGAAAGAGATAGTTAAGGATGTTTTAACATGGATTGAGCAGCAATTTGTATGCTCAACTCGTGTTTGTAAAAAAATGCTAAAAGCCTCAAAAATAAACAATGAAATAAAGGAAAGCTATGAAGAAATCGGCCGGTATTTAGTCCAAGAGCTTTCAAAAAATCCAAATGATCCAATGTATTTACAAACAAAAGATAAAATTGAAAAAATTGAACTTTTAAAAAAAGAATTGGAAATACTAGATCAAGCCGTTGTAAAAATTAAATCAGAATCGCAGTCATCTACTGTGATTTGATAATAAAATTTACAAGATTATCTTTAAACTCTTTCATTCCATCGCCTTTTTCAACAGAAACAATGTTAAATGTTTTGGCCTGTTTAAATTTTTTAGATATGGCGGGTATTAATTTTTTTAAAGCGTTTTTTTCTTTTTGATTTTTTAATTTATCGGCCTTATTTAAAACAACGGCAGATTCTAATCCAAATTGTTCAATAAAATATAAAAAATCTACATCGCTTGTCATGCTTGGGTGACGTGCATCTTGAATAATGACAACAAGTGTCGTTTTAGGAAGTGATGAAAAAAATTCCGACATTAATTCTTGCCATTTTTGCGTTTGATCATCAGAAACCTTAGCAAATCCATATCCAGGTAAGTCAAATAAAAAGAGATTGTTTGTTTTTTCAATTCTTCCTTTATTGATTAGTTCAAATTTAAAAATATTAATTTCAGTAGTTCTGCCAGGAGTTTTAGAAACTCTTGCGATTTTATCACCAAGAAGATTATTTATTAGCGAGGATTTCCCCACATTTGACCTTCCAGCAATAACAAGTCCAGTAAAAGGAATATTTTTTTTCATCCAATCTTTTGACTGATCAAATGTTGCAAGTCCAGTTAAAAACTCTGATTTTTCTTTTGCAAATTCAATTCCCATATTAGTCCTTGCTGTTTTTTTTAGTACAATTTTTTTTGATTAGGTATATAAACTATACCAAATAGCGTTCAAAAATTAAAAGATATTCGGTCAATATCCTTGTAAATTCAAGCAAGAAGCTAACGCCTAAGTCTAGGCACACATTTTGTAAAACGCGCGTTAGCAGTAATTGTCTAAATCAACCAACAAGGAGTTTCAAATGGTCTGTAACGAAAGAAAAGTTTTTCATCTTAATTCAATAATTAAAGAAAATGGGATTCGTATAAGTGATGCAATGATAATTTCTCCAATACAAGGACGAGTAAAAGAGATTCCTTTAATGCGAACAGAGTATATTTTTAACTATCATAACGATTTAGCACTAAAAAATGAAGGCAATGAAATTTTTCTTGGAAGCATCGACTTGCCTGATTTTTATTATAAACTCTCGGCAATAAATTTTTATGATGCCCAAGATAAAAACGATCTGCGCTATGAAATGATTGCACTATCTGATCATCCATTTCGCTTAAATGGAAACTATTGTACTAAAGCATTTATTTGTCGCGGTGATGTTGTAGATTTTTTTGGAAATAGAATAAAATTTAAAATTGAAGAAACAAAAAAAACAAGCGTAAAAAGTAACTTTAAAGAAGATGAGTTTTTAAAAGAAAAATTTATTAAAAGTGATATGAATGTACTTCTTGAAGGAGAAACAGGAACCGGTAAAACTCGTCTTGCAAAAATGATTCACGATAATAGCGGAAGAAGTGGAGAGTTTGTACATATTAATCTATCCTCTTTTGCTCCAACACTTCTTGAGTCAGAGCTATTTGGGCATATAAAAGGTGCTTTTACTGGAGCTATTAATTCTAAAAGAGGAGCAATTTTAGAGGCCAACAGGGGAACTCTTTTTTTAGATGAAATAGACTCAATAAGTAAAGAACTTCAAACCAAACTATTGCTATTTTTTGATAATAAAAAAATTCGTCCCGTTGGTGGTCATCGCGATGAAAGTGTTGATGTAAGAGTGATCGTTGCATCAGGAAGATCTTTGGAGAAACTAGTAGAGCAGAATGAAATGAGAAAAGATTTTTTCTATAGGATATCTACAGGAGCTTTCTTTAGACTTGCTCCGCTTCGAGAGCGAGTAGATTTTATAGAGTATTTTGTCAGAGATTTTATTACAAAAAAATCACTATCTATTTCTTTAGAGCTTGTTAATTTTTACAAGCAATGCAAGTGGCCCGGAAATGTAAGACAGCTTTTGGGACATTTAGAGAAAAAGTGTATTATGAAGAAAGGAGCAACACTTGATATAGATATAGTTGATGAAGAATTGGTAAGCAAAGATTTTGATATTTCTACATCTACAAATGATTTTAAATTAGAGACGTTAGAAAATATAAAAGAAAGTTATGTTTATAAGGTATATCTAAACTGCAACAAAGATATCTTAAAAAGTGCTAAAATTTTGGATATTTCAAATAGTACGGTAAGGGAATTTGTAAAAAAATTTACAGAAAAACAGGCCGCTTAGGCCCCAATAATAGAGTCCAAAAAAACTTGCTCGACTTCCCCTTCAATTTTATATGTTTTAATAACCTTGTTGACCTCTTTTTGAATCTTATCTTTTACAATAGTTTTTCCTTCATCTGTTAGTGGGAAGTCGGGTACGGTTGGTTCTACCGATGTTGTTAGTTGATCTTGAATTAAATGATCATGCTTTTGTAAAAAATTTCTAACAAATCGATTTGAGGTTTGAATTGTGAAATCCATATAAAGGGCCCGCATAGATGAAAAAGATTCTACAAAAACAGGCATGGAAACATTTGTGACTTGAAGTTGGCGATCTAGTTGTTTGTAATATTTTGGGCGATCTTTTTTTTCTGGTAGTGTTTCTTTTTTTATTTCAGCTATGATTTTATCATTTTTTTTCTTATAGATTGTTGAAATGTTTTGATATATTAGAGAAACGGCAACAAGTACTATCGAGAAGACTGAAATGAGAACCATAATCGTTGTGATAGATTGTGTTTTAATCCAGTTTCTAAAGATCTGTAAAACTCGTTGGTAATTTTGATAGCTATTTTTTGCGATTACTTTCCAATCAAGATCTTGGAACTTTAAACTTCTAATTCTAATTATAATTGAGGTAAAAAATAAAATGATTTTATTTTTTTCTGTTTTGGCCAAGTTTAAAACATTTAATAGTCGTTGTTTGGCATCTTTTTCACCGGCGATATTTACATCGATAACTTCACTTGAAGTTCTCTCTTTTATTTTTAAAAAGTAGCTGTGAACTTTTGTAGGAACGATTTTTTTAAAATTTGATTTTATTTTTGCAACTACAGCTATAGGAATAGATGCGATTTTTATTTTAAGCAGATTTATTATGAATAAAATTTTATCTTTCATGTTTTTAATAGGTACATAAAATTAAAGTTTAAATAATCTCAAGCTGTCGTACTAGCTATAAGTATTGTACTTGAGCATTTGTTATACCTTGTTATCGGATAGTTGAAAGAAAATTTTTAGAAAAATAGCCTTAAGTTTTTAGAAAAAATAGTAAATTATTTTTGTCAGATAAAGAAACGGGAAATAAATTCCATTTTTATATTTTTTTGCCAAAAGTTATGAAGTTTAAATTTTTTGCCGACAAGCTTTAGGAGATTGAAATAACAAACAATAAACGGAGTTTGTATTTTTATGAAACTTAATTTACTTATTATTTTAACAGGTTGTTTCTTTTTATCAGGGTGCGCAGAGCTTTTAACTCAACGTACTTTCTATGATGAAATGGAAAGAGAAAGTGATGGTCTTTGGGTTGCTAATAGAGATTTTGCAGTTGTTCCGGGCGATAGCGGTAGAGCATTTTTAGATCGAGATGAGATAATGATGCGAACACCTGCATCGTATAGAACGAAAGAAGATTATCTTGTGCAAAAAAGCATTATGCGTGATGTCGCAGAAAGAGAGCAATCTTTAAGCGATAGAGAGTATAGTGAGTATCGCCAAGTAAGAAACCAACTTGGCGGAGATTCAGAAAGGCTTTATTATCTAAATTTATCAAACAGTAAAGAGAAGCAAGATTATTTGATTAGCCGGGGACTTGCTAGGGCAGAATCTGGGTTTGCTAGCACGAATTCACAACAATACTCCTATGATGATTTAGGTGGCGAAATATTTTTGGGAATGGATAAAAATTCAGTATCAAGAGCATTGGGCAGACCAGAGAGAATTGATGTTGCAGGAAATCCAATGAATCAAAATGAACGTTGGGCGTTTTATAAAAATGGTAAAATTCGATATGTTTTTTTTGAGGCAGGAGTTGTGCAAGGTTGGTCTATGGAGTAGAGTTTATTGCACGAATTTTTTTGCGACTATAAATAGTTTTTAATATATAAAATGTATAAACGCTTAGGTGGTATATTGTGGCCATGCAGTCAATGACCGGATTTGCTAAAGTAGAAAAAATTTCTAAAAAATATGGTGTCAATATTGAGATTAAGAGCGTAAATCACCGTTTTCGAGATTTACGTTTTAAAATGAGTTCTCATTTTTCTGCTATTGAAATTGATTTAAGAAAAGAGATAGAGAAAAACTTTAAAAGGGGTAGTTTTGATATATATATCAATTACTCCAAACAAGATAAAAATGAACAATTCGCAGAACTTGATTTTGAAAAAATTAATCGTTTTATTCAAGACATTAACAAAGGAATAACAATCACAGACAAGCATATTTCTATAAATCCTTGTGATTTTTTACGGGGAGAGTTTTATAAAGATGATGTTTCTAGCAGGTATGATGATTTAAAACCAGAAGTAGTTGCAACATTTTTAGATGCCGTTAGTGTATTAAAAAATAACAGAGAAGAGGAAGGGAAAAAAATCAAAAATGCAATTATCGATCTAAAAAATAAATACGAAATACACTACAAAGACATCCTCTCAAAAAGTTCTTTGGTGAAAAAAATAATAAAAGAAAGACTGGAAAAAAAACTAAAAGATCTAATGGAGAGTGTCGCATTAGATGAAACACGAATGGCACAAGAAATTATTTACTATTTAGAAAAATCAGATATACAAGAAGAAATAGATCGTATAGCGATGCATCTTCAAAAATTTGATAAAGTGTTAAATGATGCAAAAGAAGCCGGTAGGGAAATTGACTTTATTTTACAAGAACTAAATAGAGAAACCAATACCATAGGATCTAAGACTGGCCAAGATGAAATTTCAGAACACGTGATTCAAATGAAGGTTCTCCTAGAGAATATTAGAGAACAAGCATTAAATCTAGAATAAAGGGTGTTATTAATATGGTAAAAGAGGGAAAAATTATTGTAATTGTTGCTCCGTCAGGAACTGGAAAATCGACACTGATAAAAAGGCTTCGAGCAGAAATGCCTAATTTGATTGAATCAGTTTCACATACTACCAGAGCAATGAGATCTGGAGAAGTTGAAGGCAAAAGTTATTTTTTTGTGTCAAAGGAACACTTTATAAAGATGCGCGATAATAACGAATTTTTAGAGTGGGCAACTGTTCATGGTAATTTTTATGGAACAGAAAAGAGGTTTGTTGAAGATGAATTAAAAAAAGGAAATTTTATTCTTTTTGATTTGGATGTTCAAGGGACAGATTCTTTTAAACGTTATTTTAAAGATAAAGCAAAGGCAATTTTTATAAGACCACCTTCTGTAGAAGAATTAGAAAAACGATTAAGAGCGCGAGGTACAGATAGCGAAGAGGTTATCCAGGTGCGATTAAGAAATGCAAAAGAAGAATTAAAAAAAGAAGATGCCTACGATTATAAAATTTTAAACGATGATTTGGAAAAAGCTTATTTAAAGCTTAGACAAACTGTCGAGGAGATTATTCGTTTGTGATAGTTAATCGAATTGATTTTTCCCATGAACGAGATCTGCAAGTCGATGAGCTTATCAGACGAGCAGAGGCTTATATTCCCAACTTTAATGCAGAAGTTTTACGTAAGGCTTGTGATTTCGCACAAAACAGTCACTCTGGACAACTTAGAAGTTCAGGAGAGAAATATTTTGTTCATCCAATGAACGTTGCTGCGACACTTTTAAAACTGAGAATGGATCTAGAGAGTGTTGTCGCAGGACTTTTACATGATGTTATAGAGGACTGTCATGTAAAACCAGAAGAGATCGAAAAAGAATTTGGCCCAGGCATTGCTCAAATTGTGGTTGGTTTAACAAAAATTTCTAAAATTGAATTTAAAACGAGTGAAGAATCACAAGCAGAAAATTTTAGAAAAATGGTTGTTGCGATGGCAAAAGATTTGCGAGTTATTATTGTAAAACTTGCAGATCGAATGCACAACATGAGAACACTGCAATATGTTTCTGAAGAAAAACAGAAAAAAAAGGCACAGGAAACTCTTGATATTTATGTTCCACTTGCAAGCCGCTTAGGTATCAATTCCGTAAAGTCAGAACTTGAAGATCTTTGCTTAAGGTTTTTAAAACCCGAGGTTTATTACCGCTTAGCAGAAAAAGTGGCAATGAAAAAATCTGAGCGAGATCGTTACATCGAAGAGGTTATAGGGGTTATTAAAGAAAAACTTCTGGAGTATTCTTTGAACGCCTATGTTCGAGGAAGACCAAAACATTTTTATTCTATCTATAAAAAAATGGTATCTAGAAGTGTTGATTTTGAACAAATTCAAGACATCCTTGCTTTTCGTTTAATCGTAAATAATATTACAGAGTGCTATAAGGCACTAGGAATTATTCATTCGTCATTCACTCCAATTCCAGGAAGATTTAAAGATTATATTGCTATTCCTAAGGCCAATAACTATCAAAGTCTTCATACAACTGTTATTGGCCCAAAAGCAGAAAGAATAGAGATTCAAATTAGAACTCAAGAGATGGATGATGTCGCAGAGCGCGGGGTTGCAGCTCACTGGAAATATAAAGAAGGTTTTTCAAATAACAAAGGACAAAAGCTTGCTTGGGTTGAGGACCTTTTGGAGTATAATCGTAGTACGGCCAGTGGAAAAGAATTACTTGATGTTGTTAAGACAGATTTAGATATGGGAGGAATCTTTGTATTTACTCCAAAAGGGGAGGTGTTAGAACTTTGCCTAGGAGCAACTCCTCTTGATTTTGCCTATATGGTGCATACCGAAGTAGGGCATCATTGTGTTGGGGCAAAGATAAATGGAAAAATTGTTCCACTTCGCTATAAATTAAAATCAGGAGACACAATAGAAATTATAACGTCAAGAAGTCAAACACCTTCTAAAGATTGGTTAAATATTGTCAAAACGACTAGAGCGAAAACAAAAATCAGACAATGGATGTTAAAAATTGAACGCGATCAGGCAAAAGATGCAGGAAGAGAGCTTCTGGAAAAAGCATTTAGGGTTTTTTCAACTTCTATAAAAACATTAGAGAAAAATGGAGATTTTGCAAACGCAATTAAAAAGTTAAATTTTAGTGGTGACGATGAATTATTTATTGCCGTAGGAAGTGGAAAGCTTACTCCTAAAAATGTTATAGAAAATATTTCATCTTTAAATCAGATTAAGGGCGAAGAAATAGACGGGCAAATTGAAGAATTAAATTCTATGTCGCCACAACTTTCTCAAGGGATAAAAAAAAGAAGCGGTAAAGAAAATGCAGTTGTTGTTGAAGGCATGGATGATTTAATGATTAGAATGGCCAGATGCTGTAATCCAATTCTAGGAGATCAGATTGTTGGTTATGTTACAAGAGGAAGAGGAATTACTGTTCATACAACAAATTGCAATCGTATTGATAGTTGCGAGATTGCTAGAAGTGTTAAAGTTAGTTGGAATAGTGAGTACAAATTTAAATATCCTGTAAATATAAAAATTATGACGCATGATAAGCCGGGTCTTCTATCTCAAATTTCTGGAGTAATTAATAATCTACATATAAATATTAAAAGTGCGATGGCCCGTTCTTTGCCTGATTGTAAGGCCAACTTTATTTTTGAAGTTGAAGTAAAAGATTATAAAGAATTTCAAAAAACTGTTAGTGCAATAGAGAGTCTTGAAGAAGTTATAAGTGTAGAACGAGCATAGTAAATTAGTTGAAATCTACAGCGATATCATGATCCCATAAAGTTAAAAGAAGATATACTCGAATAATTTTAAAAACTTCCCTGCAAAGAATTTTTATATTACGCCAGCTGGTATAATCTGTTTCAATGCCTGTATAGTAGATTTTTGTTGGATCTGCAATTGGTCTTAAATGATTCATGATAAGTTTAATTCGTATAATATGATAATCGTGTGAGATAATAACAACTGTTTCTATATTTTTGCTTTTTCTAATATGATCTAGTGTGGATATAACATTTTCAACTGTATTTCTGGCACTGTAATCTATTTCAAGCATATTAAAATCAAAATCTTCTTTAATGTTTAATCTGTTAATAATCGATTGCACGGTATTTTTAGAATATACACCTGTAATGAAAATATTGGGCTGTTTATAATCCTTTGCTTTTTCAATGGCAAAGGAAATACGACCAATGTCGCCAGTGAAAACAGCGATCATATCTGGAATTGTATTATTAAAAAAAGTAGAATTTGTTTTTAATGTTTCTTGCTTTGATGAAGAAACAATTAGCGCACACAAAACAAGATATGAAATAATAATAAAAATAAAAATTGCAACAACGCTTTTAATATAGCGCCAAAATCGAGTCTCTTTTGTTTCAAAAACGTATCTACTTTTAAACATAGTTAATTTTTTTTGCTAACAATAATTTCAATTTCTATATGCGCATTTTTTGGAAGAGCAGAAACTTCAACACAACTTCTTGCAGGGTATGGTGCAGAGAAAAATTTTTCATATTCCGCATTAACAGATGGAAAATCCTTAAGATCAGTTAAGAAAACTGTTGTTTTTACAATATTAGCTCTTGATAAATTTTGAGATTTTAATAGTCCATCAATGTTATCCATAATTTGTTGCAACTGAGCGTTAAAACTTGTCGGCATTTCAGATGTTTTTGGATTAATTCCGAGCATTCCAGAGCAGTATATAACATCACCAACAATGACGGCCTGAGAATATGGACCTATTGCCTTTGGTGCAAGGTCTGTTGCAATTGTCTCTAAACTCATAAACTTATCCTTTGATCATATTTTATAGTCGAGATTATTATATACTCTTAAAGATTTATTTTTCAAGCAATGAAATAGATGAAGTTATAATAAATCATAGATGCTATTTATTTCCTTTTTTTTGATGTGGTGCTATAAATTTATCAAAAGTAACTAGATTATTTTTTTCAACAAGGAGATAAAGATATGTTAAGTCAAAAAATGCAAACAGCAATTAATGATCAAATTAACGAAGAAATGTTTTCAGCACATTTGTATTTATCAATGTCGGCATATTTTCAAAAACTGAATTTGTTGGGTTTTGCTAATTGGATGCATATTCAATACCAAGAGGAAACATCACATGCCTTAAAGTTTTTTAACTATCTTTATGATAGAGATTCGTTTGTAAGTTTAAAAGCAATTGCCGCACCAAAAACAGAGTGGGTATCCCCAAGAAAAGCTTTTGAAGAGGCATTACAGCATGAACAGCATATTACATCTTGTATTAATAAATTGGTGGATATTGCAATTTCAGAGAGAGACCATGCTACAAATAATATGTTACAGTGGTTTGTTAATGAACAGGTAGAAGAAGAAAATAGTGCCAGAACAATCGTTGAAAAATTAAAAATGTTTGAAAATGCTCCTCAGGCGTTATATATGCTTGATAAGGAATTAGGAGCAAGAGTTTTTGTTGATGCAACAAAGACTGAAAAGTAAAGAAATAGGGAGTATGAATGAATAGGTTGGAAATAAAAAAAGGTATTTACTGGGTTGGAGCAAAAGATTGGTCGGTAAGAGATTTTCATGGATATAAAACCAATAAAGGAACAACCTATAATGCATATTTGATCGTAGATGAAAAGATTGCTTTGATTGATGCTGTAAAGCCAAATTACGCTCAAGAGATGATCGATCGTATTAGAGAAATTATCGATCCAGCAAAAATTGATTATGTTATTTCCAACCACGTAGAAATGGATCACTCCGGCGCAATTCCTGATTTAATGCAGATTGCAAAAAATGCACAGGTAATTACTTCTATTAACGGAGATAAAGGACTTAAAGAACATTATCAAACAACAAATTGGAATCTAAGAGTAGTTCAAAGTGGAGAAAAGATCTCTCTTGGAAAAAAAACTTTAAGCTTTTTACATATTCCAATGGTGCATTGGCCAGACTCGATGGCAACTTATGTTGAAGAAGATAAATTGCTTATTCCAAACGATGCTTTTGGTCAGCACTATGCTTCTGATTCTTGGTTTGATGATCAAGTTCCATTTGATACTTTAATGGAAGAGGCGGCAAAGTACTATGCAAACATCGTCTATCCTTTTGGAACCCAGGTTGAACGCGTAATGGACTCTTTAGCAAAACTTGATTTTGATATGATTGCACCAAGTCATGGTCTTATTTGGCGAAAAAATATAGATGCGATCTTAAAAAAATATCGCTTTTGGGCGAGAGGAGAGCATGAAAATAAGGCAGTGATTATTTACGACAGTATGTGGGGTTCTACAGAACAAATGGCAAATACTTTAAAATTTGTTCTTGAAGAAAAAAATATTCCAACAAAATTTTTATCATTAAAGTCTGTTCATATATCTGATATTATGACTGATGTTTTAGAGTCAAAATACATATTTTTTGGAGCTCCAACTTTAAATACTACAATTCTTCCAACTGCGGCCTCGATGCTTAGTTATATAAAAGGTTTAAAACCAAAAAATAAAGTTGGTTTTTCCTTTGGTTCCTATGGCTGGAGCTTAGGAGCACTAAAAGACATAGACGACGTTATGAGTTTATTAAAATGGAAAGTGCCTGTATCTGCTCATTACAACAAATACAGGCCAAATCCAGAGTCAGAGGCAATTTTTAAAGATAAGATAATTTCTGTTTTGAATGCCTAGATATTTTTATTAGCAAAATCCCAATTTACTAAATTCCAAAAAGCATCAACATATTTTGGCCTAGCATTTTTATAATCTATGTAATAAGCATGCTCCCAAATATCTATAGTTAGAATTGGTTTATCTTGTGTTGTAATCGGTGTTCCTGCATTTGAAGTGTTGACAATTTTTAGTTTATTGTCTGGTGTTTTAACAAGCCAAGTCCATCCAGAACCAAAATTAGCAATTGCGTTATTGGTAAACTCTGTTTTAAATTTTTCAAAATCTCCCCATGCTTCATGAATGCCATCTGCGATTGCGCCTTTTGGATTTCCGCCCTGTTTTGCCGCAAGACAGTGCCAGTAAAAAGTATGATTCCATATTTGAGCGGCATTGTTAAAAATAGGGCCAGGTGTTGCAGTTTTTATTATCTCTTCAAGAGATTTATTTTCTATTTGTGTACCTTGAATTAACTCATTTAGTTTATTAACGTATGCTTGGTGATGTTTTCCGTGATGAAAAGATAGTGTTTCTTTTGATATATATGGTTCTAGTGCTTCTGGTGAAAATGGTAATTCTGGCAGTTTGTGATTCATTTTATACCCCTTGTTGAAAAAACTTATTTTGATATTTGCTTTACAAAGTTTAGCTAGTATCGGATAAAAGGTGCAATAATATAAATTGATAAAACTTATTTTAAGATAGTTATTATTTATTCACTTAAAGTGATAAAAAGTTTTAATAATGGAGGCATGATGACACTTACACAATTAGAATATGTATTGGCCGTAAATAAGTTTCGCCATTTCGGAAGGGCCGCACAGGCAACTTTTGTGACTCAGCCAACACTTAGTATGCAACTTCAAAAATTAGAAGAAGAGCTTGGAGTTATAATTTTTGATAGATCAAAAACACCAGTGCTACCAACTCTTGAAGGTGAAGCAATAATAAGACAAGCCGCAGTAGTTATTAAAGAAAACAAAAGATTGCTTGAGATTGCAAAGAGTGGGAAAGAAGGTTATGAGGGAGAGTTTAGACTTGCGGTTATTCCAACAATTTCGACATATCTACTTCCTCTTTTTGTGCAAAATTTTGCAGAAAAATATCCAAAGATAAGATTAATAATTGAAGAGTATAAAACTGAAGATATTATTCGTTTGCTTGGAAGCGATGAAATAGATGCTGGTCTTTTGGTTACACCACTTCATGATGACTCTTTGATCGAAAGAGTTTTATATTATGAGCCATTTTATCTTTTTATAGATCCAGAACATCAATTGGCAAAAAAAGAAAAAATAAAGCAGGACGATTTGGATTTGAATGAGATTTGGCTTTTAAATAAGGGCAACTGTTTTAGAGATCAAGTGCTAAATATTTGCGCTGATAATAAAAAGAACCCCGTTAAAGATGGTAAAATTAGATTTGAGAGTGGTAATTTAGAAACATTAAAAAGTATGGTGCTTAAAACTTCTGGCTATACGATATTGCCTCATCTGGCCGTCAATGTATTATCTCCAGTTCATAAAAAAATGATTAGAGATTTTAGCTCTCCTGTTCCAACCCGCGAAGTATCAATTGTTTATGGAAGAAGTTTTTTAAAAGAAAGAATTATAAATGTATTAGAGGAAGAGATCTTAAAAAGCATTCCCAAAGAGTTAAGAACGCTTAAAGGAAAGGGGATTGAGATCGTTGAAATTTTTCAAGAGGAAAACTAATGCCAGAGTTACCCGAAGTTGAAACTATCAAAAATCAGATAGAGGAATTTGTTCCGTTTACCGTAAAAAAGATTTTTAAGTCAGAACATGCGGGTAAAATTTTGATCATAAAAGATTTTTCACCAGTTAATAGGGAAGTTGTAAAAATTTCTCGTCATGGGAAAGTCTTGGATTTTGTCTTAAAAAATGGAGAGCATATTGTTAGTCGGCTAGGAATGAGTGGTGGCTGGAGAAAATATGATACATCTCCAAAAGAAAAACATGCTCACATTACACTAAAAATTCAAAGTGGCAAAAAAATTGTATTTTTAGCGTATGTTGATCCTAGAAGATTTGGAAAAATTTATTTTTTTTCGAGTGATAGCGCTCTTTTGTATTTTAAAAAGCTAGGCGTTGATGTCTCAAGCAACTTATTTACTCCAGAATATCTTTTAAATATCTGTAAAAAGCATGGGAAGAGATCAATTAAAGTACTTTTGCTTGAGCAAAAATATTTTGCAGGCATTGGTAATTATATTGCTTCAGAGATATGTGCTCTTTCTAAAATTCTTCCAACAAGGAAGGCCGTGAGCATTTCTTTATCCGATGCAAAAAAAATGTGTGAGGCAACAAAAAAAATTATTTCTAGAAATATAAAATCTCAGGGGATGAGCTTTAAGGGCGGATATTTTGATGTAAGTGGCAGCAAGGGAGATGCCCTTAATAATTTAGTTGTTTTTTATCAGGAAACTTGTGGAATGTGTAAAAAAACAAAAGTTGAAAAAATTATACTTGGCGGGCGTGGTACCTATTATTGTCCTCGATGCCAAAAATAATCTTAAGAAATAAAAAATTGAGAATTAATTTTTTTTAAATGATTGAAATCATCTTAAATATTGAGCTACAATTTATAAAAATATTGTTACTTTATTATGGAGAAAATTATGCAGAAAATGGTATGCGAGCCTTGTGGTTACATTTATGATCCAGCAGTTGGAGATCCTGATGGTGGTATTGCTCCAGGAACACCTTTTGATCAGATACCAGATGATTGGAGCTGTCCGATTTGTGGAGTCGGTAAGGAGCTATTTTCTCCTGTAGATTAGTTTTTCTTTTTTTAAACCCAGATAATTTTTTAGGAGTCTTTTATGGACGCAGTTTTGCTGGCACGGTTTCAATTTGCGATGACGGTTGGTTTCCACTATATATTTCCTCTTTTAACAATTGGTCTTGCATGGCTTATTGTTATTTTTGAGTCTTTGTATTTAAGAAATAATGATTTGGTTTATAAAAAATTATCAAAATTTTGGATAAAAATTTTTGGAATAACTTTTGCGATGGGAGTCGCAACTGGTATTACAATGGAATTTCAATTTGGTATGAATTGGGCCGCTTATTCAAGATTTGTTGGAGATATTTTTGGAGCTCCTCTTGCAGCTGAGGCCATTTTTTCATTCTTTTTAGAGTCAAGTTTTTTAGGTCTCCTCCTATATGGAGAAAAGCGTTTAAGTAAAAAAATGTATTTGTTTTCTGCGCTAATGGTTGCAGTTGGAGCAAGTTTGTCAGGTCTTTGGATTGTTGCGGCCAATTCTTGGCAGCAGACTCCAGATGGATTTATTTTGGCCAATGGTCGTGCAGAGCTTGTTAATTTTTGGGCCGCAACTTTTAATCCTTCAACAATTGTTCGATATATTCATGTTATTGCAGGTTCATTTGTCTGTTCATCATTTTTTGTAGCTGCTATTTCTGCATATTATTTACTAAAAAAAGAACACATAGAATTTGCAAAGAAGGCAATGTTTATATCTTTGATCGTTGCTTTTTCTTCATCATTTATTGTTGCTGGAATTGGCGACATTCATGCAAAACAAGTTGCAAAGTATCAGCCAGCGAAATTAGCGGCCTTTGAGGGACACTGGGAAACGTCAACAAGAGTTCCCTTTATTGTTTTTGGAATTCCTGATGAAGAAAAAGAGGTGACAAATTATGCGATAAAAATTCCATATCTTTTAAGTCTTTTGGCCTTTGGAGATATCGATAGCAAAGTTGTAGGATTAAAAGATTTTCCAAAAGATGAAAGACCACCTGTGAAATTATCGTTTTTTTCATTTCATACAATGCTTGCTTTAGGGACATATTTTTTAATTATTACAGCACTTGGTCTTTGGCTATATAGGAAAAATCGTCTTTTTGAAAATAGAACTTATTTGAAAATTCTAATGTTTTCAGTTCCTTTGCCTATTGTTGCAAATGAGGTTGGGTGGATGGCCGCAGAAGTCGGTCGTCAGCCTTGGATTGTTTACAATATTTTAAAGACAAAAGATGCAGTTTCTATTTCTGTTAGTGCAAATGAGATTTTATTTTCAATACTAACTTTTGCAACTTTGTATGCTGTTTTGTTTGTAGCGTGGCTGTATTTACTTAAGAGAAAAATACATGCAGGACCGTAAGCAGTCATTTATTATTTTTTTGATGGAGTAAACATATGAGTTATCAATTACTACAAGAAATATGGTTTGTTTTAATTATTGTTTTATTTGTTGGATATGCCCTGCTTGATGGTTTTGATTTAGGGGTTGGTTTTTGGCATTTTTTTGCAAAAGATTTGGCCACAAAAAAAAGATATCTAAATGCAATTGCTCCTGTATGGGATGGGAATGAGGTTTGGATTTTAGCGGCAGGAGGTGCAATGTTTGCGGCCTTCCCACCAATCTACGCCACGCTGTTTAGTGCTTTTTATCTTCCGCTTTTACTTGTTTTATGTGGTTTGATTCTAAGGGCCGTTGCAATTGAATTTAGAAGTAAACTAGAGGAAGAGTCTTGGCAAAAAGGTTGGGATTTTGTTTTTTCTTTTGCAAGTACTCTGCCTGCTTTTTTATACGGTGTTGCTGTTGGTAATATTGTATATGGATTAAAGATTGATGGAGCAGGGAATTATATTGGAACATTTTTAGATATGTTAAATCCGTATTCGTTGTTATTTGGTCTTATGGGACTTTTTCTTGCGGCCATGCATGGCGGTCTATATCTTTTGATAAAAATGCCAGAGGATCATCAAGAATCGTTGTTTAAAAAGGTAAATATTTCTCGAATTATTTATCTATTATTATTCTTGATAGTTGTGACTTATACGATTAAGTCACCAACAAGGCCTCTTTTATCTTATACAAAGGTCTTATTAATGATTTCTTTGATTTGTACGGTTATTGTTAATTGGATGATGAGAAAGAATAAATTTGTACATGCTTTTATTGCCTCTTCTGCCAGCATAATATTTGGTTCAGTTAGTATTGCGACCTATATATTTCCAAATGCAGTCTTATCTTCTAATTGGGCAGATTGGAATATAACGATTTATAATGGTTCATCATCAGAGAATACTTTAACTGCAATGCTTATTATTGCTTTAATAGGAATGCCTCTGGTTTTAACCTATACATTTTTTATATATAGAACTTTTCGTGGAAAGGTTGATTGAAAGCTGTTTTTTTTTCTGCTATTATTTTTTTAAACAAGTTTTCTAAAAAAGGGTTATAAATGGGCGGAGATGATGATTGGTTAGATGATGATGCACCAGAAAGCGATTCTGATTCTGGAGAGTCTTACAATGAGGATTTTGAAGAGCGTCTGGATGATGAAGATGGTATAGAAGGTGAGGATTTTGAGCAAGAAGAAGAAAAAAAGAAATTTGCTGCTAAGCCTCGTCCTAAAATGCTTCAAGTTGAAGGGAAGGTTGTTACAAAAAAAGACGATAAAGGCAATCTAACTCACTTAATTATAGATGCGGGAAAACAGAAGTACTCTGTTGTCGTAGATAATATGGCAAAAGAGTTGTCTCGTTATAGTGGTCAATACTTACTTGTAACAATTTTAGAGACCCCTGCTGATGAGATTTTAGAGACTTCGCTCACATATCATATCAAAAGCTATATTTAGTTAACCTCAATTCGGAGAAAAAATATAATGACTGCACCTAAGTTCGCAATTTCGAGAAGCTCTAGGAAGAAAATATTTTTATGAGGGAGCTTACATTTTGGTAAGTGACCGAAATAAAAATATTTTCTGACAACGAGATTCGAAGAAAGTCCGAACTCAGGTTAGTTAATCTAGAGTTCGTTTAACAAATCTTCTATGCCGTCACCAGATTTTGCAGATGCAGCTTCTGGTGATGCTTGTATTTTTTGTGATGTATTTTTTGAGCTTGGCTCTATGGATTTGATAAATTTTCTTAAAAGAGTTCGTTCTCCTTGCTTTTTAAATGTAAATTTAATTGCTGCACGATAGGCAAGGTTAACTTTTTTTATAATACGATTTTTCATATTATATTGAGAACAATAAACAACTTCACCGTTTAAAATAAAACGATTTGGCACAACAAATTCTACCACGATAGATTGTCCTTCCATTAATTTTTTATTACAAAAAAAGAACATCGTATTCATATTTATTTCAGAGAGTATCGTCTTGGCATTTATTATCTGATCTTCTGGGATATTTATTTCGTGGTGAACGATAATTTTATCTGATTTATCTTTTTCAATTTTATTTACCTGTTCAAAGGCAACGTCATTTATGATATTGCTTGTTGCTGTATCAGTTACGACCTCTGCTGAATCAGCTTTTACTTCTTCGGCCGGCTTCTCGGTCAAGGAATCATCTTTTTTTTCTTCTGGAGTTGAGGCATCTGCCGCTACAATTGGCGCTTCTTCTTTTTTTTCTGTTTGTGCCATCTCTTCTGCCATTGCTTTGGCCATGTCATCTTCTGATGCCGCAGCATCTAAATTTGGCACAAGAGTTAGACCTTCTGGTGTTTTTGGAGATTCTGTTTTTTCTCCACTATACTCTTGCATAATTTTAGAAATATCGAGATTGTTTGCTTCTTCAGATGTAATTTTATTTTCCGCAAGATATGTTGAAATTGCAGACTCTATTTCGCTGCGCAAAGTCCAAATCCTTAGGACAATTTTTTTTACGAGTACAGGGTCTTTTGATTTATTTCTTACCGCCATAGTAATAATGATGCCAAAGATTAATGTTTTTAGCTAGTTGTATGATAAAAAGGAAAAAAGTACCAGTTACTTTGAGCACATCACGTGCTTCGGCGGCATACAAAACATCCTGTTTATCGCCGCCTCTCGC
>CAZCDT010000011.1:0-58107 GCA_964497525.1 uncultured Bacteriovoracaceae bacterium
TCAACGGCCCTACTTATAACTTCGATTGCGCCTTTATATTGCAACATATAAGTTTTTACTAGTGGCATACCAAATCCAGTACCACTTTCGCCTTTTGTTCCGCTTCTTTTGCTGTAGTGATTCGAGGATTTAAAAATATTTTTTACAAGATCTTTTGACATCCCCATTCCAAAATCTCTAACTTCAACTTCAATCCAATTTTTATTTTTAGAAAAAATCATCCAGATATCATTTCCTTCATAAGAAAATTTAATTGCATTTGATAAAATATTTCCAAATACTTCATTGGTTAAACCACTTTTATCAGCATACACCAACATCGGCTCTCGAATTTCGCCCAAATTGTGCTTTAATAAAATTCTTTTTTTATTCAATCGATCTTTAAACATAAATACTAAATTATCGACAACCTCTCTTAGATCCACACTCTCTAATTTTAAGCACTCTTTTCCAGATAATATAGCATCGCGCTTTCTTACATTATCTAGAAGATCTTTTTGCATATTGACTGCTTTTAAAACAGCTTCCCAAGCTTTTTTACTTATTGGATTGTCTTTTATTTCTTGCCTCTTTAATTCAACTTCTGCATAGAGACTAATAACGCTTACAGGATTTAGAATATCATGAGATATTGTTCGAAGCAGATTTCTTGACTGTTCTGCATACGCGGCATTTATACTTGCAACATAAAAAAGATGGCCTAATCCCACTGTTAGAATCATCATCTGCAAAGCGGATCCCCATAAGACACCATACTGAATTAACATATTATCGTATACAGCATCTGCTGATAACCATAAATTTTTACCTGCCAACCAACTAATAATTCCCAATGAAAATGCAAGCCATGCAAATAGATTATATCTGGCCATAACTGATTTTTGTCTGGCACGAATAATACTTAATGTAATACTTAATCCCAAAATAAAAACAGTTACACCAAGCATAAACATCATTAAAAAATCACTAGGAAATAGAAGCATAAAAATCAAAATCGCTATAAATATGCCAACCAGAGATTTTAAAATTAAAGCCATTTTTGGCATATGTTCCTTTAACTCTAAAATATCTATACTAAATAAGACCTGAAAAATAAGTGCTAAAATTTTTAAATACTCCGTCCACTTGCTGTTTGGAAACAAATACCCCGCATAATATTGAACATGCCCTAATTCATAAGCAACTGTTATAACCATGCACATGATAAAAAATAAATAATAAGCGTATGCTCTTTTTTTAAATGCAATTAATGCCCAAGTCACAATAAAAAATAAGATAAATGAGATACCGTAATAAATTCCATAAAGCGTTTCGTGTCCGAGCCAATCCATTCTATATTTAGAACCATAAAGTACAAAACGACTTACATCGCGTGAGCTAGAATAGACTTTAAAATAAATATCTATCTCTTCTTGAGAACCTACATCAAAATCAATATTAATCCTTGGGGAATGAAAATCCTTTAACTCTATTGGGACCTTATCGCCCGCACGTAGATGTTTTAATTGCTGATCATTTTTTATAATAAATAGGTCAAATAAATCGACAGAACTTGTGGTAACAAAAAGCGATAGCCTTTGATTGTTTTTACCCTCGTTTTTGATACTTGTTCGATACCAAGAAGCGTTACCTCTTGAAAAGAATGCAACATCTTTGTAGTTAAAATCAATAAAGCGTGCTTTTAAAACATCTTCAAAAGATTTTCTATTTGTTTGATCTACAAATACTTCAAGAAATGGAGATAAAAAAATTCTCTTTGTCGAATCGTTTATAGTAACACGATTTTTTATCACTGCATGTGCAGAAAAACTATTAAGAATACAAAAAATTGCACATAACAAAAAAAGCCGCATATCAAAGCCCTAAGATTACTTCTCTAAGGATACAGCTTCTTTTTCTTTTAGCATTAGGGCAATTTTTTCTGAAGTAATTGGCATCGACTTAATCCTAACACCAAAGGCATCTTCTACAGCATTTCCAACCATTGGAGCTGCAGGAATCATAGTGTGCTCTCCAACTCCTCTTGCGCCAAATGGCCCATCATCCTGAGCTGTCTCAACAATTATTGGGATTAGCTCAATTGGAATATCTTTTGCTGTTGGAATTTTATAATCCGTGAAATTTGGATTAAGCATTCGACCTTTTTTATCAAAACGCATATCTTCATAAAGTACGGTTGCAAGGCCTTGAAGCATTCCGCCAGTTATTTGACCTTTTACTAAATCAGGATTTAATGCCTTCCCTGCATCAACGGCAAGAACTGCTTTTAAAACTTTTGTTTTTCCTGTTTCTTTATCGATCTCTAAAATAACTCCACCACAGCCAACAGTGTAGTGAACATTTGGTTTACCACCCTGACTTGTCTCAGGATCGCTTAAGGCAGAAGCATACTCCGGCATAAAAGTTCCACGACCAATAATAGGGCCTCCACGCCATGTACCATCTTTCATCATAATTCCATCAATCACAAAATTTTTATACTCTAAAACAAATTCATGATCAGTTTTAGATTTGACACTCTCATCATCCAAATAAAGTTCATCTTTATTTTTATTAAGGGCCCTTGCAACTGTTGCAATTAGTTGCTCTTTTATATCTTCTGCTGCATTTTTAACCGCATTACCACAAGACCAAGTAATATGTGATGCAACCGTTTGCCACTCGTAAGGATTTCGATCAGTATCAGGACTTTCAACTCTTATTTTTTCAGTTGGAATTGATAAAACCTCGGCCGCAATTTGTGCCATCACAGTTTTAAAGCCTTGACCTATTTCCATACCAGAAACTAAAATATTTAAACTTCCATCTTCATTAAATTTTATAAATGCAGCAGATGATGAGTTTGGCGGCATTGCAGGAGCTTTCCAAAATAAAGAAACACCTTTTCCTATTACCTTATTTGGATCTTTTGATACTTCTTTCTTGCCCCAATCAATCGCCTGTGCCGTTTGTTCAATACAAGATAAAAGACCATGCTTATGCATTGGTTTTCCATAAGTTAGCGAGTCGCCCTCTCTGATTGCATTAATCTTTCGAAACTCCACAGCATCGATATTTAATTTTTTTGCAATCTCATTCATTTGACTTTCAAGACCAAACATAAATTCAGAATAACCAAAACCTCTATAAGGACCACCTGGAGGAAGATTTGTATAAACACAAACAGAATCAATTCTGATATTTTCAAACGCGTAAGGACCAGTAGAAGAAAGACCTGATGCATTTACAACATTTGCTCCGTATTCAACATAAGCTCCTGCATCCCAATATAAAACTTGATCAATGGCCGTAACACGACCATTTTTTTTCACTCCAATTTTTATTTTAGCGTGAACACCTTGACGTTGATATGTATTATAAAATTCTTGCTCTCTACTCCATAAAACTCTTACAGGATTTCCTCTAACAACGGTTGCAAGGGCCGCTGCTAAAATTTCCATACTAACTCCGGCCTTTCCTCCAAATCCTCCCCCAACATAAGGAGTAATGACTCGAACATCTTGATGTCTAATTCCAAGAGGGGCCAGTGCTTGAGCAAATAAATGCCTCTGGGTATGTGGAGATTGCGATGCTGTCCATAAAGTTAAACGACCTGAGTGGTCCATAAGACCTGTTGCAGAATGAATTTCAATCGCACAATGAGCATAACGAGGAACAACATAATCATCTTCAAAAACATAATCAGCATCTTTAAAGGCCTGATCGACATCACCCTTTCTAATTTTTCTTATGTGTGCAAAATTTGTATCTGCCTTTGGGAAAAACCATGGCACATGCTCATAATCTTTTAAATCAGGATGAATTAACTCTTTTTTGGTGGCCTTAATTGCATCAACAACACCTAAAATCGGAGTTAGTTCTTGATACTTTACCTCTACAAGTTTGGCCGCCTTTTTTGCTGTAACAGGATCTTTTGCAATTACCGCCGCAACTTGCTCTCCAACAAAGCGAACTTTATCTTGAGCAAAAATATATCGATCATGCATATAAAGACCAAAGCGATACGGAAACTCTTTTCCTGTAACCACTCGAACAACACCAGGAATTTTTTCTGCTTTTTTTGTGTCGATTTTTAAAATTTTAGCATGAGCATGAGGACTTTCTACTATTGCTGCGTACAAAAGATTTGGCCCAAAATCCAAATCCTCTGCATATTGAGCAGCTCCTGTAATTTTTTCTTTTCCATCAACTCTTATTTCACTACTTCCGACATAATGTTTTTTTGTCATAATTTTACCCAATTATTTTGTAAGATCTTTAATTGCATCGATGATTGGAGAATATCCAGTACATCGACATAAGTTTCCAGCGATGGCCTCTTTTATTTCCTCTTCATCTGGATGTGGATTATTATCTAAAAGTTCTGTTACACTCATGGTCATACCTGGAGCACAGTATCCACACTGAAAAGAGTTGTGCGATAAAAACTTTTCTTGCAACTTTGTCATCTTTCCATTCTTCATCAATCCTTCAAGCGTTTTTATTTTTCTTTTATCGGCCTCTACCGCCAAGACCAAACAACTTTTTACGCTTTTACCATCGAGTAAGATAGTGCAACTTCCACAATCACCACGCTCACAACCACATTTTAGAGATTTAGTTCCAACCTTTTGCCTTAAGACATGGGCCAGAATTTCTGTTGGAGAAACATCTACTTGATACTCTTGTTCATTTACATTAAGAGTTATTTTCATTTTTTTATCTCCCTATAAAAGCTCTGCACCAAGTTTTGGGCCATCTAAATTTAAACGAGATTCTGCCGCCAAAAGAGCTCTCTTTAGCATCACTTCAGACATGTGCAAGCGATACTCTTTTGATGCTCTAATATCAGTGATTGGAGAAATTTCATTTTTTACTATTTTTTGAGCAGCACAAATCAATTCATCAGTAAGCTCTTTCTTATTTAAAAGAGATTCGATTTTTTTTGCCCTCACAGGAGTTGGAGCAACCGATCCATAAGCAACGCGCACCTCTTTATTTTTATTTACTAAAACAGCAAGAGAAGCCTGCGCTAAATCTTCGCCTTGATAGCGGCCAAGCTTTATATAACTATACCCGCACTTTTCTTTTGGTAAATTTAAAATAATTTTAGTAAGAAGCTCTCCCGGCTTTAATGCTGTTTTTCGAGGAGCTTTAAACCAATCGTTAATTTTAACTTTTCTTTCACCTTTTTTACTTTTTAAAACAATGACCGCATCATAAACCATTAAAATGGCACCACTATCCATACATGGTACGGCCGAACAAATATTTCCGGCCATCGTTGCTCTATTTCTTACCGCGACAGAGGCAACTGTCATTGCAGCTTCGCTAACAATAGGACATTTTGATAAAATCACTTTAGAAGAAATTAGTTCTGAAAAAGTTGTTAAGGCACCAATCTCTACGGTTTTTCCTTTGAGTTTTATGCCTTTTAACTCTTTTAGATTTTTAATATCAACAAGTGCTTTAGGCGCTGGATTTAAACGGCCCTCTTTTAATAGTCCTACTAAATCTGTACCCCCGGCCAAAGCATGAGTGCCTTTGGTTTTACCCAGCAACGCAACTGCCTCTTTTAATGTTTTCGGGCAAAAATATTCAAATTCTGATGTAATCACCATGTTTGATCCTTGATTAATTTTTAGGTTTAAATGCCATCATGCGCACAAAAGCTGATTCCATTTCAATTCCCTTAGTTGGAAAACAACCAATCCATGCGCGAGTCGATCCAAGCTCATTAATTCTTCCTCCAATATTTTCGGCATGAACCAATTTTTTTGGAAAAAGTTTTATATGCATAACTTGATAAAATTCATCATATGGAAAGTAATCATCCCAAGATGCGGCTCCTCTAACTTTCTTTAAATAAGCTTCCGCTTCTTTAAATTTTCCAGGATGCCATTGGCGAATAATTGTATTCATTGGATGATCTGCACTGCCACAATCAACACCAATCCATTTTAATTTCATATCAAGTGCCCATGTATGAAAATCTTTATCAGGCCCTGGATGCTTTACAAAATAACGAATTTCATCAGCATTTGGTTGATCCCAACCATAACGATTATATCCTGTATTAATAATTAAAATATCACCTTTTTTGACTTCCACTTTTTTAGTAATCATGTCTGGCGTATAAAATCCGTAATCCTCCATCTGATCTGAAATATCGACGATTGCGCCAGGACCAACCCACTCTTCAAGAGGAACCTTACCAATGGGACGGCCTGCTGGAAAAAAATGGATTTCTCCATCCATATGTGTCCCAACATGATTTGATGTTGTCATAATTTGCCCTGAAGCACCTTGCCCCATATGAGCACCAGCAACACGCTTAAAATATTGCAATCCAAGAGGCATATAACTTGGCCACGGTGGAGTATGAATACTTAAATCTTGTGTTAAATCATACATCTCAAGGCCATCCATAAATTTAAAGAAATCATTCATGTTCATTGCTGTTACCCTTTGTTAATTTTTTTATATATTTTTTTTATAAGCCTAACAATCATCATTTAAATTTTCAATTAAATGTTTCTGACAATGCTTGATAAGCAAGCATAAATGGTTCAGCAGGAGCATTGACTATACCAGCACCAACTTGACCGACACCTGGTTTTTTATGTGCAACGCCTGTATCGATTACAGGCACAATACTTTTATCTATAACTTTTAATATATCAATACCAAGAGGTGCTCCTCTAAAATTTAGATAAGGAATTTGAAAAGCACTGTTTTCTCCAAAAGTTATTTCATACATTGTCATTGTATAATTTATTGCATCACTAACGCTGCCTCCAACAAACTGCACAATTGCAGGACTTGCCGCAATTGCAAGCCCACCAAATCCTGCCGTCTCGGTGATTGCACTATCTCCAATATCAGGATTTGCATCATCTTTAGAAAATCCAGGAAAATAAAGAGCATCAGGAACTAATGCTTTCCCAACAAACCACTTCCCATCTCCTCCAGAAATTTTAACCCCAAAATCGGTTCCGTTTCTGGCCATGACAGTAACAAGTGATGAGTGTTTAATACCACTTGCGGCATCAAGCATTGCTTTTGCTGCGGCCATCGATAAGTTTAAAAAGAAATGATCGTTACCATTTATAAACTCTAAAACCTTGGCACTATCTTCTTTATTTTCCATAGTGCGAATTAAAGCAGGAGCAATCTGTCTAAAAAAGAGCGATGTCGCTGCACGATTTCGATTATGAACCTCATCTCCCATATGAAGAGCTTGTGCAATAATATTTTTTAAATCTATATATTCTAATGATTCAATGGCTTTTTTTAAGACTGGATAAAGAATATTTTCCATCCATTTTAATCTTTCGATAACATCTGGAGAATAAGCTCCATAACGCAAGACTTTCCCAAGCCCTTCATTCATTGTTGCATAGGTAAAATTTCCAAAAGGTTCATTTTTTATAATAAAAACAGGCATACTCTTTGAGATAATTCCGGCCATAGGGCCTACGGCTCCATGTTCATGACATGGGGCATATTCGATTTTTCCAGATGCTGCAAGTTTTTCGGCCTCTTCTACGCTGCAAGCAAGACCTTCATACATTAAAGCAGCAATAATACCTCCTCTTGTCGGCCCACACATTCTATCCCAAGTAATCGGAGGACCTGAATGAAGAATTAAATTCTCTTTCATATTTGGAATAACATCAATTGCTTTTCCCATACCAATTAATTTTGGAGTAGAAGATAAAATCTTAAAAAAAGCTTCTTTATTTGCCTTAGTTATAATTTCTTTATTCTCATTAATTTTTTTCATCGCACAAGAGCTAACATTCATTGGAGGTTTCCAATCTACATGTATACTTTCCACACCTAAAGTCTGTATTGTTGTATTAAAAGATTCAAGCCCTAGATTAACAACCTTTAACTTATCTTGAAATAAATTATTACTCATATAAAAACCTCACTTATTTTAAAATAGATCTGGCAAGAATAACGGCCTCTTTGTGGTTATCTAAAACATGCACACCCAACTGATGCAACTCCTCAACAACTTGTGATTTGTTTTGAGGATCTTGATTGGTTCCACAAATATTACAAATAAAAACAATTTCTTGCCTGCATTTTTTCATAGCAAGAGACAATGTTTCTTTTAAATCTTTCATTGGTGATAAATTTGATCCATACCCAAGGACTAAATCAAATAATATAACCTTAACCGTTTTATCCTCTGCCTCTTTTAAAATACGTTCGTTTCTTAAAGAGAAATCAATCATCGGATGAGGTCTACCTACTGTAAATTCATCTTCTCCTAAATCAATTATTGTATGACCTTTACTTTTGCTATTATCCTCTAGTGATAAGCTATTTTTTGTTGCTACATTTGAATAAAGATTTTCTAAATCTTTTAAAATAATTTGTGCTTCGTACGCAAATGTTCCGCCACTATAAAGCCCTCTTAAAAAAGTTCTTTGTTTTATATTTTTACTTTTTATTTTCACTGCATCGATCTTTGGTAGTTTTTTTAATCCACTTTTTTTCACTGCCAACATTGCCGCATCAAATAAAGTATCTGCAAATATAAAAGGAAACTCTTTTAACTTATTTTTTTCTGCACCTAAAAAGACTGCGATTACTGGCTTTTTTATTTTTTTTACTGCATTGCCAATTTTTTTTAAGACATCGAGATGAGGTGGTTTTGATACTAAAACAATGACCTTTGTTTCTTTATCTTTATCTAACATTTTTATGGCATCGATCATCATGACACCGCCGATCTCTTTTTTTATATCTCTTCCTCCTGTACCAATCGCTTGAGAAATGCCGCCTCCTAAATTATTAATTTGAACCGTTACTTCTTGCAAACCTGTTCCAGAAGCTGCAACAACACCAATCGAACCTTTTTTTACAACATTGGCAAATGCCAAGGGGACTCCATTTATAATTGCTGTTCCACAATCAGGCCCCATCATTAAGAGCTTTTTTGCATGGGCCTTTTTCTTTAATAAAATTTCATCTTCTATTGAAACATTATCTGAAAACATCATCACGTTTAAGTTTTTATTTAAAGCATCATCAGCAACAAGTGCTGCATATTTTCCAGGAACAGATATCAATGCCATATTTGCATCAAAATTTTGAGTCGCGGCCTCAATACTTTTTATACTCTCTTTTTTTCCTTCCACATTTTTCTTTAAAGATAAAATTGTTTGATCTAAATCTTTTATAACTTCTTCCACTAACTGACTGGTTTTAGCACTTATTGCAACAAGCATGTCACTTGTATCTGCCCCACTAAAAACATCTAAAAACATCTGACTATTTTTTAAAATTTCCTGATTTTCTTTTGTGCCCATTACAACAGCAGCATCAATAACTCCTGATTTTGTTTTTATTTTTTTTGCTAAAATCATTAAAGTCACTGAATCAAAATATTTATTTTTTATTACTCTTCCCTCTAACACCATAACTTTATCCTTTGATAAATAAACAGTAATCCAGAAATAAAATCTTCTCCGGAAGTATGTCCGACATGAATTAATTTGTTTGTTACCTCTTGGTATGAACTGAGAAAATCTTGCAAAGATTTTTTAGAAAAAACCTCTAAAAAATCTTTGGTTATTTTTGCCACCTCATTTTCTTTTAACTCTCTAAATCCTTTTTTGGTAATCGCAGAAGAAAAATTAAAATCGTTTTTTAAAGTAGCTTGATAATGATAATTAAGCATTTTTTCTACACTTTTTAGTGCCGTTAATGCTCCCAATACAAAGTCATCACCTTGTGGTGTTACACCAAGACCTTTACCAATCATCTGTGACAGTCCAAAATCTAGGGCCCCTTTTTTTAATGCCAAAAAAGCTTGATCAAACTCTTCAAACAAAACCTGCAAAAATTTCGAATCAGTTTTCGGGCCATTTTCACCCAGCAGATAAAATAAAGACTCCCCGTTTGTTATTTGCTTAACATATTGTATAACCAGCTCTGCGCGATGAATGATCTCTTCTGGCAAAAGTTCTAGCTTTATAATTGCTCCGACATAACATTCATTTGGCAGATGAATAACTTGTCCATCAATTAAAAGACAATTATTACAAACCAGTATTTTTTTAGGATCAAGAGGTAAAATATTAACAACGATAGTCGATGGCCCTTCACCAATTTCGGGAATTGCTAAACTTAAAGAGATCTCATTATCACTGCCTAAGCGCGAATAATTTAGTACTCTTTCGTAAGGAGAATGAATCTGATACTCTCCCTCTAAAACAAATTTCCCTTTTGAAATGGCCCGTAGTTGCGTCATTTTTTTTAGGCCTTAGGATTTCTGAATTTCTTTTAAAAGACCAACCAAATATTTAAACTCTGGAGTACCTGCGCGCTCAAGAATGTAAAAAATTAATGATTCGGTGTTGATAATGTGAGCACCAGCTTTTTCCATTTGGTCTAAACCATTTTGCCAACGCAATTTTGTCGTAGAAATACAGGCATCTTTTAAAACAATAACTTCATATCCTCTTCTTATTAAATCAAGAGTTGTTTGCATAACACAAATATGAGTTTCAAGGCCTGCAACTATTGCGATTGGACGGTGATTATTTTTTAAATCTTCTAAAAACAGATCACTGCCACAACAGCTAAAAGTAATCTTATCTGTTATTTTTGGGCCAGACCACGATTTTAACACATCAGAGTCTGTCGGTCCTAACCCTTTTAAATAGTGCTCTGTACCTATCATTGGAATTTGCAGATGAGAAAACATTTTTGTTGCAAGTAAAATGTTATTTTTTACAACTTTTAAATGCTTCTCTTTAACAATCGGAAAAAACTTTTCCTGAAAATCAATTAAGACAAATAGCAAATTCTCTCTATCAACTTTATCCCAAATCATACTAGCTCCTTTTTAATATTAACTTCGAACAAAATGTTCCATTTCTTCTGGTATTTCTATTGAAAATTCAATCATGCCTTTAACTTTACTGTTTTCCACCCACGGAGTTTGGTGAACAAGTTTTTTTACTCCATTTTTAAAAATTGTATAACTATTAGAAGTATTATTTAAAAGCATCTCTTTTATTTTTTCGACAGACTCTGGTTTATGACATTCATATAAAGACTTACCAACCAAATTTTTACCACCAAACTTAAAAAAAGTTTGCTGCGCCTTTTCATTCATATAAACGATTTGACCACCTAGGTCACAAATCGTGATTGCAACACCAACATGATTAATTGCATTTTGCATTTGATCCATATAAAACCTTCATTGCGCAATAGCTAAAATTACGATATCTTAAAAAAACACAGGTTAAACCCTGATAATGCATTTAAAATCTACTGTGGGAGCAAATTGCTCGATACAGACGGCGTCTTCACAATTTTTTGACCTCCGCTTATTAATATAAGCGTTCGCCCAAAAAATTGTTCAATCCTTGTCTGAATCGGCACTTTGCTCCCTCGTAACAATCTAAAATGCATTATCTGGGTTAAAGAATAATTCTTCTAAGTTAGGATGGCCACCTAGAAAATGAGCACACTGTTAATAAAAAATGGAACATTAGTTACACATTCTACGACACAAAAAGCAGATATTTTGGTTTCAGGGGAAAAGATTAAAAAAATTGCAGATAAAATCGCTAATTTACCAAATACAAAAACTGATGAAATTATTGACGCATCAGGTCTTTTGGTCTTCCCTGGTTTTATTGATGCCCATACTCACATGGAACTTCCACTTTTGACAACAACATCAAGCGATGATTTTACAACAGGATCTATTGCGGCTTTAGCTGGAGGAACGACAACCATCATTGATTTTGCCAATCAAAAAAAGGGCGATTCGCTCGAAAATACTTTAAAACTTTGGCTCAATAAGGCAGAAAATAAAACATTTTGTGATTATGCCTTTCATGTCTCTATTACCGAGCTAACAGAAACTACATTTTCAGAAGTCAAAAATTTAAAAAATAAATATGGCGTAAATTCATTTAAAACTTTTATGGCCTATGACAACATGATGCTTACAGATGTGCAGCTTCAATCAATTATGGAAATGGTAAAAAAAATTGGAGGAATTGTAACGGTTCATGCTGAAGATGGAAAAACGATCTCCTCATTAATAAAAAATAATTTATCAAAAAAGAATACTGCACCAAGATATCATCCATTAAGTCGTCCAGCATGCGTTGAGGAAGATGCAATTATTAGATTAATAACTCTTGTTGAAAAAACCATGTGTCCAACATATATCGTCCATCTTTCATCTGGTGATGGATTGCGACAAATCATGGCCGCCAAAAAAAGAGGATTACCAATTTATGCAGAAACATGCCCACAATATTTAACTCTTGATGACTCAGAGTATTTTGAACATGACTTTTATGAGGCAGCAAAATATGTATTAAGTCCACCGCTAAGAAAAGATCAAGATCAAATTGCTTTATGGAAAGGGTTAAAAGATGGAATAATCGATGTTTTAGCAACAGATCATTGCCCTTTTAACATGACTCAAAAAGAGCTAGGAATAGATGATTTTTCTAAAATTCCCAATGGTCTTCCAGGCGTTGAAAATCGAATTGAAGTTTCTTATTCAGAAGGTGTTTTAAAAAATAAAATTTCATTACAAAAATTTGTCGAAATAAATGCTCTAAATCCTGCAAAAATTTTTGGTTTATATCCAAAAAAAGGCACTCTTGATATTGGAAGTGATGCTGATATTGTTTTATTTGATCCCACAAAAAAACATACCCTAACTGCCAAAAATTTAAAAACAAGATGCGATTACTCCCCATATGAAGGTCTTGAAGTGACAGGAAAAGTTATAACCACAATTTTGCGCGGGAATGTGATGATTCATAATTTAAAATTTATCGGCACAATAAAAGGCAATTATACTAAGCGCTCTTTTTATAAGTAGAAATAGATGGATGAATTGCATGAATCGGTCTTGGCAAAAACACTCGATTAACCCACGAATCATCTTCTATAGCAAAAGAGAATTCCCCCTTTTGTGCATGACTTAACTCTAATACCGACTCAAGTCCTACACCGTGAATCGTTCCTTCATCATGCTTTCTTTTTCCAAAGGTTTCATGCTTTATCATCTCGCTTAATTTATGCTCTAACTCGCTGTAATGATCTTTTAAATGTAAAATTTTGTTGGTTGTTGTGATATGTAAACCATCATGTTTATAATTTAAAATTATTTCAACCTCTTTTGATTCTGCCTCATAAATATTTTTTACAATATTATGCATAATTCTTAAAAAAGTTGGATAATGAACAACGGCCCTTGTCTTAAGCTCAAAAGGAGCATCTTTTCGTAAATCTCCCTCATATTTTAGTGATAGGTTAATTTGATTTTTGGGAAGATAATTTTCAAGCATATTCTCAAAACCTAAACGAATTGCCTCAAAGGTTTTCAACTCACCACTCTTATCGCCTTCACCAAAATACTCTTTAATCATTTTCTGCATAACAATTAATTCATTGATAAAACCATTTAACTCTATCGGAGTTATCCCTTCATTTTTATCTTTTTTATTGTTAATAAAAAGTAGTAATCCATGAGTATGATTTATTAGATCATGGTAAAAAATTCTATCACACACACTTAATTTTTCTCCACCAAACTCTTGTCTCCATGAAAACATAGAATCAGCAATCTCTCTCATCCATAGCACAGGCCACAAAATAAATGACACAAGATATACCCAATCAATAATTTGTGGAGTGTGTCTTAGTAAATCATAACTAATAATCAAGGCCCCAATAGATAAGGCCGCAAGAGCATGGCCTGGCCCAAATGTCTCATTGCCATTTTTTAATTCATCAAAATAAATAGCAAAAGCTCCAAACGCTAACGCTAAAATACCAAGATAAATTGGTGCTAAATTCTGATCAAGTGTTGACTGTCCTAAAAGTAGAAAAAACTGCGTTGTAACCCAAGCAATTTTTCTTTTAATTCCTATCGCTAAAAATTCATCTCGCTTATAAAAGCTATAAAAGGAAACGGCCATAAGAGTTGTAATAAATAAATGATCTGGTAGAAGATTTCCACTAACCCAAATACTACCTAAAAATAGCAAAAAAAATGATGATGCCGACAACTTTAAATAATCAGACCATAGATTATTCATCGAAAAACTCCCGTCTTATATTTTTTTAAATTCCTGCTTTCAACTTCTCGACAAATCTAGTAAAAAACTTGAATGAAAAAGTTTAATATTTCCAAGAAATTTATAAAAATTAACGATCTTGATGAAAATCTTGAGGATTTTTTACCCCAGAAGCTTCAAATATCAAAAGAAGGTGTCAAAAAATTAATCGCTTTTGGTGGAGTTTATTTAGTTAAAAATAAGAAGAGACTACGTCTTAGAAAAAATAAATTTTCACTAAAAAAAGGAGATCAAGTTGAGGTTTTTTATGATGAAAAACTTTTAAAACAAAAAATTGAGCAAAGTTATCCAATTATTGATTATAAGGACTGGGGAGTATGGTATAAACCGGCAGGTCTTTTGTCGCAAGGATCTCTTTTTGGAGATTTAGCATCGATAGAAAGACAAGTAGAAATAAAAAAAGGTCAATCATTTTTAATCCATCGCCTAGACCGAGAAGCTTTTGGACTGATGATTTTTGCTTATACAAAAAAAATGGCCCAATTTTTTAATGAACAGCTCAAGAATTTTCAAATAAAAAAAGAGTATCTGGTACTTGTTATTGGAAATCCAAATTTTTTAGATCAACCAACAAAGCTTTGTCATACTCTAGATGGCAAAGAGGCAAAACTCTTTGTAAAACAACTTAACTACTCTCCTCAAACAAATTTATCGCTTCTAGAAATAGAACTCATTACAGGGCGGACTCATCAAATAAGAAGGCAGATGCAAGCAATTGGTCATCCTGTTTTTGGAGATCCCAAGTATGGAGAAAATAACAAAAACGATTTGGGTCTTGCTCTTGTTGCGTATAAATTGTCATTTAAAAATCCAACAACAAATAAAGATGAATCTATAACGCTACCAATAGATATCTACAAGAATGGGCCGTTCCTCTTTTTTAATTCCTAAACATCAAAGATTTTGCTTTATAAATATTCTTTGCACTTTCAAGCCTTGCTGATAACTGAAAATATGAATTTAAAAATTCAACATTACCTTTATAATGAATAGACTCATTAAAACCATCAACAATATAGGAATCGTTTAATCCTCGTTTAATAATTGCATTTTTTACAATTATAAAATCATCAGATTTTATATAACGCCATGACATGTCATCCATCAACATATCAACAAAATGCCTTATCTCGGCATTTTGATCCCATATTTTGTTTGGAAGTACATCAACCATCTCTAAAAATAGTTCTCTCCACTGTATAGAAGATAAATTAGAATAGGCCTTCAATCTTTGAGTTATCTGCTTTAAAGCATAATAAAACTGATGCTCTTTTAAAATAATTGTTCCTAATTCTTTTTTAAGCTCTAAAAAATCATTGCTTGGTATCATTAGTTCGCTTAACTGATTTATTTTGGGAATATACTCTTGTAACTGAGAAGAGATCTCTTCTATTTGTTTTAAATTCGCTTGAAACTCTGCCAGAAATTTTTTCCTCGATTTTAGTCTTTTTAAAAAGTGCTCATTTGATATCAGTTCTTTTTTTTCAAATGCGATTATTACATCATCTAATTGCCTTGGTGTTAAATAGGTCAAAAATCTACTTTCAAAAAATGATAACTGACCATCATCTAATGCTGTTAATGCTTTAAAATCTATATCAATTATCTGCTTTAACTTTAAAGAATCGTTAAGGACATCATTTGACAGTAACTTTATTGTAAAAATATTTTCGCTTTTAAAAATTGATTTAAATCTACTAAATGCAGAGAAGTTTTCTTGTGCTTTGAGAAATAAATCACTATCAGGTTTTAAAAGCATTGTCTTTAACAGGTATCTTAAATATTCAAAGTCATTTTTTTTACTGGCAATTTGCCATTTTGTTAACATCGATGTCAGATCTTCAAACGATAAAGCGCTTGTTTTTGATAAAAGACGAATCTGATCATCTGAAATCATTTCAAGAATTGGTAAATCTTTAAAAAGTCCAAAAATTATTGCATCTACTAAAAGATCAATACTCTCATCACTTTGTCCTTCTAGTTTTTTTAAAAAAACACGCAAGGCATCAACAGACAAAATGCCATTTTTTTTAAAAAAAGAAAATAAAGCATCATCAACCAAGTGAGTAGTAAAAAGTTCTTTAAATAAAAGCATCTTAATCGTTGAAGCTGTAATCGTATCATCAAAATCTGTAGAAGTTTTACTTTGCACTCTTTTTAAAACAGAATCAATAAATGCAACAGAGTCGTTCGAATCTTGTTTCGGGCCCGATAAAATTTTTTTCAGACTATCAACACACGATATATTTGAGCTACTAGCAAAAGATAACTGCATTGATAATATTAGTAATAAAAAAACAAATAAAAATTTCATATCTTATTTTTAAAAACCGTCTGCATCATAGTCGTCATCTTCAATCTCTGCAATACAACGAAAACCAATATCAACAGCAGAATTTGTTGTTTCCTCTAAAGAAATTGCATAACGTCCAGATTTTTTTTCTGACAAATATGATCCACCTGTTGCGATATTATAATTTACAGAAAATCCACCAGTAATATTCATATCAATAAAATCATTGTGAAATTTTGCCGTAGGAATTCCTGATGTATAACCAATCAAAAGACCGCCATCCGTTGCATCTGCATCAACAAGCGGTAATCCTAAAGGAAACAAAAATTTTGTAGCATCAAATGTATCTGTATCATAAAAATACCACTCGGTAAGAGGATCTCCACCACCTGGTCCTATTGCACCATCAAATTTATAGCCGGCCCCCCAAGATGTTGTACAAGCATTATTCGCAGTACATGTTATAGTATCACTAACCCACTCTTTAACATTTCCATAAACATCTTGAATACCATATCTAGATACACAGCTTTCTGTTAAATACCTACTTGCAAGAGGGGTTGAAATCGATCCTGTATAAATCGATCTAATTCCAGATGCTGCAGTTCCTGGTAGAGAGTACATATAAGGGCCACTTGGAATATCTGCATCCACAAAGCCAAAATCAAGACCTCCTGCACTGCTTGAATTACAACCAGAAGAAGAGTTTAATGCAAGGCCTATTTCTAAATTATTGATTGCAGCATCCGTATAAGATGAGCTCCAAGACGAGTAAGCTATTTGCTCAAGTCTTGATGGAATTTTATATGCAATTACCTCAGATGTAGATGTACCGGCAATACTTCCTGTTAAATCGCTTCTGGCACTACATGCAGAAGAGGCAATGCTTTGTGTAATATTAACAAGAGGTGGTAAATGAACTTTTTTAGTTTGATCTGCATCAGATAATAAGGCAGCGTCAAACTCTTTCCACCCCAACGCACCAGCTCCATCTTTTACGTAACATATTCCATTCATCCTATTATAATATACCGTCTCATCGTCAGCATCATCAAGGCCGACTTTCGTGCCTGGAGCACCAACCCCAATACAACCATCAGGTTCACATCCTGAAACCGACGCTGGACTATATGGACACCCAGCTTCGGCAATATCAACAATTAAATCTTTACCAACATCATAATAGCCTTCAGTACTACCAGGGCCCGCATATACACACCTAAAATTGTTACTGCCATCAGGTGTTTTATGCATCATCTCGCAAACCTCTTTATTCATCATAAAACGAGGAACAAACGCACTATTATCTGGAGGTGCGATTATGCGCACTTCTGAAAATGCTTCTTGAGTATGAGTAATTAAAGAACGTTTGGAATCTATTGGTACAACTTTATAAAAATAAACTTGATTTTTTTTAGCCGTTTTGTCGGTATAAGTCCTAGTAGAAATAGAAAGCAAAGATGAGTTTAAAGCATTTTCATAATCATAGTACTCGCCAAGTTTTCTTCGATATACCTTCCATCCAGAAATTGTAACGGTAGCATTTTCACCACTTCCAGCGATTACAAACGAATTCCACTCTAAAGTTATCGACGCATTATCTGTATAATTTTGCCAAACAAGTAGGGCATCCATCTTATAACAGCGATAATTAGAAGAATCATAGTAAATAGAATTTAAAGCTCCTGTCACACTATTTGTAATCGGAGACCCACTACCAAGACACGCTGAATTTCCAGAACTTCCACAATCACTTGTATAATCACAATATGTTTTTACAGGAGTATTATCTTTATCTATTTTAGGCCCAACAGCTGTAATATTTTTCCAGCCTCCATGAGTTGCACTAATTGAATGAACTGTTAACGTTATAATTTTATCTGTTGTTTCTGGTGATGCGTGATTATCAGTTGCAGATATCTTAACTTCAACAATACCACTTGCAGAAGCAACAGGCTTTAGCCGCAAATAAACTTTTTTGGCCGAAGCGTCCAATGCCCCATCTCCCAAAGGACCATTAATATAGCCTAATTTTTTAGAAGCATATATGACATCATCTTGTGTGACATCATAATATATCTCTATATTACTGGTTGATTCTGGAAGTAGTGCATGGTTATTTGATTCAATTTTTATAGTTAATTCTTGCCCATCCTCTCCAGCTCCTCCACCCTCATCAACTGTTATCGGAATAACAATATCGCCACCTTGATTCATTGAGTAAGTAGCATCAGCCGTTATAACTGGGGGATCATTTACTTCCGTAAAATTTAAAGAAATAGTAGCATCGTCTGCGTCCGTTATGGCACCATCGCTATCTTTTAAATATAATTCAATATCTGCGGCCCCAGAAAACTCGGCCACAGGTGTAACCTTCAATTTAAACTTACTAGGATTAATACTCGATGCAACTCCTATTTCATGGTAATTGCCATCACTACTATTTCCAAGTTCAACATCATTATAATATATCTTAATACTATCAATTTTAGTACTCGATGTATCAGGAATTACAACCTTCGCCGAAACTGTCTGAGCATTTTCTAAAGTATCTCCAGAATTACCGGCATTCACTTTATCAAATAATACTTCGCAGACAACATCTTCTGTACAAGTTAAAGATAGTGCATTTTCTACAAACGTCGGAGCATCATTAACAGAGGTGACTGTCACGGTAACTTCTTTTGCCACCGATACAGCACCTTCACCGTCAGTCATCGTATATGAAAAATTAGCAGATCCAAAGAAGTCGGGATTTGGAGTTAGTGTAATTTTACAAGTTCCAGGGTCACACGCACATGCTGCTGCTGCCCCCCCTTTTAAATCATCATCAATTTTTGTTATTGCGCAAGAATCAGCATCATGCCCATCGCCATCGGTATAAACAATTTCTTTGGTATAAGGACCGGCCCCCTCTGCAAAGGTCCAATTAGAAAGCGTACCTTGTGGAGCATCCCAAACTTGAGTAACCGTAACGGTCACTTCTGTTGGACTTGCCGCCCCGTCGTCTGAACACTTTCTTGGCACTCCCGTATCACATGCTCGAAAAGCAAATGAATCAGTGCCACTTGGATCGGCAAATGGAAAATTTTCTTTGGGAGTATAAACAAACGTTCCTAATATCTCATTTATATCAACACTCGCGTCTTGTGCTTGAGGAGTAATAATTTCATAGTTCAAAAAATCCCCATCTATATCAGTACAAGTGGTCAAGATACTTGAGGTGGGTGTATCTTCAGCTGTTGTTATAGGAATATCAGCATGACACGTTGGCGCATCGTTTACAGGTGTAACATTAACAGTGACTCTCTTAGCATTAGACACTCCAAGTTCATCTGTAATTGTATAGCTAAAATAACTTGCTCCGTTAAAATTAAGAGGAAGGCTTACGATGTTTGCGCGACATACCCCGGCCTGACATGAACACTTTGTACTGTTTCCTAAAGGATCGGCAAACTTTAAATTCGAATCAACAAGTAAAACTTGGCACCCTATTGCATTTTGTCCTTTTGATGATGTGTATGAAAGTTCAAAAGAATTATTGATGCTATCTTCTAAAATCGTAATTGCATTAAGCGACGGTGTTGCTGCTGAATTAAAAATTCTTGCCTGCACACAACTTCTAGAGACAGAATCAAAGACTTGATCCTCAGCACAAGCAGCACTTTTATCTGATTTTTGAGAAATACACCCAGATAAAATAGTTAAAAATAGGACTAAATTTAAAATATAAATTGTGATTTTCATAAATAACTATTCGGAGTTTTTTATAAAATCTTTATTAAAAGAATTAGGTTATAAAAAAATAATGACCAAGAATTTTGCTTTGTTATTTTTGATTAACGCTTGGGGCGTGACGACGATCATCAAAAAAGTAACCTGCACTTTCATCTCTATCCAAAAATTTACTTCCGACACTACGTATAGCATCTAACACTTTATCATCTTCATAAGATAATTGACACTTGCTCTCTTTTTGTGCCAATAATTTTTGTGCCGCTTCTTCTACGCACCTACTAAGCTTCCAGCGAAATGGATCAAATCCCAAATCTTTTGTCTCTCGACAGTTCTTATCAACCCATTTTTGTAAAACTTCTAATTTTTGATCCTCAACCTCTCTTTGCTGTTTTTGCTTCTCATATAAAAGTTTTTCTTGTTCATACTTTTTTTGTTCTCCCATCCGATCAATAGAGCTAAAGCACGTATCAATGTTTTTTCCCAAATTTGTTTTATGATCCCCAAAATATGTTGCATAGGAGTATGCCGCACTAAAAACTAATGCTCCTGCGCCCAACCCAAGAAAGAGCACTGCATGCGCCTGAGGAATTATAATAGATAGTAGCGACATCCTATCTTTTAAAAGACCTTGTAAAAATCGATCGTAATAAGTAAAAAAATCTTTTGCATTACTATACTTTGTAAAATCAAACTCCATCTTTTTAGAATTAATAAATAGCGTTCCGTCTTTATCTTTTGAGATTGTTAACTCTTTTTCACCCTCTTTTAGAGTGATCTTTTTGTTTTTACGATCAAATTCTACCTCTAAATTACTACTAATAATTTTTGTTTCGAGCTCTTTATAGAAACGTTTATCATCTTCAGACTGCCAAGGAAAAATCTCAAACATAGCTGTTAAAAATTCACTCTTTTTAAAGTGCTGGCGAAACATCTGTGCTGTTTCATCCCAACTAGTGCGCTTATTTAAAGTATAAATACCACTTAGTAAATTCTGACTCAAATCAACAACCTGATCGCTACCATTTGGGGCCCACAAACTATCGGCATAGACAGGATAAATTGTCATATTTAAGCTAATCATAAAAACAAGTAGTGTTCTTAAAAACATAAAATACTCCAAAAAATTAGTACAACTAATCATCAGGCTTATCGACTAAAAAAAATAAAACTTTAAAAAAGCCTTTTGCCGGAGTATTCTAGTCAGGCACATTATTCTTTATATAAACTGTGGTCGTTTAAAAAAACAAAAGATGATAACTCAACTAGATGTAAATAATTTTTTAATAAAGGCCCAAGAGCTGCCAGTCTTTGATGTTCGAGCACCTAAAGAGTTTTTACAAGGACACATGAGTAGCGCAATTAGTTTACCTCTTTTTTCAGATGAAGAAAGAGCTATTGTTGGAACAATTTATAAACAGGTGGGGCGACAAGAAGCAATACTTAAAGGTCTTGAGTATGTTGGCCCAAAGATGCGCTCCTTTATAGAGCAAGTTCAAGCACATACTCAAAAAAAAGAGATTCTTTTATATTGCTTTCGAGGAGGAATGAGAAGCTCTTCTATGGCATGGCTTTTAAGCATGTTAGGCATTCATGTTTATCTTTTAAAAGGTGGTTACAAAAAATATAGAAATTTTGTTCTCTCTTCTTTTGCAAAAAAATTAAACTATATTGTCCTTGGGGGAATGACTGGATCTAATAAAACTGAAATTTTAAAAGAGCTACACATTCAAGGCGTTCAAACAATTGATCTTGAGAACCTGGCAAATCATATGGGATCTGCTTTTGGAGGACTGCTGTCAAAGCAACCAACCCAAGAGCAGTTTGAAAACGATCTATCGACAAAAATTTTATCTCTTGATGAAAAAAAAATAACACTTATTGAAGATGAAAGTCGCAATATCGGAAAAATTCAACTTCCCCCTGCTCTTTATGATCAAATCAGAACAACCAAAGTTATAAAATTAAATCTTTCAAGAGAACTTAGAGTTATAAATCTCGTTGAAAACTACAAAAAATTTCCGATAAAAAGTCTAGAAGAATCGTTTGATAAAATAAACAAAAGACTTGGAGGATTGGCCACAAAAAATGCCATTTTAGCTCTTAACAAACAAGACCATGCAACTGCTGCAAGTATTGCTCTTGATTACTATGATAAGACGTACTCCTTTGGTCTAAAAAAAAGAGATTCTTATTTAATTATAGATTTTGATATTTCTTCTCGTTCTTCTATCGAAAACGCACAACTACTTATTAATTTTTTAAAAGATAAAAAAGAGGTTTTATGAGTAAAAAAATTGTAGATGCCAAAGGGGAGTTATGCCCGAAACCACTTATTATGACAAAAAAGGCGTTGGCGGCGATTTCTTTGGGAGAAGAGTTAGTTATCGTTGTTGATAATGAAACAGCAAAAGAAAATATTGAAACATTTTTAAAAGATAATAACTACTCCCCTACAGTTACCAAAGAAAATAAAAACTTTTTTATCCATATCAACAAAAGTAGTGAAGATCTAATAAACAATGATGCTTTAAGCTACTGCAAAATTCCAAATCAACAAACAGAGCACAAGAAATTAACCATTGTAATTTCAAAAGACTATATGGGTGAAGGAGATCAAGACTTAACCAAACTTTTAATTCAAGGTTTTGTAAATACCATAAAAGAAATTTCTCCACGCCCTCAAAATATCATTTTCTATGCAAGTGGTATTTTTTTAACACTTAGCTCATCTCCTGTTTTAAAGGCACTCAAAGAACTTGAAGCATTAAGTATAAATATTTTAGTTTGTGGAACATGTCTTGATTTTTATCAAAAAAAAGAACAACTCCGCGTCGGCAAAATTTCAAATATGTATACAATATTAGAAACGATGAGTGCTAGTGATAAAGTGATAGGGCCTTACTAATGACACAGAATCTTTATTTTGATAATGCCGCAACAAGTTTTCCCAAGCCTGTTGAAGTTAGTGAAGAGATTGTAAAATATTTAAATATTGATGGTGGAACTTACTCTCGCAGTTTTCATAAAAGAGCATTTCAAACCTCTCAAAAAGTAGAAGAGTGTCGAGATGAAATTGCAAAAAGACTAAATATTTCGAACCCGTCTCATCTTTGCTTTACCTTCAATGCAACAACAGCAATCAACACCGTAATAAAAGGCATGCAATTAAAAAATGAAATAGTTTTAATTTCCCCTTTTGAACATAACGCTGTTACAAGGGCACTAACTGCGGCAGGTGCAAACATTAAAATAATTCCTCTAAATTGTAACGGAACTATTAATTTAGAGCATATACCAAAAGGGATCGTTCCTAAACTTGTCGTTATAAATCACATGAGCAATGTAAGTGGAATCATTCTTCCTATTACAAAGATCAAAGAAAGATTTTCAAATTCTTTATTTTTAATTGATGCGGCACAATCTATTGGTCAAATAGAGATAGATGTACAAAAACTAAATCCAGACTTTATGGCATTTACTGGACATAAATCTCTTTTAGGGCCAACTGGTATTGGCGGACTCTATATAAAAGACAAAGATTCGATTCGGCCGCTTAACGATGGCGGCACAGGCTCTAATTCTAAAAGTTTTGAGATGCCACAGGAGTTACCTGATAAATTTGAAGCAGGCACTCCAAATATTGTTGGTATAATAGGGCTTCTTGCCGCTCTAAAAAACTACCCTAAAAAGAGACACACGTCGGATGATTTTTTTAATTTACTAGAAAAAATCAAGAATCATCCAGAGTATATCACATACTGCTCACCTTCTAATGAAAATCAGGGAGAGCTTTTTTCAATTAATTCAAAAAGAATGAATGCTTCCTCTTTTGGCAGTAAGTTATATGAGAAGTTTAAAATTGAAACACGAATTGGCCTTCACTGTGCTCCTTTAGCACATCAAGGACTAAATAGCTTTCCTGATGGAAGTGTCCGCTTCTCAATTTCCCCGTATCATACAAAAGATGATTTGGATTATCTCTATCATGCAATTGACACACTCTTAAAAGAGGAAATTTAATGATCCTTGTTTTTAAAAATACCAGAGATGTTATTTTAGCAGAAAAACTTCTAAAACAAGAGTTGATTGAACTTGAAATTATTCCAACACCAAGAAATATTAGTTCTGAATGTGGAATGTCCATTAGAATAAAAAAAGAGACAAAAATCTATGCAGAAAAAATTTTAAACACAAATGGTATCGTTATCGCAAATTGTATAATCGAGGAAAAAAATGAGTATTGATTTAATGAAACTGGTAGAGCAAGGTGGATGCTCTGCAAAACTCCCCCCAGATCTTTTAGATAAAATTGTAAATGACCTACCTTTTTATAAAACCAGTAATCTAATGGTGGGAACAGAGACTCATGATGATGCTGCTGTTTGGAAATTAGACAATAATCAAGCTTTAATTTATACCACAGATTTTTTCCCTCCGATGTGTTCGGACCCTTATGACTTTGGCCAAATCGCTGCGGCAAATGCTCTAAGCGATGTATATGCAATGGGTGGGACCCCTTTTCTTGCGATGAATCTTGTCATGTTTCCAAAATCTCTTGATGTATCTATTTTGCAACAAATATTGCAAGGAGGGGCAGATAAAATTAAAGAAGCTGAAACCGTTTTATGTGGTGGCCATACAATTGAGGATCAAATTCCAAAATATGGACTAGCTGTCTCTGGGATTGCCAATCAAGATGAAATCACCACCAACAGTGCCGCAAAAGTTGGTGATGTTTTAATTTATACAAAGCAAATTGGAACAGGAGTTATTCTTGCCGGAAAAAAACTAAACGAAGTAAGTGATGATGATTATCAAAATGCTATTGCATCGATGAAGCAACTAAACAACAAAGGTGCCAGTATCATGCGAAAGTATAAAGTTAAAAGTGCTACCGATATAACTGGTTTTGGTCTTTTAGGACATGCTTTAAAAATGGCAAAGGCAAGCAATGTCGAGCTAGAAATACATGCTGACAAAATTAATTTTTTTCCAAACGCATACCAACTTGCTGAATTAGGTTGTATTCCTGGCGCCGCGTTTAGAAATTTAAAATATGTTTCAGATCACATTCTTATTGAGAAAAATATTTCCTATTCAACAAAGATGCTTCTTTGCGATGCTCAGACATCTGGAGGGCTGCTTATTTCTGCCTCTTTAGAAAGTGCAGATCAGATGCTTATAAAGTTACATCAGGCAGGCTACATGCATGCAGAAATTATTGGATCAGTTCGGCCCAAGGCCAAATATTTTTTACATATTGTCTAAAGAATAGACACCTGTTTTTTTAAAAAACAGTCAAACTCATCAACCTTTTTTTAAGTATCTAAAATGCCTATATTTTTTGTAGGTTGCAAAGATACTAACGTGGCATTTTTATTGCAACTCATATAAAGAGTTATATTTTTTATAAGGGATAGAAATGTATAAAATACAGCTTCTAAAAAAATTCATCACCATCTTTATCATTGCCAATTTTGGTGTTGAATCTGTATTTGCATATACACCCAAAACAAGCTCTCGATCTATTGCCTCAATTGACACCAAACTTCAAAAGCAGTTAGACGAGTTTCAAGCTCTTGTTATGGGCCAAGAAATAGAGTGTAGCGCTAAAAGCAAAGAAGAATTTAAATATGTTTATGAAGCAAACACCGTTAAAAGCAGCACTGCACAACTCAACGACTTAATAAGTGCAGAAATAAACACTCCTCTTGACCCGCTATTTGTCTCTTACGAAAATCAAACAATAGCAGAAGATAGCTGCAAAGTAACAAAAATTCCAGGTCTATTTGACAATACGATTTTTAAAATTCTTGATGCTGAAAAAAATGGTATAGAAGATAAGCTAGAATTTAAAGAGATCTTTTCTATTTTAAATCAAGCACAAATCTTAAAGGAAAAAGTTCAAGCAACAATTTCTGCAAACGGTGTAGATAGCTTAAAATTGCAACTTTTAACAACTTACTACTCTCAGGTTATAATACCTATTCGAAATATTCTTACAATCATTTCAAATTATCAAAAAAACTTAGATCAAGAAAAAGTAATTCAAAGTTTTTACATTAACTTTCCAACAAGTATCATCCCACAAGATGAAAGTGAAGAAACTGGTATTATGCGGGCGAAAATTGTGTTAGGCCCAAATCCGATGGTTGATCCATACAATCTAAAAATCATTGAAACATCGAATAACAATAGTTCTCTGATGTTTGATCAAGAAACCGTTCTTGCTAGAGATTTAATAATTTTGGCAAAAGCTCCAAGCAAAAAAAACTATCTTAGCGCATTAAAACTTCATACGATTCAAATGATAATTTCTCAAATTCATTTCAGTGATATCATTTTAGGACATGAGGACGCTAAAATAAAAATTCCAAACAGCTGTCAAAAAGATTTTAAAATAGGACTTCCAAGTACAATATCATTTAAGAAAAATAACGATCTTACAAATGAGATTATTATTGAAAACATTTTAGTTCAAAACGGACTAACCTCTAATTACTTAAACAATGATTATGCGCAGTATGCTCTAGAAAATATAGACAAAGATCCAACTCATGATAACTTTGCCGCAACAACTCCATTTGAACAGTATCGCTTTGCAAAATTTGCAATAGAAAATGGAGTCGATCAATTTTTAGGCCCGGCAATTGATGATCAAACAAATTTTGAACAAGTTATAAATTTAAAAAGTGGACAAATTTCTGAAGTTTTACAAAACCAGGCACAAATAGATCAAAAAGAGTTTGGAGTGCGCTCTCACCGCTACCAAGTATTTGACATCGCCAATACTATCAAAGAAATTTTACAAGTTCCAAATCCAGAAAGACCGATTATTATTCGCAATCAAGGTGAAGATATCGAAATTGATCCAACAGTTCAAAATCTGTCTACTGCTTTAAGTAAAAAGATGCAGGCATCTGGGGCCTTGCATTATGAAGAGTTAATTTCTGAGGCCTTAAAAAAAGAGTTACAACAAAATATAATAAAAATCGACTTCCCTGCTCTTTATTCAAACGATGTTTGGAGAAACTGGAGTATTCTTCTTTTAAAAGAGGCAATAAATAAATCGCTTAACGATAAAAAATTTGATTTACCAAATAAATTATCTCAAATTTGTACTCTTACCAAAACAGCACCAATCTGCTCACTTGATAAAGAAAACAGTTCTTGGTTTTTAAGCTTATTTAAAAACCCAACACCTCAAGAACTTGTTTTGAATCTACAAAAAGCATTAAGCAGTATTGATAAACAATCAACGCTACTACCTCTTTTAAGAGATAACTCTACAGATCTTAATAAAAATTATCCACTGCTAGCATTCTTATGGAAAAGTTTAAGAGATAATACAAATTATTTGCCTTCTGCAATTACCAACGAATATTCATTTTTACTCGATCAGATGAGCGCTCTAAATCCATGGGCCAGATTAAGACTTAGTTATCTTATAAAAAGAGATGAGTTAAAATTTCAGGCAAGAAACAAAGAGATTAATTTAGACTCTAAAATACTCAGAGATTATATCGATGGTAGACTTAAATTTTTAGATCAGGCCCTTGCTCCTTTAAAAATAACATCTCCACTTCAACCTTTTATGGGAGATAAAATTCTATCTTATGATGAGAAAATGTATCTTTTTGAAAATATAGTTTCAAATAAGAACGAACAAAACAGCAATCTTTTTTCCATTGAACTAGAAAATAAAACGGCCTATGAACACATTCAGAATATAGCATTTCAAACTTTCTTAGATCAAAAAAGAGCAAGCGATGAGTTAAATAAACTATCAGGAATTAGAACACAAAAGAATCAGCAAGCAATAGATGAGGTTGCCTCATCGGATACGGCCAAACAAAGTACTTTCTTGTTAGATATTTATAAACAAAAAAATAATTTAAAAAAACAACAAGAGATTTTAAAAGATCTATTGCTTCAATTTCCTGATCTTTTAGCAACAGATGTAAAGCATAACTTGTTTTCTTTAGATCAAGATTACAAAAAAGCACTATATACAAATGTTATTCAAAATGCGGCCTACAAAAGAAGAACTGCACTAAATCAAGAATTACAAAAGCTGTGCTCTTTAAAAGTCAATGATCACCAAAGCTTTAAAAAGATGTTTTATGCAACAAGCATTGCTCAAAATAAAATTTTAGAACTAGCAGGTTTGCCACAAGTACCACAAGCAGTTTTAGATCAAGTCAACTCTCTATCTCCAGAAGAGTGGACAGATATAAAACTTGGGCTTGGTCAAATGGCCTTACTTGTAAGTACCTCTTTAACTGCTGGAGCTTGTACTCTTGTTTCAGGCGGAATGTGCCTTCCTGTGAGTGCTGCTCTATTTGCAAGTGCAATTGGAACAACGGCACTACAAGTGACAATGTTTGAAAGAGAGCTAAAAAGAAAACTATCTCATGATGGTGATCATCAAGATATTTTAGAATTAACAAAATTAGGACTTGCTTCTAGTGAGAGTGCTTACGAAATGGAGCGTAGTTGGTTTTGGACAAATTTTGAAGCTTTAAATACATTACCTCTTGTTGGCGTAATATCTAGAGGTGTTGGAGTTTCTGGAAAACTTGCAATAGAATCAGGTAAGGCCGTAATAAAAGGAACTAGTAAAACTGCTTTTAAAGAAATTGCCAAACAAGCAATTGCAGAGGCAGATGTAAAGCTTGCAAAACATGTTTTAGGCTTTGATTCATTATATAACAAATTTAAAATCTCAAACAGAGTAAGTAGGCCAATAAAAAATTTACAACTATTTTATAAGGGAGAAATTGGGTTAAGCGAACTTACAAAATCCTTTTCAAAATTCTTTAGTGCAAACTTTAAGCTTTTAGCAAAAGAGATGCTTAGTCCTGTGGCAATAAGGGCACCTCTTGCATCAATCGATAAACATACTGTTGAAGTTTTAGATCGATATTTTGCAAAAAATCAACACACACTTCTTAATCTTTTAAAAAGCTATTCCGGCACAAAAATGGAAAATGCAATTAAAACCATGAATCAAATAAACAACCAGCAAGGATTTATTGCAAATATTCCGCTAATTGGTTCAATCTATAATGGCATTAGAAAATTAAGAGTTGAGCATTTAGCAAAAAATGAGCAACGTATCTCTAAATTAATTTCTAATCTAGCAAAAAACATTGCAAGCAAAGAGAGTTTAGAGGTTTACTTAAAAAATAATTTAGATGATTTAACTGAATTTTTTATAAATGTACCAATGAGAAAACGCGAACTACCGTTTGTGGTTTTACTTCAAGGTGGCCCACATCTGGGAGGACCTCTCTTTGGTGCCAGACTACCAGTTGTCGGTGATCTTGCCGATGGGATTATTTTAAGAAAGTTCTTTAATGCAAGAGCAAGACTTGTATATGAGTCGTACAAAAACATGGCACATGCAAAGCTTGGTCTTTCGACTTTAGTAAGTGCGAAAAGTTCTTCTTTTTATTTAAAATCGTTTGACCAAAGTTTAAAAGCGGCAACAACAAAGACATCGACAAACAGTTCGGCAGATTTGCTAAGAAAATATAATCAATTCCAAGATGATTTTGCGACAAAACTATATAAGTACTTTACCTCAACAACAGATACTCCTTATATCAAAAATATGTCATTCCAAAACTTTAAAACACTAATTTTTGCGCCAAAAGATCTTGCAGAAGAAGCTTTTGTTGATACTTTATTAAAACATGCACCAATACAAGAATTTTTAAACACCAAAACAGTAAATGAGTTAGCGCATAATGTAGCAAAAGAGCTCTCAAACTATAAAAATATTGATGAATTTGAAAACTTTTTGTCAGCTCTAAAGATGCTACTTATAAATAATGGAGAAATTTCTACAGTAGAGCTTATGTAATCATTGCCAAATATTTTTTTTGCATGTAAATTCTTGCACAAAAGAAATTATGGCATCGATTATACAAAAAATAACGGTGACCAGTGTTAACCTAAAATATTGAATCGTAAACTATAATGTACGATTCAAAAGTTTAGGTTAGATACAAGAAAAACGATGGCAACCGAGCGAGGCGTACGTACGCAGTACGCCGCAGTGAGTGTTGACCAGAAGTTTTTCGCAGTAAATGACCTAAAATCTTGAATCGTAAAGGACTTGATCGATGAGACAGGTACCCAAAAAAAATTCTTTTTTCGTTCCCTATGGAATTATTGGAAATGGCAATTTAGCATCTAATCTAAAAAGATACCTAAAACTTTTAAATATTGATTTTAAGTCCTATAAAAGACCAAATAAACGCACACCTCAAGAAGTATTAAAAAACTGTGAAACCATTTTATTTGCAACAAGTGATAAAGCGCTTTGTAGTGTAACGACAAACTGGCACCCAAGGCAAATTCTTGTACACTTTTCTGGAACAGTATCTTTGCCAAACGTAATTGCCCTGCATCCCCTTTTTAGCTTTAAAAAGAGTATAAAACTTGATTTAAAAACATATCAATCAATTCCATTTTCTGGAAATGTAAGTAAAAAATTATTTGTACAAATTTTTCCAAAATTTAAAAATCCTTTTATCAAAATTAAAGACTCTGATAGAAGTTACTATCATGCACTTGCCGTTATTGCAGGAAACTTTACTTGCCTTTTATGGAATCAAGCGAGCAAATCTTTTGGTAAAAATTTATCTATAGATAAAAAAATGCTACTACCATATTTGCAATCTATTTACCTAAACCTTAAAAGTGATCTTGATTTTTTCGGTGGCCCTTTGGCCAGAAAAGATTTTGTTACTATTAAAAAAAATTTAGAAGCACTTAAAAGACAAAATGATCCTCTCGACCTGATATATAAAGCATTTATAAAACTCAAAGGCATAAAAACATGATCACAAATATCAACCAGTTTCAAAAGTACAAACAAGAACAAAAAAAAATAACAATGGTTACTTGCTATGATGCAACATTTGCAAAGATAATTGCACAAAGTAGTATCGATACCATTTTAATTGGAGATAGCGTTGCAATGGTCGTTCATGGACATGAGTCAACAATTCCTGCAACTGTTTCGATGATGAGCTTACATACAAGTGCAGTCACAAGAGCAAATCCCAAACAATTTATCGTTTCGGACATGCCGTTTTTATCAGTAAGAAAAGGTCTAAAATATGCTACTAGTGCGGCAGGAGAACTTTTAAAAAGTGGAGCAAATGCCGTTAAGATAGAAGGTATTAAAGGCCATGAAAAAATCATCTCTCATCTTGTGGAATCAGGTATCCCTGTTATGGGCCATCTTGGTTTAACTCCACAATCAGTGCATCAATTAGGTGGCCATATAGTCCAAGGAAAAAACAAAGAAGATCATAAACGAGTCTTAGATGAAGCTTTTGCACTAGAAAAACTTGGAGTTTTTGCAATAGTTTTAGAATGTATGCCTAAAGAGTTAGCAAAAGATATATCCAAATCTTTAAAAATTCCCACAATTGGAATTGGTGCAGGCCCTGATACCGATGGTCAGGTGCTTGTTTTACAAGATATGCTTGGGTTCAATCATGATTTTAATCCTAAGTTTTTAAAAAAATATCTCAATGGTTCAGAAGCTACAATACAAGCATTAAATCAATACGATCTCGAAGTAAAAAAGTCTTTTTTTCCGTCTTTAAAAGAGAGTTATTAAAATGACACAAGTTTTTACAAAAATATCTGACTGGATTAATTTTAGAAAAAATCTAAATGGACAACTTGGATTTGTTCCCACAATGGGAGCACTTCACCAAGGCCATATTTCCTTAATTAAAGAGAGTAAAAAAAAGTGCCAGTATACTTTGGCCAGCATTTTTATAAATCCGACTCAATTTAATGATCCTACAGATTTACAAAAATACCCAAAAACATTCGATAATGATTTAAAAATGCTAACAGAAGTTGGAACCGATTTTTTGCTATATCCAGAATATAGCGAGATTTATAAAGATGATTATAGATATAAGGTTTTAGAATCAAAACTGAGTAAAATATTATGTGGAGCACATCGGCCTGGACATTTTGATGGTGTTTTAACCGTTGTCTTAAAACTTCTAAACATTGCCAAGGCCGACTATGCTTTTTTTGGTGAAAAAGATTATCAACAGTATCTTTTAATCAAAGAGATGGTTGAGGCCTTTTTTATTGATACTAATATCATTGCCTGTCCGATTATACGAGAGCCTGATGGCCTTGCGATGAGTTCAAGAAATAGACTTTTATCTGATCAAGATAGAAAAAAGGCCCCACTTTTTAATGCTATCTTAAAAAAAGATTTACCTATTTTAACAATAAAAAAAGAACTACAAGATAGCGGCTTTATCGTCGATTATGTTGAAGAGCATTTTAATCGCCGTTTTGGAGCTGTAATACTAACCTCAACAAGGCTGATAGATAATGTCGACATCAAATCCTAAGAAAAAAATTTTAGTTATGCTAACTGGATCAATATCTTGCTACAAGATCTGCTATTTAATTTCAAAACTTATGCAATCTAATTATGAAGTCCAGTGTGTTGCAACCGATGCTGCGTTAAAATTTGTTGGTAACGCTACATTTGAAGGATTAACAGATAGACCTGTTATGACCTCAATGTTTGAAGAGGGAAAGTCAAAAGCACACATAACTCTTCCTGTCTGGGCCGATCTAATTTTACTGGCCCCTGCTAGTGCCAACACAATTAGTGCTCTTGCCGCAGGTCTTGCAAACTCCTTGATTGGAGGCATTTATCTGGCCAATAATTTCAAAAAACCGTTTTTAATTGCTCCTGCGATGAATTCAAACATGTTTGAACATCAAGCGACTCAAGAGTCTCTAAAAAAACTAGAAAATCTTGGTGCATTTATTTTTGATACCGAGGAAGGTCGTCTTGCTTGCAACACTATCGGCAAGGGAAGATTGATTGATCCTGAAATTATTTTTAAAAAAATAGAGAGTTATTTTAAATGAAAAAAATATTAATTACAGCTGGCGGAACAAGAGAATATATCGACGATGTCCGATATATTGGAAATATAAGCACTGGAGCAACCGCCAAAAAAATTGCAGAAAAATTCATAAAAAATAATTACCAAGTATTTTTTCTACATGGAATAGACTCTCTTTACCCAAAGAATGCAACACTGATCAATTTTAAAGGCCATAAAGATTTAAATGAAAAAATTCGCTTATTATGCAAAGAACATAATTTTACAGCAGTAATCCAGTGTGCAGCAATTAGCGACTACTCCTTAAAAAACGTAATAATTAATGACAAAAAACTAGATTTAAAAAAAGAGACAAAGATTTCATCAAAAAACAAAGAGATTACTTTGGTATTAAAAAAGAATTTTAAAATTATCTCTAGAATAAAAAAATACGCCAAGAACGATCCACTTGTAATTGGCTTTAAGCTAACAAGCAAAGCAAATGAGGCACAAACAAAACTCGCAGTACAACAAATGTTTAAAGTCGGAGGTGTTGATATTGTGGTACACAATGACCTTTCAAAGATTACAAAAAAAAATCACATCACAACGCTCTTTTGCGCCAATCCAAAAAATAAGTTACAAAAGGCAATAAACCTTAAAACCAAAAATGCGCTCTCAATAACCTTAGTTAATATTGTGGAACTTACAAGGACTAGTTTATGATTTTATGTTTAGATGTCGGCAATGGCCAAATTTATGGTGGGCTTTATGAAGCGGGAAAACTTAAATTTCAATTTCGTAAAAGATCTACAACAGAAGCATCATCTGATGAGCTAGGAATGTTTCTTAGGCAAGTACTTCGAGAAAATGATGTTGATCCAGATAAAGTAAGTAGAATTGCGATATGCTCAGTTGTGCCTGATATTGTATACTCTTTAAGAAGTGCTTGTATTAGGTATTTTGACATTACTCCATTTATGCTAGGGCCTGGGGTTCGTTCTGGACTTAAAATAAAGTATCGAAATCCTTTAGAGCTTGGTGCTGATAGGATAGCAAACTGTGTCGCAGGAATTCATCGCTACCCAAATAGAAATTTAATTATTATCGATACAGGAACTGCAATGACTTTTTGTGCTGTATCAAAAGAAAAAGAATACCTAGGAGGAGCAATTGTTGCTGGGATGAAAATTTCAATGGAAGCACTTGAGAGTAAAACAGCAAGACTTCCAAGTGTTGAAATTATTCGTCCAAGTAGTGCATGTGGAAGATCAACAACAGAGTGTATTCAATCTGGACTTTTTTTTGGCAACATCGGGATGATTAAAGAATTAAGTGCAAGGCTTAACGAAGAGTGCTTTGGAGATGAAAAATCTCTAGTATTAGGCACTGGAGGATTTTCTGGCATGTTTGCCGACTATAAAGTCTTTGACGAAGTGGTTCCTGATCTTGTTTTGTCAGGTATCCATCAATCACTACTTATGAACTCATAATTTTTTATAGAGGTTATCTATATGCTACTTACAATGCTAAAAGGAAAAATTCATCGAGCAACAGTTACAGGTGCCGATTTAAACTATGAAGGCTCAATCTCAATTTGCTCTAAACTAAGGGAGGCCGCCAAACTACACCTAAACGAAAAGGTCGACATCTATAATATAAATAATGGAGAGCGCTTTTCTACTTATATTATAGAAGGCAAACCAAGAGAAATTTGTCTTAATGGTGCAGCGGCAAGGCTCGTACAACCTAGCGATAAAGTTATTTTGGTTGCATATTGTCAAATTGAAGAATCAAAGGCCAAAGATCATAAACCAATCGTTGTTTTGGTTGATGAGGGGAATAATCTAACCAAAGTACTTTAGTTTTATAATTTTAATCTTTTAATCTTTTTTTCTTGTTAAATAGTACAAAAAAGTAATAAATTTTATAAAAACATCCGATAAAACTTTAGTTCAAATCATATTTGATCGTTAATTATATTTATTACTACTAATTAGGAGTTTGTATGCTTACAAGTTTCACACAAATCGAAGAAAAATTAAAAAGTTTTAAGGGTGGAAAAAAATTAGTTGTTGCAGTGGCCGATGACGAAGAAGTTCTTGCGGCCGTTAGACAAGCACAAGATGCAGGTCTTACGAGTGCAATTTTAACAGGAAATGAAACATCAATTAGAGAAATTGCAAAAAAACACAACATCTCTTTAGATGGAATGGAAATAATCAATGAGCCAGATCATGCAAAAGCAGCAGAAATAAGCTGTGGTTTAATTAGAGAAGGTAAGGCCCAAGTTTTAATGAAAGGGCTTCTTGATACTTCAAAATTTATGAAAGCAATTTTAAACAAAGAGAAAGGTTTAAATAAAGGCAATCTTTTATCACATGTTGTAGTTGCTGAGCTTAAAACTTATAATAAATTACTACTTGTAACCGACGCTGCAATTAATATTGCACCGACACTCGATCAAAAAGTAAAAATTATTAATAACTCTGTTTCAGTTGCCCACTCTTTAGGTGTTTCAACTCCACTTGTTGCTTGCTGTGCTGCTGTTGAAAAAGTAAATGCAGATGCAATGCCTGCAACAACAGACGCTGCTCTTTTAGCAAAAATGAATGATCGTGGTCAAATTACAGGTTGTGTTGTTGATGGGCCATTTGGTCTTGATAATGCAGTAAGTGAAGAGAGTGCTCGCATCAAAAAGATTAAAAGTCCTGTTGCAGGAAAAGCTGATATTATTTTATGTAACGATATTGAATCGGCAAATTACCTTTATAAATGTTTGATGTTTTTATCTGCGGCCAAAGGTGGGGCAATCGTTGTTGGCGCCTCTGCCCCAGTGGTTTTAACATCTCGTGCAGACTCTCACGAAGCAAAATTTTTATCGATTATGTTAGCATTACTGCATGCTGCTTAAATCCAGATAATACAGTTTCCAAAAAAAGGCCTCGCAATCGCGAGGCCTTTTTTTTTTGTTACTTTATAGGTCTTATTCCCAAATCACTATCAATACTTGGTAAATTTAAAATACTAACTTGCTTTAAGATTGCATCTAATTTCTTTAGTCCTGAATCAAAAGCACTAAGATTCGACTCATAAGCATCAATATGCTCTCCTAATTTTTCTCCATAGTCATAGTTCGATGATTTTGCAAAGGTTCGATGTGATCTATAAATCATGGTCATATAACTTAAAGAAATATCGGCAAGCTCTTCAAGCATTTTTATTTTTCGCTGAGGAATCTCACGAGCATCTTCTAACTTGACCGTATGTTTTAAAATAAATGCATCATTTCGTGGTAAATTATACTTTGTCTCTAAATCAATCATTTCATAAGTTGTTGGAGTAAAACCGTATTGCCACATTGCATATCTTTTAGCACCGTAACCTACCCCTCTAAAAAGAGATGCCGTTTCTAATGGGAATCCAGTGACTAGATGAATAATATCGACAGTTGCAGCGACCTGCCCAATTGCAGGATATAAATATAAAATACTTGCACCACATCTAGCAAACATCTCTGTTTGAATTTTTAACTTATCATCTACTGTTTTTGCATTAGTAGCATCAATCATCCCAACGGTTAATTCCATTGCCAGACCAACGGCAATCATGGTTTTTAAAAATCTTCCAGATTTTACATATTCACTATTAATTGTATAACCAAGAAGTTTTTGCACAAAAGAACTCTTCTCTAATTTCTGAAAAATTACCGCAGGAGAAACAGAGCCCTTTGTTAAAGCAACAGCTAAATGTTTAAACGAATTAACACTTTTTCCAAACTTAGATAGGCGATCAATATCCTTTCCAACCTTAATCGTTTTTTCCAAGGCCTCTCCCCATGCAGAAAGAGCTAGCATCCATCCATAAACTTTTGATGAATTATTAATAGATACAGTCGTTGCTGCTGCAGCATTTGCGACACTTCCTGCACTAGCGGTTGTTGCCTCCACCACTGTTGCTTTTTGCAAGAAGAAAGCGGCCTGCTGTAATATTTTATTAAACATTAAATCTTCACCTGAGATAGATGAGATTACATACATAATTGCTTTATCTGTTTCATCTTGAACTTGATCAAGGCGTATTTTTAAAGCTGAATATGTCTCATCTCTATTTAATTTATAAAGTTTTGCCAGATCAATTGTTAAACTGTTTCCTTCTCGTTTAACAATCTTTTCTCCGGCAGCATCGTTTAATGCATATAATTCCTTAATCGTTGGCATATCAACTTGAGCAACCTGATACTCTATTCGAACTCCTTTTAAAAATGCCTGCATCTGTGGATCAATAATTGCAGATCCTGGTTCAACTAAAGCCTGTAATAACATTGCTTCTTGCAAATAACGATTTGTTACTCTTGTTTTTACAAGATTAATATTATCTGCAATCTTTTTTACTTCCTCATAAACTTGTAGGCCACTTTCTAAAGACTCAACAGAAATCAAGTCCCCTATCAAACTTTTGTCTTCGTCTGTTATCGTCACTTTGTGATCATTGATCGTAACTTCTGTTGTGTCTGATGCAACAAGGTTTTGCAGTAACAATGGCAATTTTTTTTGGCCATCAATTCCAACAGTTCTTGGGGCAACTGCTGCTGGAGGAAAAATTCCCATTCCAAAATTTGGTGGAAAAATATTTGCAAATCCCCCAAATCCAGGCAAACGTGCGCTATCTGTTGCATTAGCTTTTATTCCAGGAATTCCTTGTGGCACTGCGGCCGGAGCAGGAGCATCTTCTTCAGAAGACGTTGGAACTTTTAATTCGGCCAACGCTTCTTTTGTTAGGGCCCACTTATTAAATGCATATAGCGAAGCACTTGGATAAGTGATCGTCACTTTTTCTGCATTGCCTGGATAAAAATAGTTCTTTAAAAGTTTCTCTACAAATAGTGCTTCACTATCATTGGATTGATTTAGCTCAATTCTCGAATCCATTAAGGCCTCTGCTAAAAGAAGTTGAGCTTCTATATAAGGGCGCTTTTTATATTGCGTCCCGTTCCACCATGAAGTCACCTTAGTTTTCCAATTATGCCATCTCATAATAGATGCAGCATCAGCAACTTTTGATCTTACGATAGGATTTAGATCATTATCATTTTTTAAAACATCGCGAATTAATTCATAGGCTTCATCCCATTTCTTAGAGTCCTTTAAAAGTCCCTGAGCAATATAAAGTTTTGCATTACTTGAAACAAAAAGTTTTGCTTCAGGCTCCTTTTTTGATTCTGTGGCAAAAACAAGATTCGTTGCGAGTAGCGCCGTTAAGATAAGTGTTGTGATACTTTTTAAAACTTTCATCAAAAATTGCTCCTATTTTTGAGGACTATACAATGGACGTGGTACACTCTTACCTCAGTTAAAAACTACAAACAATAAACCGTGTAAAAAAGAGCATCTTTTAAAAAATAAATTTCACATCAAATACTTTTATTCTAAACACTCTTTTGTTATTATTCGGTGGGACTTATCCCAAAAGAGCGTTTATCAATATATTATATTTGGCCTTGAACGATGGGGTTTTTATAAAAATGATGTTGCTTAAAATTTTCCTAATAATCTATTCTGTTTCGGCCTTTTCACAAGAGGAATTTCAAATGAAGCATAAAACTGTTGAATTTGTTTTCAATATCCCAATATCAACACCTATAAACGAACCTATATATCTAACAGGAGATTTTCCTGGTTACTGTTATTGGCGGGCCGACTGCTTGCGCCTAGAACATCTTGGCGACAGAAGCTATGGCATAAAAATTCTTCTCCCTGAAGCAATAAAAGCGTTAGAATTTAAAGTTACGCGCGGAAGTTTTACAAAAGAAGCTGCAAATCCTCTAGGAAAAGCACTTCCGAACTTTTTTCTCCCACTATCACAAGAATATACTTTTTTTAGACATAACATTGTTAATTGGACAGATCTAAAACCACTTGGTGTAACTGGTGATTTAAGAATGCATACAAAGTTCTATTCACCTGAACTTAAAAATCATAGAACTGTTTCTGTCTGGCTTCCTGAAAACTATGAACAAAATCCTCAAAAAAGGTATCCTGTAATATATGCTCATGACGGACAAAATATGTTTGATCCAACAAGGAGTTATCTTGGCGTTGATTGGGGGATCGATGAAACACTTACAGATTTAGCAGCAAAAGGCGTAATAAGTGAAGCGATTGTTGTCGGAATAGATTGTACATTTGACCGAGAGGCCGAATACTATTTTAAACACAAAGGTCCACTATACGCTGAATTTTTACGCAATACTTTAAAACCATTTATTGATACTAATTATAGAACTTTAGGCGATCGCGATAATACCTACACAATGGGCTCTTCTATGGGAGCACTAGTTTCAACTTATCTATTATGGACAAATGCTGATCTGTTTTCAAAAGCAGTAGCGCCTGCATTTCCTCCATCCATTTTTGATAATGAATTTTTAACGCTGTTAGAAGACTATCCAAAACCAAACTATCCAATAAAGCTTTATATCGATCATGGCATGCAGGATATGGATGTCGATTTTAAAGATGCTAGTGAAAAATTTTATGCAAAAATGATAGAACTAGGTTATAAAGCAAACGATGAAATCGTCTATAGAGTCTTTCATTACTCTGGCCATAATGAATCTGATTGGGCAAATCGAGCTGATACTTTTTTGGAGTTTTTACTCAAAAAGTAATACCTATTTGAAAACACCGATATATGGAAGATTTCTCATTCTACCCTTGTAATCAAGGCCATTGCCGATTACAAAATAGTCTTCGATGTGAAAACCGCAAAAATCTAAGTCCACACGATGCTTCATTCGTTCTTTCTTAAATAATAGGGCAGCAGTCTTTAGTTTTTTTGGATTTCTTTTTAAAAGCATCTCTTTTATATGAGTAAGTGTTAGGCCAGTATCTACGATATCATCGACAAGAAGTACATTTTTACCTTCAATACTACTTCTTAAATCCAGTAAAATATCTAATTTTCCAGAACTATCTGTTTCTCCGTTATAGGATGATGCAACAATAAATTCTACCTTAATAGGGAGATCTATTCTTCTAACTAAGTCTGCACAAAAGATAAAAGCACCATTTAAAACACCGATCATAACGATTTCTTCGCCTTTAAACTCACTTGCAATCTCTTTAGCTAAGCTATCAAGGCGATCAGACAGTTCTTTTTGAGAAATATAAACTTCTACTTCACTCATAAATCCCTCCTGATGCAACAATAACAAAGATAAAAACTATGGCCCGAATTATTGCAGAGTAATTATCAATAGGCTATAACATTAGGTAATTTTAATCCTTAAAAAAGGTTACATAGATGCCCCATATAGTAGATCCCAGAATTTTATCCCATAGTGTTAGATTAGAGCTACAAGAGCTTGTAAGATCAAATAACTATAGAATTAATATTTTAGGGCTTATTGCTTCGAATTCAAGGCCATCTCAAATTTATGCTCAATATACCAAAGAGGCATGTCAAGAGGTTGGTATAAATTTTATTTTAAAAGAGACTGCAAAAACAAAATTAGAAAAAGTATTAACAGAGGCAAATAGTGATCCAAATATTCACGGAATAATGATTTACTATCCTGTTTTTGGAACAGGACAAGACTCCTATTTAAAAGACTTAATCGACTACAAAAAAGATCTAGAAGGGCTTGGTCTTTATTGGATTAAAAAACTTTATAATGCAAAACGAGATTGCGCTTATGCAAAATGCTTAGAGGAAATTAAAGAGATACTTCCCTGCACTCCTTTAGCAATTTTAAAAATTTTACAAGAATTAAAAGTGTATAATTTAAAAGATGAAAAATTACCGCTTAAAGGTAAAACATTCTCTGTTTTTAACCGCAGCGAAGTGGTTGGCAGACCTCTGGCATATCTTTTAAGTCATGCAGGAGCAACGGTTCATTCTTTCGACATCGATGGAGCACAAACTTTTCTAAATCATGAAATCCTAGAAAATGGCATAACAAGAGAGAGCGCACTAAAAAATTCAGATGTAATAATCACGGGTGTTCCAGATCCAAAATTTACTCTAATAAAAAAGCAAGAGATTAATTTAGATTCGATCTGCATTAACTTTTCTACCTTGCAAAATTTTGAAGATGACGTCTATGAATCGACAAAATATTTTATCCCAAGAGTTGGTCCAATGACAGTATCCATGTGTTTAAAAAATGCAGTTAATCTTTATACAAATTATCAAATAACAACAGGCAAATAATGAACACTACTATTAATAATTTTTTAAACCAACTAGAATCAGATGCAGTAATACCTGCAGGAGGCTCTGTTACAAATATTACTGGTGCCATGATCTCCTGTCTTTTTTTAATGATTATCAACATTCACAAGTCTAAAAAATCTTATCAATCACAAGTTAGTAGACTCGATGCCCTTGCAGTAAATTTTCTAAAAATCAAAAAGACATTTTGTGATTTAAAAACAAAAGATGAAGATGCTTTAAACGATTTAATAAAAAATAATACAAATACAGACATTTTAAAAAGAACGCAAAAGGCCATGGATGTTGCAATAGAGACTATAGACAACTGTCATTTGTTAATGAAAAATTTAAAAGACTCGATCGACTTAAACTTTAAAAATATGATTAGCGATATAGGCGTAATATTAGAGCTATGCCTTGCCGTGGCACTTGCTTCAAAATATACCGCATTAATAAATTTAAGAAATCATCCTGACGAGAAGTTAAAAAGTGAAATAAAAAATAGTTTAGAACTAAAACTAGAAAACATATCAAAAGATGCCGCAATTATTCGTCAAAAAATTGAAGAATCTTTATCAATAAATTAATTAAATATAAAAAAGGATACGTGTATGACAAAACAATCTGTAGCAATTCTTGGAGCAACTGGAGTCGTTGGACAAAAATTTATTCGTCTTTTAGAAAACCATCCTCGGTTTGAAATAACTCAGCTTGTTGCAAGTGAAAAAAGTACTGGTCAAACTTATGGTGAAATCGTTAACTGGCACGAAGATAGTGATTTGCCAAAAAATATTGCAGCGATGAAACTAAAAAGCATTGATGAAGTAAATACAAAATTTGCACTATCATCACTTCCTTCAGAAACTGCACTTATTTGGGAAATGGATCTTGCAAAAAAAGGGATTCATGTTGTCAGTAATGCTTGTGCTTATAGAATGCACAAAGATGTGCCTTTATTAATTCCAGAAATCAATGGAGATCATATTTCTTTAGTTGATAGTCAAAAAACTAAAGGAAAAATTGTCACTAACCCAAACTGCTCAACAGTATTTTTAGTTGGTGGAGTTTATCCTCTGCTTTCGCTTGGTGAAATTGATCACATCTCGGCAGTAACACTGCAAGCAATTAGCGGCGCTGGATATCCCGGAGTCTCTTCACTGGATATTTTAGGAGACACAATTCCTTACATCAAAGAAGAAGAGGAAAAAATTGAAACTGAAACCAAAAAGATTTTAGGAACGAGCACAACGCCTGCTAATTTTTTTGTAACGGCCCATGTGAATAGAATTCCCGTAAAGCATGGACATAGTGCCGTGACTCACGTCTTTTTTAAAAACAAAGTTGACATCAAACAAGTTATTGAAAAATTTAGTCAACTAGAAAAAGAGTTTCCACAACTATATAAAATTCACAACAATCCAACACACCCTCGCCCAAGTGATCTTACTTCAACTGATTTAAGAATTCATGTTGGTAGATTTAAGCAAGGAGACAATGACAAAACCGTTGGCCTTGTTGCCTTAGGACACAATCTTGTTCGTGGTGCGGCCGGTGTAGCAATTTTAAATCTAGAACTTTTAGATAAACATTTACGAGGATAGTAATGAAAATCGCACTCTTAGGATCTGGAAAAACTGGTGGAAAAGTTCAAGAGATTTTAAATCTTGCTCCATCTGCTATATTTAACCGATCAAATATTCCAACCAAAGACAAACTTCAAACATTTGATATTATCATTTCATTTTTGCCTGGCGATGCATTTTTATCGTATATACCGATGTTGCTTGATTCAAATATTCCTTTAGTCACAGGCTCTACAGGATTTAAATTTTCTCCAGAAGTTGAGCTGACGCTAAAAGAAAAAAACACTACATGGATTCATGCTACAAATTTTAGCATAAGTATGAACATCGTAAAACTTATGATTAAAGATTTATCAAAGCTTTCTATTTTGCGGCCATCTGCAAAATACAGCATTTTAGAGACACACCACGTCCATAAAAAAGATGCCCCAAGCGGAACGGCTCTTACATGGAAAGAGTGGCTAAATCATGATGTTTTAATTAATTCGTTAAGAGAAGGTGATGTTATTGGAACACATTCGTTAATGGCCCAAACAGAGTCCGAATCGATAGAGTTAACACACAAGGCATTGGATCGAAAAATTTTTGCGGAGGGTGCTATTTTTGCCGCTGAGATGCTATCTAATCACAAACTCATGCCAGGTTTAATACACTTTTCACAATTAATAGAAATGAAACTAAAAGGTGAGGTATAAAATGGAATTAAAAAATTTCCCGTTATGGACAGCGCTTGTTACACCATTTAAAAACGAACAAGAGATCGATTTTATTTCAATGGAAAAAATGTTTATCGAGCAAGAAAATGCCGGAAACGGAATTTTAATTTTAGGAAGTACTGGCGAGGGAATGAATCTAACCAGTAAAATGCGAGAAAGTGTTTTAAACTTTGCCGTAGAAAAAATAAAAAAAGTTCCAATCATGGTTGGGGTTGGTGGAATTAACATCGATGAAACACTTGAGTGGATAAAATTATGCAATAAAAAACCAATTCACTCTTATCTTTTAGTCACTCCACTTTATGCAAAACCTGGAGCGATAGGACAATACAATTGGTTTAAAGCACTGATGGATGAGAGTAAATTTCCATGTATGCTCTATAATATTCCATCTCGCTCTGGTGTTGCTCTTAATCTTGATGCAGTCAAAAGACTTGTTCAACATCAAAATTTTTGGGCCATAAAAGAAGCTTCTGGAAGTGTTGATCGCTTTAAAGAATATAAAGACGTCGCACCTAATGCAAAAATGTATAGCGGTGATGACGGTATGACTCCATCTTTTTGTCAATTAGGAGGTGTTGGTCTTGTCTCTGTTGCATCTAACGTTTGGCCTATTGAAACTCATGAGTTTATGAGGCAATGCCTTGAAAATGGACTTCGAGACGAAGGAAAAGTTTTATGGGATGAGTGTGCCGATACTCTTTTTCAAGTATCAAATCCAGTTCCGGCAAAAGGCTTGCTACATGCAAACAAAATTATTACTACACCGATTATGCGGGCCCCACTTCATCATGAAGATTTAAGGCCAGAGCATATGCTAAATTTAAAAAATGCTGATCAAAGAATCAGACAGTGGTATAAAGCACAAAATAACTAGCCTAAAGTTCGCACTTCCTTTGGATTTCGTTGTCAGAGGGATTTTTTTATTTCGATCACTTACATCCATTGTAAGCTCCTCATAAAAAAGTCCCTCTTCCTAGAACTCCTCGAAATTGAGAACTTTAGGAAAAATATATTTTAGAAGGGAAAATAGCATGTCTAATTTTGCAGAAATATTAAATGATTTAACTCTTGGAAAAATTCGTGTCGCAGTAAAAAACTCAAATGATGAATGGATTGTTGACACAAGTATAAAAGCGGCAATTTTAGAAGCATTTAAAATTGGAAAACTAAAAAGTGTCGATGATTATTTTTTAGATAAAGACACTCTACCTCCACAAAAGTTTCCAGTAGAAAGAGAGATTCGAGTCGTGCCTTTTGGATCGGCCGTAAGACATGGGGCCTATATTGCAAAAAAAGTTGTTATCATGCCTCCTGCGTATGTCAATGTAGGAGCTTATGTCGACGAAGGAACAATGATCGACTCTCATGCTTTAGTAGGTTCTTGTGCCCAAATTGGAAAAAATGTTCACCTTTCTGCTGGAGTGCAAATTGGTGGAGTTTTAGAGCCGATTGGCAATCGTCCTGTAATCATCGAAGATAATGCTTTTATTGGTGCTGGAGCAATTATTGTTGAAGGAGTTATTGTAAAAGAGGGGGCAATTATCGCCCCAAATGTAACTCTATCAAAAGGAATTCCGGTTTATGACTGTGTAAATCAGACTATACTGCCAATAGGTGCTCCAATTCCAAAAAGGGCCGTTGTGGTCTCTGGAACAAGACCACTTAGTAAAAATGCATGGGCAAAGGATCTAGGGCTTTGCGTAAATTGTGCGATGATTATCAAATATCGAGACGAAAAGAGCGATGCATCGCTAACCCTTGAAGAAATTTTAAGATAAATGTTAAAAAATTAGATTGTACATAAGTTAAAAATGGCGTACAATTTTAACTTATGTACAAAAGACTAGCTAATCCACTAAAATCACAGAGCTTTTTTCTCTTCGGGGCAAGGGGTACGGGGAAAAGTACTCTTCTTTCGATGCTTGAAAACAGTTGGAGCAAAGAGCTAACATTTAAGAGCATTGATCTTTTAGATTTTGAAATTTATCAAAAATTATTAACAAATCCTAAAGTTTTAGAAGAAATTATACAATCAATCGATCCAAAAAAAACATTAATCGTAATTGATGAAATTCAAAAAATTCCTGCACTCTTAGATGTCGTCCATAGGATGATCGAACGTAAAAAATTTAGATTCGCGCTTACAGGTTCTAGCGCAAGAAAACTTAAAAGATCTGGAGTTAATTTACTTGCAGGAAGGGCCTTGCAAAATTTCTTACATCCATTAACTCATCATGAACTAGCAAGTGATTTCAACCTAGAACAAGTTCTATTATGGGGGAGCTTGCCATTTATCTTTTCATTACAAGATGACTTGCATAAAAAAGAGTTTTTACGAACTTATGTAAACACCTATATTAAGGAAGAAATAAAAGAAGAGCAGCTTGTTCGAAACATTGCTCCTTTTTTGCGCTTTATCGACGTTGTTGCCCAACAAAATGGTGAAGAAAATAATTTTGCAAGTATTGCTAGAGATGTTGGTGTAGACTCAACCGCGGTAGAGCGTTATTTTGAAATAATGGTCGATACTCTTTTGCTATTTGAATTACCTCCTTTTGAAAAATCTGTTCGGAAAAGACAATCAAAACGTAGCAGGTACTATCTTTTTGATTTAGGTATCAAACGTGCAATTGAAAATTCTTTTGATTTACCGATAAGGCCTCAAACTTCAAGCTATGGAAAAGCTTTTGAGCATTTTTTTATATTAGAATGTATCCGCTTAAACGATTACTATAAAAAAGGGTATAAATTTTCTTTTTTAAGAACAAAAGATAATTTAGAAATCGATCTAATTGTAGAAAAAAATTCTCGCAACAAAATTGCAATTGAAATCAAATCATCTAAAGATATTCGATTAGAAGACTTTAAAAATCAAAGTGTACTTGCAAACGATTTAAAAGCTCCATTATGGGTTGTCTATACAGGGATAGATGAGCGTGCAAATGAATTTGTTAAGCTTTACCCATGGCAAACTGCACTTAAAAATTTATTTCTTGATGAGTAAAAAATTATAACTCCTGATAAGCTTGATTCAAATAGTAATCAACTTCTGTGGCAAAAATTTTACTAACCGAAACACCTTCTTCATAATTGCCATTACGGCCAGTTTGCCACTCATTTTCAGGAACGATGTAACCCATAAATCCATCTGTTAAACCAAAAAACAGCTTGTACTTTGATTGCATTTTTTCTTTAAATGGAATTGCAATATTTGTTAAGGCCTCACCTGGAACAGTTACTCCCTCAAGCATCTCTCCAATTGCAAAAGAGTGAATAATGGCATCTATTGCAAACCCTGAAGTTCGATCAATCTGATGATCTAAGCGACCCAAAAAATATGCGGCAAGCATTAGATTGTTTTTAATTTCTGTTTGCCATTTTTGTGTACTAACCACAATCTTATTTCCGGTCAATAATTCCTGATTTTTCATACTTTTTATTGCTTGATCAGCAAGTAAACTTGCATATTTTTTTTGAGCTGCAAAACCTTGCTTAACATACTCTTTTAAAGGTTCAACATCCCCTATTGCCCCATTTACATAAATCGATGTTCCGCCAAGACTTTCCTCTAACTCAGAAACTAAGGCGCCACAAAAATCAGCAGATATCAAAGAATTCGTCTGTAAATTAGTTACAGGGTGGGCCGCAAAATTGACTAAAGTCCCAATACGTTCATTGGTATTTACTCTTCTAAAGTCCAATACGACTAAATCGTTATCGGTTGTCGGATGAAGTCGTCGATTATAATTTGGGCCAGATATTTTTGAAATAAATAAATTAGAAAATTTACGATTACGATACGCTTTATATATTCCTGTAACGGCCAAATTTTCAACACGTTTTTTATAACTTGGATCAGAGTTCCCCCAAAGACCAAGTATATCAGGCGCAGAGTGAGTATGTGTGACACTTACAAAAACATTCTCTTTTGGCAATCTTGTTAACGACGATGCTCGTCTTTTAATTTCCTCGATACTTCTATTTGAAATGGCCGGCAAATCTAACACTAAAAGAACTATTCCAGCTTTCCCATCATTTTGTCCAAGATATAAGCTTCTTGCAAAAATTAAATCATGTACGCCTGTTGCCTCATATCCTAAATTCATTCCACCAATGCGAATTTTTCCGGCGCTAATTTCTGTAGTAGTCGGCGTAATATCGACCTTAGATACTCCGGCCAAAAAGCTATCCGCTTGGGCATATGAAGAAAGAATTAATACCAAAAAAAAGCATGTAAAAATTATTTTTTTTGCGTTCATATTTACCTCACTAAAGGTCACTTTTATCCCCTAATTCTACATGCAATAAGGTTTCAATAACATAGCGATTATAACTTTAGGAATTTTTTACAGTAAGTGTATTATAAGTTTACACTTCTTCAATCTCCATAGAATCCGCAACATCATCAAATACTTCTAACATCCATTCACTTGATTCATTCATTAAAGAAATTGAATTTGATCGATTATTAACTGAAATTGTCTCTATAAGAATAAGCATTAGCGAAGCAAAAACAATCGCTGAAATTTTAATACTAGGAAGCTGCCACCATTTTTTTTGCTCCTCTATTTTTTCTAAAATTAAACGCCACTCACTATTTTTTGCAGGTGGTGGATCGCCCAACATTTCAAATACATTTTTTAAGTGCATTTTATTCTTCGACATAATCCACCCCGTTTTCATTTAAAAACATTAAAAATTCTTTTTTTGCATTATGAATTCGTGATTTTATTGTTCCTTGAGGAATTGATAATATCTCTGATATTTCTTCTAGTGATAACTCTTCCATATAAGACAAAACAAGGACTGTTTTATGCTCAATACTTAAAGAGTCTAAACCTTTTTTTACCAAATCCTTATTTATTGCAGCACTTAATTCGCTGCGATTTTCTTTTAAAACTTCACCAGAACTATTTTTTTTCTGTTTTTTAAAATAATCAAATACTGTATTAATCGCAATTCGATAAATCCAAGTAGAAAGGCCTGCCCTATTTTGAAATAGAGGCAGACCCTTCCACGCTTTTACAAATACTTCTTGCACCATTTCATCTATATCGCCATCAGGATACATGCGATATATTACTCTTCGCACTCTTTTTTCTTCTGATAAGTAAATGGCGCGAAATTCATCTAGCGACATTCTTTACTGATCCTTATTTTTCATTCTTCTTTCTTTTTTATTTCCTCTTTCTTTTTTTTGCCCATCTTTTCGTTCATCAAATTTACTCTTAAAAAATTCTAACGATTTTTGTCTTTGTTCTGGAGTAAGTATTTTTCTAATTTTTAACATCTCTTCAAAACGCTCTAATGCTCTTTTTGCTTTGGCATCTTGAATTTTTACAAACTCTTTTTTTAAAGAGTCATCCGAAGCATCTCCAGCAAGCATTGTAGCAATTTTTTCTCTTTCATCTTTCATTAGATCTCTTTGATCTTGTCGATCTTTTCTAATTGTCTCTCTTAATTCTTGAATCTGCGTAAGCTGCTCATTTGAAAGATCTAAATTTTTTGGCCACATCATTCCATGGCCCATTCCTTGACCCATTCCATTGTTGGATCGAGGCCCTGCGGCCCATGAAACTGATACTGTTAGCAAAAAAATAATAATATACTTCATAAAATCCCCTCCAATTTAGGTTTTACAAAACCAAGATTAAATCTGTTTTGTCATATATATTAGACTGCACCTTTTAAAAAAAAGTTCATTGTTTTTTTTGAATAAATAAAAAAAATGATTTATTTCAATAGTTTACAGCGAAAACAAAAATCAATTCTCTGTCGTCTTTAACTCTGCAACCTGACTTGATGTTTCTTTGCTACTAACTTGATCGTTGCTATTATTTTCATCTACAGATTTTTCTTGTTGTTCTTTTACCTCTTTTACAGGAACGCCAATATCAACTCCTGCAACAACATCTTTTACCTGCGCTAGATCAAGAGTCTCCCAAACCATTAAAGCATCGGCCAAGCGAACAAGAGCATCTTTTTTCTCTATTAAAATATTTTTTGAGATACTGTAATTCTCATCAATAATTCGCTTAATTTCTCCATCTATTTCTTGTGCCGTTTTTTCAGAATACCCCTCCTGCTCTAAAGGAGAAGCAAATGGAGAAATTCCTGACTTATGATATTTTATAGGTCCAAGCTTTGACATCCCCCATGCACAGACCATATGTCTTGCAAGATGTGTTGCTCGCTCGATATCATTTGATGCCCCATTGGTGTACTCATCAAAGACAATCTCTTCTGCGCAACGGCCGCCCATCAAAAAAGAGATATAATTATTAGCTCTACCTCTATTTAGACTTAAGCGATCCTCTTCTGGAAGCGTTTGTGTTACTCCTAGCGCCATTCCGCGAGGAATAATACTTACCTTGTGAATTGGATCAGTATGAGGCAGATTCATTCCAACAAGAGCGTGCCCTGCTTCATGAATTGCAGTATTTCTTTTTTCTTTATCTGAAATCATCATAGATTTTCTTGCAGGCCCCATTAGCACTTTATCTTTTGCAAATTCAAAATCGATAAGAGAGATAATTTTTTTATTAATTCTTGCCGCCTGTAATGCTGCTTCATTACAAAGATTTGCAAGATCTGCTCCCGTAAATCCAGGAGTTCCTTTTGCAATTACTTCTAAATCAATATTTTTATCAAGCGGAAGTTTTTTTGTATGAACTTTTAAAATCTCATGACGGCCTTTTACATCTGGGGCCCCTACAGTTACTCTTCGATCAAATCGCCCTGGACGAAGAAGGGCCGGATCTAAAACATCCATTCTATTTGTTGCAGCAACTAAAATAACGCCTTCGTTTGACTCAAAACCATCCATCTCGACTAAAAGCTGATTTAGGGTTTGCTCTCTTTCATCGTGCCCCCCACCAAGGCCTGAGCCTCTGTGTCTTCCGACAGCATCAATTTCATCGACAAAAATAATACATGGAGCATTTTTTTTACCTTGCTCAAATAAATCCCTGACTCTACTAGCACCAACCCCTACAAACATCTCAACAAAGTCAGAGCCTGAAATTGAAAAAAATGGAACGCCCGCTTCTCCGGCAACAGCTCTAGCAAGTAGTGTCTTACCTGTTCCTGGAGGACCAACAAGCAAAACTCCTTTGGGAATTTTCCCCCCTAGTGCAGTATATTTTGCTGGAGATTTTAAAAAATCTACAACTTCACTTAATTCTTCTTTTGCCTCTTCAACTCCTGCAACATCTTTAAATGTGACTTTCTGTTCATTTGGACTAAGCATTCTTGCCCTAGATTTTCCAAAGCTCATCGCCTTCCCGCCACCTTGCAGTTGCTTTAAAAAATAAAAAAAGAAAATAATTAAAATAATCATCGGGCCCCAATTAATTAAAATCGAGGTTGCCATTCCAGGCTTATCTTCTTCTTCGTAATTAGGAATTAATTTATTCTCTCGAAGTAACTTAAAAGTCTCTTCACCTGTATTTCCAACAAGTTTAAAACTTGCTCCCCCCTCATACCCTTCTGTAAATTTTCCAAGAATTGTACTAGTACCTTTTAAAGTAACCTCTTGAACCTGCCCAGACTCTACCGCCCTAACAAAATCTGAATATTGAACTTTTTTTTCTCTAGAACTATTCTCTTCCATCACTTTAAAAACAAGGGCCGTCATTAAAATAAGAACAATCCAAAGAGTTATTGTTTTATGCTGTTGCTTCATTGCTTATACTTCCTTCATTCGTAAATTTTTTCAAAAGAAAATACTATATCGAATCACTTATAATTCAGCAAACAAAAGCGGCAATACATTAGGTCTTTTGCCTCATTTTTTTTAGCAGTTTTCCAAGGTAGGCATATGCTTTTTGATCGCTCTTAAGGTTGGCAGTCTCTTCTTGAAAAAATGGGTGCGGCTTAGTCAAACGGGCCTCTTTTAAAATTTCATTTTCTCGACCGATCACGATGAGTGGCCCATATTTAAGATTTTCTAAAGTAAATGCGCATGGAATATGCGAATATGACAAGAGTTGGGTCTTATCTTCCCGAGACATTTTTACAAAGAGTGCTTTTTTTATGAAAAATACTACTGGCCCAAAAATAAAGGCCAAAACACCGCCACTAAATTCAACAGGACCTGTTTTGCCATTTTTTTGTGCCTTTATTAATTTAAAAATCTGTCCAGTAATAGCTCCTCTTTTTACCTCTGATAATTGGTGGATAATTTGTCTAATTTCATCTTCATATCCGCTTAAATCAGAAACCAAATTATCTAAAAAAATACGAGTGCTATCTTTGGTTCTAGTAATAACAAGAGATGATTCTTTGTTTTTAAAAGCAATTAAACCCAACTTTTTAGCAAGAGCATTTGAGCGATAAACATAGTGTTTTAAATATTGAGGATATCTATCTTTCATTTGTAATATTTGCTGACGCATAAAATTTCGATCAAATTTTAAATTAAAATTTGAATCATCGACAAGAAAAGGAACTTTTAGTTTTAAGGCCCAATAGTTGATCTGACTTTTTGTCATCGACATTAAAGGCCTACAAATAGTTCCTCTTTTAACAGGAATACCAAGTGATGATTTTAACTCACAAGAGCTAAAACTCTTCATCAAACTCCACTCAAATGAGTCATCAATATTATGGCCTTGATATAAACAGTCGCCATCCTCTAAATAAGTAAAAAAAACCTTCTCTCTTTCGTCTCTGGCCATTTTTTCAAAATTTGCCAAAGACAAATTTAAGTTTAATTTTTTTATTATGAGGTTAACATTTACCTTATCACAAAAATTTTTAACAAGCTCTTCCTCTTTAAAATTACTAGGTCTTGTTCCATGATTTATATGAACGGCCACAAGCTCCTTTAAAAAAGAGCTTCCCTCTTGCGAGTTTTTTAAATCATTTAAAAGATATAACAAAAGCATAGAGTCACTACCACCAGAGACAGCAACAACGGCCCTTTTGGATTTAGGAAAAAGGCCCGCTTTTAGCATAAAACTGAAAAGATTTTTTGTTAAAAAATGCATAGATCTCTGTTTGTACCATATACAATTTGTTTTTCAAGAACTTACTAATTGACACATAATTTGTTACTTATTATACTTCCAAAAACTTCTGATTTATAAATCTAGACATGGCGTGGTAGCTCAGTTTGGTCAGAGCGAGAGTTTCATAACCTCTAGGTCGGCAGTTCGACTCTGCCCTACGCCACCAATACTAAAATTCTGCATTCTTTGGCGTTCTTGGAAACGGGATAACATCACGAATGTTACTCATACCTGAAATATACATCATCGCTCTTTCAAATCCGAGTCCAAAACCTGAGTGTGGAACAGAACCAAAACGACGCAAATCTAGATACCAAGAGTAATCTTCCTCTTTCATTCCAAGTTCTTTAATTCTTTTTGAAAGCTTCTCAAAATCCTCTTCTCTTTGCGATCCACCAATAATCTCTCCAACACCAGGAACAAGTACATCCATGGCCCGGACTGTTTTTTGATCATCATTTAGCTTCATGTAAAAGGCCTTAAAACCTTTTGGATAATCAGTAACAATCACTGGAGCTTTAAAATGAACCTCAGTTAAATATCTTTCATGCTCTGTTTGAAGCTCTGCACCCCAATGAGTTGGAAATTCAAACTTTTTATTACTTTTAGAAAGTATTTCAACTGCCTCCGTGTAAGTTATTCTTTTAAATTCAGAGTCTCTAACTAATTTTAATCGCTCGATATGGCCAGCATCCTTATTTTCCTCTTCTAATCTTTTTGAAAAATACTCCATCTCTTCAGGACACTTTTCTAGTGCATAAGATATCAAATATTTTATATATGATGCCGCTAAATTTGCATTATCATCTAAATCATAAAACGCCATCTCTGGCTCAATCATCCAAAACTCAGCTAAATGCCTTGGAGTATTTGAGTTTTCTGCTCTAAAGGTTGGGCCAAAGGTGTAAACCTTATTAAGCCCCATTGCAAAACACTCTCCTTGCAACTGCCCACTAACAGTTAAATGAGTCTCTTTACCAAAATAATCTTTGGAATGATCTGGTTTTCCATCAACCATTGGTAAATTATTGACATCAAGAGTCGTTACTAAAAACATCTCTCCAGCACCCTCACAATCACTACCACTTATTATAGGAGAATGAAGATAATAAAATCCCTCTTTATCAAAAAAAGAGTGCGTGGCCATTGCCAGTGCATGACGCAGCCTAAAAATTGCGCCAAAAAGTTGAGTTCTTGGTCTAAGGTGTGCTACTTCTCGCAAAAACTCTAAAGAGGTCGCCTTTTTTTGCAACGGATAATTTTCTGGAGCAAGTCCTAATACATTTACTGATTTTGCTTGAACCTCTAAGCTTTGGCCTTTTCCTTGTGACTTAACCAACTTTCCAAAAACCTCTATAGAAGTTCCAGTTAAAAAAGTTGAAATTTTTTCATAATCACTTAATGTGGCATCGACGATAACTTGTAAGTTATTAATTGTTGTTCCATCATTTAAAACTAAAAAAGAAAAGTGCTTAGATTTTCTAACACTTCTAATCCAACCTCGTATTGTAATATCACAATCAACTTCACCCTTTAAAAATAGTTCCTTAATCGTTTCTTTTTTCATACTCATAATCAATCCCTCGAATCTTCTTTCAACTTTAAATATATTTCATATAACTTAAAATTTCATCTTTTTTTAATCTAGCACCAACTTTTGTTACCAGTTGCGCAGATGTTTCAATCGCATTTTCTGCTGCTTTTAAAAAATTCATTCCAGCACTTAAAGAAAATAAAAAAGTACCTGCAAAAATATCTCCCGCACCATTTGTATCTATCGCGACAACTTTTTTCCCTAGAATATTTAAAATCTCTTTACCATCATAAACTAATGCACCATTTGCTCCCTGTGTTATGGCAAATGTTTTTGCATAAGACATAAGCATTTTTGCCGCTTGATTTATGTCATCTGCATGAGTATATGCTAAAGCTTCTGCTTCATTGCAAAATAAAATATCTACCTTTTGATTCATAATTTCTGCAAATTGAGGTTTAAAATAAGTTATCATACTAGGGTCTGATAGAGTTAATGATGTTTTTATATTACAACTTTTGGCAATATTATAGGCCTTATGTACCGCACTCCACGCACTTTTTGAGCTTGTTAAATAACCCTCTATGTAGAGAATTTTAGAATTTTTTAATTCATCTACGATAAGTTCTGTCTCTGATAAATCATTTGTTATACCTAAAAATGTATTCATCGTGCGATCAGCATCAGGAGTAACCATTACAATACACTTACCAGTCGTTCCTTTTGGTCTTTTATCGCTGATGTTGCTCTTTACTCCATTGGCCAATAAATCGGAGGCATAAAAAAGTCCTTCATTATCATCTGCAATTTTGCACGAATAAAAAGCATTACCTCCAAGTTGTGAAATCGCAATCATCGTGTTTGCCGCAGACCCACCACACGTCTTTAAAATTTTTTTATCTTTAAGTTTGAATAGTAAAGCGTCATGAGTTTTTTCATCAATAAGAGTCATAAGGCCTTTTTTTATTCCAAGATCATCAAAAAGCGCATAATCAACTTCGCATTGCATATCAAGCAAAGCATTGCCTATCCCATAGACATGGTAATTTGACATGCAAACTCTCCTTTTTTAAAGAAAAGAAAATAGAAATTAGTGTCGCTTTAGAATAGAAAAATTTCTGGCAAATGTCAGTTTGAAAATTTCAAAATAACTCTTCTTTTATCAACTTTTAAGTACTCATTCTCTTTTTTCTTAAGCTCTGCCATAAACTGATCTGTAATAGGAAAAATACCCATGCGTACTTCACTAACATCGACATAGGCTTCGGTTTCTTTATAGCTTAAAACACCCTTACTTTTTATAACTGCTGTTGAGATGGCCTTATTTTTAAAAGAGAGTACAAACTTTGAATTATCAACATCTAACTTTATATCTTCAAAAATATCACTTGCTCTGCTACCTTGATCTTTTACATTAAAAGCTGCACTGATAATTTGAGTAACGCTTTTATTTACCATCTCTAAACGCTTAATAGATGCTTCACTCTTTTTTAAACAGCGATCAAAATACGCTGCAGGAACAAATCTATTCTTATTTCCAGAAATTGCCTTACAGTCAAACTTTGCTATATCTGCGTTAACGGTTAAAGATTCTGCATCTAGCGCCATTTTTTTAAACTGCATTAACATACTACCTTGATCAACCTGAGCAGTTAAAGCACTTACCTCTGCATTTTTTGCAGGAACTAAAAATTTAAAAATCTCATCAGGAATCACAAGTACCGTCTGATCGCTAAATACAATCTCTTTTTTTGCATAATCCAATGTGGCCTTAAAATTTTCTTTTAAAAAATCTTGATCGTTATATTTTAAAATTAAGAGCTCTCCATCCGCAATACCATCACCAGCGACATAGTTTAAATTAAAGTTCCCTACTGCAAACTGCTTTAATTCAAAATCTGGGTTTATCGCACGAGCTAAATTTGCATAAGCAAATAAAAAAAGGCCCAAAACCATCAATACAATATTTTTTTTTATCGATGCACGCATAAATAACCCCCAGATTTTATTACATAAATCACAAAAAATAGTGTTAAGTGCAGTTCTTATCGGAGAACTATCTCTAAAACTTGAGTGTTTTTATCTTCTTTTTTCCTCGTATCGATTTTTCATGAATTCTTTGATATGAAAGATTATGAAATTTTTTATTTTTAAAACTATTTTTTTTGCCGCTCTACTTTCTTTTAACCTGTTTGCCTACGAACAAGGCAAAAAATATGATTTAACCTTTTTGCACATAAGCGACACCCATGGTGAATTTACCTCCGGAGGTAGTGCAGATGATGGAGGTTTTCCAATTTTAAGCACCATTTTAAAAGAGATTCGCCAAAAAGCAGATCAAAATAATGAAGCAGTATTTTTAACATCTTCGGGAGATATAAACACAGGAAATCCATACTCTGATTTTTTAAACGCAAGGCCTGATTTTTTTTCCATGAATTATTTAAAATTTGATGCTATGGCACTTGGCAATCACGAGTTTGATAATTCCAAGGAAACAATTAATAAACAACAAGAGTGGGCCGGATTTCCATTTCTATGTGCTAATTTAGAAACTCAAAATCTAAATGTTTTGCCATATACAATTATTCAAAAAAATGGTCTTAAAGTAGCTTTTTTAGGATTAATTACTCAAGATATGCCACTTCTAGTGCCGACAGAAAATCTGGTAGGAATAAAATTTTTGAATATTGTTGATACAGCACAAAAATGGGTTCCGTTTCTTAAAAAGAATGCAGATATTGTTGTGGCCCTAACTCATATTGGATTTGATCCACTTGCAACATCTATCGATGACCAACATCTTGCAAAGATGGTTTCAGGAATTGATCTTATTTTAGGAGGACACTCCCATTCTTTATTTAAAGAAGTTGTTACTATAGGAAAAACAATTATTATGCATGCTGGAGCAAAAAATAAATTCTTGGCAAAAATTGATCTATCTTTTTTAAATAAAGAGCTCTCATTAAAATCTGCTTCCCTACTTCCAATAACTGGGCCAAAAGATCAAACGCTAAGCGAACTTCTAAAACCATTTTTAATTCAAGTTGATGAAATACTAAAAAAAGTAATTGGAGAAAGCAAAATCACAATCTCGATTGAACCTGAACAAAATATTAATTATGCAACAACTGCCGGCACTCTGACGACACGTGCTATTAGAGAATCAACAAATGCAGATCTTGCAATTTATAATACGGGAGGTATTAGAAACAGTATAGAAAAAGGGCCAATAACCTATGCAGATATTTTAAAAATGCACCCTTTTAGAAATACCATTTGCACTGTTGATCTTACAGGAGAAGAGCTATTTAATTACTTACAACATGCAATCAAGCTAAATCTTTACCCTCAAGCCAATGCTTTATTTTTAAAAATCAATCCACAAACAAAACAAATATTAGACATTTTGATTAAAACTAAAAATATTGACTTAAAAAAAATCTATAAAGTCGCATTAAATAGCTTTATGGCATCTGGAGGAGATGGATTTTTAAATCTTAAAAATCATCCAAGCTTTAAAGATCTACAAATTAAAACAGATAGCGCGGTACAAGAATATATTCTAAAGAAAAAAATTATAACCAATGAAGATATTAAACCATATAATTACTACATCTATAGTGACGATAATCTACTTAATTAAAATAACTTCTTCTTCTAATTCAAAACCAAATTCTTTATGAACTTTATCTTTTAACATCTTGGCCAATTCTAACACTTCACTTGCTTTTGCATTGCCATAATTGACGATAAAATTTGCATGTTCACTATAAACATATGCATTTCCAACATGCATTTTTTTTGCCCCAACTTTTTCTAAAAATGTTCCCGCAGCTTGTCTTTTTATTTCGCCTTCTTTTGGTGGCAAATTTTTAAAATATGATCCACCACTACCAACATGCATTGGTGGATGCTTAATTGCTCTTTGCGAAATAATATCAAGCATCTCTTTTTGAAGGATATCTTCTTGCCCATTTTGTAGTTTTAAGGTGGCAT
>CAZCDT010000012.1:0-57846 GCA_964497525.1 uncultured Bacteriovoracaceae bacterium
TAATGTTGTTAAAGGTTGTGAATATACAGTTTCAGGAACCTCTGATCCATTTAATTATCGAGGTAAGCAGCTAGAAGTACGTATATACTCAGATAAGGGTGAGTATATGTATATTACAAGAGTTACAGAAAACGAAAGTCATAAATTAGCTAGAAATTTAAAGGAAGACCCAAGGGCAATTGATCCCCATATGCTTCAAGCAAGAAAGTGTGTTTCAGAAAAAGTGGGATATACTTTGGCCCAATATGGTGCAGATCATTTTAGAATGCTTGTTGTAGAAGATTATCACTGGATTTTACGAGATAAACATTCTGGTTCCATCCTTATTCAAAAAAAATCGGCCAGAATTAATCAGTAATGATTAGACCATTAATTGTTCCTCCTAATATTTTAGAACGCATAGATTCTCTTTGTGTTTCGCTTAATAGTAATCTTGTTGGGGGAGAGATTGATCAACTTTTAAATCGGACTGTTCTTCTTGGCGGGAAAAGATTTAGACCTTTAATTAGTTATCTACTTGCAGATATTTTAAGTTTAAATTTAGTGCAGGTTGACCCCTACGCACAGGCCATCGAGAGGGTTCACGCGGCAAGCCTTGCACATGATGATGTTGTTGATAATGCTCGTACGAGAAGAGGTTCTCCTTCAATTAATATTTTAGGTAGTAATAAAACTGCAATTTTATCTGGAGATATTCTTCTTGCAACGGTGATTAAAGATCTGACATCTTTAAATAATAATATCTTACTTACAAAAATGTCAGAAGTTATTGTTGATTTAAGTGTCGGAGAGTGGATACAGCTTAAGGCCCAAGAGAGAAGAGAGTATTCTTGGGATTTAATTTTAGATATTGCAAAAAATAAAACAGGGTCTTTGATTTCATTTGCGGCACAAGTTCCTTTTGTTTTAACTAAAAGCAATGAAAATGTTATGGATTTAGCTCATGATTTTGGACTTAAAGTTGGTATTGCTTTCCAGATGCTTGATGACACTTTAGATTTTAGTGAAAATTCACAAAAAGACCATCTGCTTGATTTAGAAAACGGACTAATGAATTTTGTGATGTTTAAGTGGTTTGAAAAAAGACCTGGACTTTGGGCAAGATTTGTTGTGGGCGAGGATATGGTGAAGTTATGGAATAGCGAAGAGATTCATCGTGCCGTCTTTGAAGTAAAAAATATTGGAAGAGAGTTACTTGATCAATCGATTGAGATTTTGCATCAAATATTAAAGCTAAAAAATATAGAACCACAAAAGGGTAAAGATTTATTCGAGGTTCTTAATTATCTAAAAGACCGAGATTATTAAATGGCCACAAAAGGAAGTGTGCAGGTGTAACTCCTTGAAGATTATTTGGTACATCGCCTTTAAAATATTCAAACCAAAAATCATAATTTTTATCAAAGCTCATTGGTCTTGTTGGAATTTTATTTGAAAAAAAAGGATTTAGTAATTTTGCAATAAACTCTGAACAGTATAGTTTTTCCTTTCCTGACTCATCATAATTATCCCATAAAAAATCAGGATCATATTTGTTTGTATTAAAGTTATTAGAAAAAACACTCAGTAGATTTTGAGATAAAAAATGTTGTCTTTTTTGTGATTGATTATGTCTTGAGTGAAAAACAAAAGAGTTATTTCTTTTTAGTTTTAAAAAATCAGTTAAAAGGATTGTTGTTACTTTCTCCCCATAAGCATGAGCAAGCAAGTAGTCATTGTTTGTTTTTTTTAATATTACTGCAAGATGAGATACTGTTGAATCTGTTTCATTTTCAATAATTGGGCAGATATAGCAATTAAGAGAAATTAAAACGATATCACCAGGCAATAAATCCTTTGCAAATAATGCCGTCGAAAGCAGTTGAAATAAACAAATTGCCTTACAAAATTTAGAAAATATCAAAAGGATTCATCCGCTGATTTTTTAAGTGTATTAATTCATCAGAGTCTTCAAGTTGTTCAAAATAAGCAAATAAGGCACCTTCTGTAATCTGTTGGTTTTGATAATATGATTGAATATAAGAGAGCACTGAGCTTTTTACGATTGCAGGAATTGTTAAAAAACTTAGTCCTAGTTCACTTAATTTTAAAATAGTTCTAAACCTTACAACTTTATATGGTGAATTATAATAATAACTCTCTGATGGTATAGAGTTAAAAATAGCTTTTTGATCTAATAGATTAATAATTAGTGGTTCGCCATCTTGAATAACTTTTGCAAAAGAAAAATTTATGCGTTTAATATCTTGCTCATATAGATGTCGATTATGGCGTAAAGAAGCATTTGCTTGTCTCACAGAGCCATAAAAATTATCTATCCCATATCTTTCCCAAGATCTTTCGGCCCTATTTGATTCCCAAAAAATGTACCAAGGTATTCTTGATTCATAAATAGAAGAGAGGATGCGATTTTTTTCGCTTTCAGTAATCCCTAAATCTGCAGCACTATTTTGCTCTAGATAATGTAGTAAAATATTTTGATGATAGGCTAAACGAACGGTCATTTTATTATTTATTTCATTTATAACGTACGTTGCAGTATTTAGCATTGGAATACTACTAGAAAGAGTTTGGGCCGCTTGTAACCCAAGAAGTACAACACTAAAACCTATTTGGCGTTTATAAAAGTGTTTAGGGTTATCTAAAGAGGCAACAATTGATGGATCAACTTGTCTGTAATACTCTTTAAATTTTGATTCATATTCAGATATAACTGACAAAAATTTCGGGTGACTCATTATTTGATTAAAATTAACTTTTGCTAATTCATGGAGTGACTCTAAAATATAATCCATTTTTGATTTTAGTGATTTTTCGTCATTGATCATGCCATTCTCATTTAAGGTATTCATGATTGTGCGATCATAGAATCCTTTTTCGCTCATCTTTACAAGTTCGCTTTGAATCATCTCTTTTAAATAATCAAGATATATTGAAAAAGCGATGTCCATAACAAGTGTATTATCTTTTACATAGGTAACATTTCCTGCTTGATCTTTGACAAATGTAAACCGCTTATTAAACGCATCAAGAGAGGCAAATGCTTGTGAAATAAACAATGCAGATAGAACAAGTATCAAAATCAATTTTTTTAAAAACATAATGTATCCCTGTAGTAAAGTGTTGATTTTTCTTTTGGCGGTATTCTAGCAGTAAATAGAGGGCCTTTTGCAACAAAAAAATAGCAAATGATAGGTTTTTTTATAAACTTTTTTTTGGACAGATCGTTACAAAATTTGCCACAATCAAGTTAATAGATTTATGTCGAAAGGATTTTGATTTTATAAATCACACACATTTTGTTGTATTTTTTTAGGAGACACCTAGATGTTTAAGCATTTAATTCTTGTGATTTTTCTTATTGCTATTTGTTTTAATGTAAAAGCTTCGGTGATTGCCATTATTGATTCAGGCACAGATATGAAGCATAAAGAGATCGCACCAAAAGCTTGGGTTAATTTTGTAGAGATTCCAGATAATTTAAGAGATGACGATGGAAACGGGTATCCTGATGATATTTTTGGCTGGAATTTTCCAGAGCAAAACAACGTTGTTATAGACTATTCATATCTTGGATATTTAAACGATGATGTAAAAAAGTTCTTTGCAATTCAAACAAAGACTTTAAGTGGAGAGGCTTCACAAGAAGAGATTGATTGGTATAAGGCCCAAGCACAAAATGCGAGTTTTATAAAACATCTTGGCATTTATGGTAATTTTATGCATGGGACTCATGTCGCCGCAATTACTGCTCGAGGCAACAATGAAGCTCGTGTGATGGCCATAAAATTGATTCCGACCGAAGTGAAGATGCCGTGGCAATCTATATTCTTAAATCCAGCAGAAAAAGGTGTTACGGTTTGGGTATTAAAAAAACTTTTTGCACAGCTAGCAAAACAGCAGATGGTTATGATGGAAGAGATTGGAGCTTTTGTTGAAGGACACAAAGCAGATGTTGCAAATGGATCTTTTGGAACAGGGTTTAAGCAAGCTGAAATGATTATTGCAGGTATTTTTCAAAAAGTTTTACGCAGAAATCCCACAAATCAAGAGTCTCGCGAAATCGCTCTTCATTTTTTAAATACACTTATCGATGAAGGTCGTAGAATGACAAATGCATCTCCCAAAACTCTTTTTATCTTTGCTGCTGGTAATGATGGAACAAATAATGATTTATATCCAACTTCTCCTGCGAATATAAAATCTGATAACTCGATTTCTGTTGCAGCGACTTTTGGCAGAGAGTCTATTGCAAAATTTTCAAACTACGGAAAGCAAACTGTTGATGTTGCGGCCCCAGGGGTAGCAATTTTGTCAGCTGTGCCAGGAGATGAATATTTAAGAGTTAGTGGTACAAGTCAGGCGGCTCCTTATGTTGCAAATGTTGCTGGAAAAATTAAAGATTTAAATAAAGGCCTTGCTCCAAAAGAGATTAAAGAAATTATTTTAAACACAGTGGATGTTAAGGAATTTTTAAAGGATAAAGTATTAACTTCTGGAATTGTAAATGATAACCGAGCTATTTTTGCTGCAATGAAAAGCAAAACGATGCCTCTTCTTCAAGCAATAGCATTAGCAAAAAAAGAGATTTCAGATATGGATTCATCTACTTTAGAGAAGGGATTAATAAAACATAGAACACAAATTGATGATCTATTTGTGTTGCCGCTACCAAGTCTTTTTACTACTTTATAAGCTGATATTTTAAATTATTAATAGATGAATCAACAACAATCTCTAAACTGTACTGGTTGTTATCTATTGTTGTAACATCAAATTTATAATTACCTATTGGTAGAACTTTGTAGAATTCGCCTGTTGAAAAAATAAATTTACCTAGATACTTGTCATCTTTAAGATCTCTAATCTCAACAGATCCTTGTGTGATTAAAGGGTTTAAAAATTTAAAGCCTCCACCTTGATGAATGCGTTCAATTAGTCTAATCATTGATTCTTTATTATCTTTATAAAACTGTGGTTGTGCTGAGAAGTTCGGCCACTTGATATCAGAGACTTCCATCGTAAGTTGTAAATCGTTGTGCCAAAAATAGCTCCAGTCTTGCATTCCGCCATTTACTTCATACCACTCGTACCCATTAATAATTCCATCTTCAAAAGAGTGAGAATTAAACATGCCTGGAACAATAGAGGCATACTCTTTAGACAGTTCTACAATAAGTGGAGTTAAAGGTGCTGGATCTTTTATTGTATCCCAAGGATAGTTTACAACAGTAGCGCCGCCATGAAAGTTTGCAGAGAGTGCAAAATTTCTGTTTTTTTGAAAATCCATGACAAGAGCAGTTTCTTTGGCCCGACCATCTGTTGTATTTGTGCTATTACTAGGCCATGAAAAATCTGGAAAATCTCGATTTAGATCAACCCAGTTAGCATTTGATCTTCTTTTCTTTGTCATTCCATCTGGATTCATTGAAGGGATAATAAATATTTCTGTATTATCTATTATTTCTTTTGCCCGACTACTTCCATTTGCATAATCTGTGGCAAGATCTTCAATTAATGAAACCAGCAAATCTCGTCCAACAATCTCATCACCATGCATATTCGCGATATATTTAAATTCAGGCTCTGTTTCATCTACTGCAACATTATCCGAAATCTTTATTACCCATAAGTCTCTATTTTCAACAGATTTGCCAATGGAAAACATAGATAAAATATGTGGATATTTTTTTACAAGCTCTTTTAGTTTTGTTTCAACTTGTAAAAATGTAGGATAAGAGGCGAAGGTTTTATTTTCTAAAGCAGTTTTTTCTTTGCCATCTTCGATTATGATTTTATTTACTCCGAGGGTATTAACCCAGCGAATAAGCCCCTTTGGGCCATATACCTCATAGCCTTCATTTGTAACTAAATCAATTGTTAGATCTTTTTGACTTTTAAATGTTGATAATTTTGATTTGTTTTTATCAAAAATATAAACACCCTCTTGGATTATTTTTGCTTGAATAGTAGACACAAAACATAGTGCTGATAATATCACGATAGTAAAAATAGATTTCATAGAGTCATTCCTTAATACACAATACCATCCTTGGTATATATAAATTGTTGATCTAAATTTATTCTAAGTCAATTAAGGAAAGTTTTTGTCTTAAGAAAAATTAAGCAAGCTCATTGGCCAAAGATTGTTGTCAAATAGAGAGTGATAGGGCTACAATCCTTTTGGCCAAAGAGGGATTTTGAATTAAAAGATAGGAGTAAAATGATGGAAACAACAACTGCAAAAAAAACAACAAGAACAACGACAAAAAAAACAACGACAACGACAAAGAAAGCAGCAAAGAAAACTTTATCTGCAACAGAAAGAGAAGAGCTGATTCGTCAGCGAGCATATTTTAAAGCAGAGCATAGAGGATTTGCATGCGGTTCTCAAGATAATGATTGGCTTGAAGCAGAAAAAGAGATTAACTCTCTTTATAATTAGTACTTTAACTTAAAAAAAACCAAGGCCACGAATGTGGCCTTTTTATTATCGGAATTTCTCTATTATCATTGCGAGGGCCTCGCCACCCCCAATGCATATCGCAGCAAGCCCGTATTTTTTATTATTTTTTGTCAGCGCATTCATTAAAGAAATTATAATTCTAGTACCAGACTGACCAACAGGGTGCCCAAGACTTATTCCAGAACCATAGATATTAACTTTTTGCACGTCAAGGGCCAGCTCTTTTATTGCAGCAAGAGGAACACATGCAAATGCTTCATTGATTTCAAAAATATCTATTTGATCTTTATTAAGCTGTGCTTTTTCTAGGCAATTTTTAATTGCTCCAATAGGAGCAGTTGTAAACATTTTTGGATCATGAGCAAAGCTAGTATAAGAAATTATTTTAAAAGATGCTTTATCTTTATATTTTTCACTTCCAAGTAGAACCGCAGCTCCTCCGTCATTGATTGTAGATGCATTGGCCGCTGTAATGGTTCCATCTTTTAAGAATGCAGGGCGAAGAGTTGGAATCTTTTCAAAATTGGTCTTAAAAGGTCCTTCATCTTCTTTAATTACCACATCACCTTTTTTATCTTTAATAACAACTTCTGCTATATCATCAACAAAGATTTTATTTTTAATTGCTTCTTGTGCTTTTTTAAAAGAAGAGATTGCATAATCATCTTGCTCTTGTCTTGAAATTTTAAACTCTTTTGGACACTCTTCGGCAAATTCTCCCATGCTTGTTTGAGTGTAAGCATCACTTAAAGCATCTTGCTCTAAAGAGTCGCGGACAATCATATTGCCGTATTTTGTTCCTATGCGGCCATTCATTATTAAGTGTGGAGCTAAAGACATATTTTCCATTCCGCCAGCAACGGCCAAATCAATATCTTGAGATTTTATGGCCTGAGCTGCACAAATAATGCTTTTTAAACCAGAGCCACAAACTTTATTAATAGTTGTACAGGGAATAGTGTTTGGTAGGTTTGCTAAAAGTGCAGCCTGTCTTGCAGGATTTTGTCCAATGCCCGAAGATACAACATTTCCCATAAAAACTTCATCCACTTTTTCTGGGTTAATTGCGGCTTTTTCTAATGCCTTTTTTATGGCAATGGCGCCAAGAGTTGGGGCCTTCACAGTTGATAACTGCCCAAGCATGCTACCACTGGGAGTTCGTGCTCCTGAAAGAATATATACATTCATACAATCTCCTTAAAAAATTTAAGCATCTTCTCTTTTTGATACACCTTTAAATGGTGTTGCAGGAACATTAGTCATCGTTTTTGGGAAATGCTCAACGATAAAACTATTTATATGCCGAAGTGATACAACATGGATTGGAAAATGATTATCATCAACAATCACCATATGACGTCTTTTATAAATATGCATGTTATACATAACTGTTGCAATCGTGTTGTTTAGATGTAAACGCAAAGGATCTTTTGTCATATATTCTGATACCTTTTTATTTATCCAACTAGCACAATCTATATTTTTAATTGCTTTATGAATAATATCTTGCTCTTTTAAAAGTCCACATAGTTTATTATCTTTTGTGATCGGAACAGCGCTTTGACTATTGGTTTGAATAATTTCTAAAGCCTCTTTCATCGTTGCGGACATATCCAATGTTTTTATCTGTTTTAAGTTTAAAGCATCGATATGCGCTTTAAACGTGTCTTTATTTAAAGTACATTCCTCTTGGTCATCTTCAAACATTAGTTTTAACTCTTCTTCAATAATGTCACTCATGTTTGTACCTCTTTGTTGTGTTAGCTAAATATTTGATATATTTTTTTATAGCAGTGATATTATATAAATGGCCTATGCCAAAAGCAAAGAGCTTTTACAATTTAATTTACTATGATTGAGAGGATCTATGAAAAACAGGGGATCAGGAATACTTTTACATATAAGTTCTCTTCCATCAGATACTGGAATTGGCGAGTTTGGAGAGAGTTGCATAAGATTTATTGATTATCTGGCACAAGCAAAGCAGAAATATTGGCAAATACTTCCTCTTACCGCAACGGAGTTTGTGCCTTATAGTGGATATTCTGCTTTTGCTGGTAATATTTATTTTATAAATCTAGAAGAGTTGGTGGCCCTTAAACTGTTAAATGCTATCGATTTTGATAATTACAAAAAACATCAGTTATCAAAAAAAAAAGTTGAGTTTAAAAAAGTAATTTCTTTAAAAAATGAACTCTTTTTAAAAATAAAGATGAATTTTTCGTCTACTCTTGTTGATAACAATGGTGATTTTCATAAATTTTGCCAAGACTCAAACTATTGGTTGGATGATTTTTCTCTTTATGAAGTTTTAAAGGAGATTCAAAAAGAAAATGATTGGCATCTATGGGAGGAGCGTTTTAAGTTTCGCCATAAAGAATCACTAGATGAGATTCGATTAAACTTTAAAAAAGAAATTCTTTTTGTAAAGTTTTTGCAGTTTATATTTTTTAAGCAGTGGCATCAAATAAAACAGTATGCCAATAAAAAAGGAATTTTAATTATTGGAGATGTGCCGATTTATGTTGGAAGAAATAGTGTCGATGTTTGGGCCCATCCGCGAATTTTTAAGTTAAATGAAAACTTAATGCCATCTTTTTATGGTGGAACACCACCTGATATATTTAGTAGCACCGGTCAAATTTGGAAAAATCCAGTATATAATTGGCCATATTTAAAAGAACATGGATTTTGGTGGTGGAAGTGTCGATTTGATCACAATAAGTGGTTATGTGATATTTTGCGATTAGATCATATTTTAGGCCTTGTAAAATATTGGGAAATTCCAAGTGATACTTTAGATGCTCGAACCGGCCATTTTGTTGATGTGCCTTGGTTTGATCTTTTTAAAACCTTAATGGGCCAAGCACAAAGCGATAAAATAACAGTAATTGGAGAAGATTTAGGCATCGTTCCCTGGGAGCTGCATCATGCTATGAAAGTTTTTAATATTCCAGGAATGAGGCTTTTAATGTATGGAACAGGAAGTGATAAGAGTTCTTCTTTTTGTCTACACCATCATGAAAAAAATTCAGTTCTTTATTTTGGAACACATGATAATAATACGATGTGTGGTTGGTTTAAAAAAGAAGCAACTATTTTAGAAAAAAAATCGTTGCAGAGATATTTTGGAGTTCGATTTGATAAAAAGAACTTCAATAAAAAAATGATTCAATATTTAATGATGTCGGTATCAGATATTGTGATATTGCAGATGCAAGATGTATTAGGACAAAGTGATAAATTTCGAATGAATAATCCTCTAAGTTACATGACTTTAAGTAAGGGCAGTGAGAATTGGTGTTATAGAATAACAGATCAATGTTTAAAAAAGCATGATGCTATATTTTTAGCAGATCTTTCTGGCCGTTATGATCGAGATTAGTCGACAAAATTAACATTTGTTATTTTTGTTTTCCCATTATTAAGGCAGAAATCTCTAATGAATTCCTGCTGGTAATCATTTAACAGACCGTTTGATCCAATTAAAACTTCATATTCAGAATAAGATGCTCCACCAAGAAACTGAGGATGAGAGATTATGGCAATTGTCATTTTATCTTTTATTTGTGGATCTAAAAGAAGATCTTGTCGTAACACTTTTTCAACTTTTTCTGCATTTATTGCGAGATCAGAGAACGTGTTTGTTGGGATATTGAGCGTTGAATTAGAATATTTTGGAGGAATAAAAGTTACACGAAAGCTTGAAGGAGTATTTGTTTGTGCAAGTGCTTGGACTATTTTTATTTGTTCTTCTTTTAATATTTGCTTTGTCGGATAAAATAAAACATCATCTCCAGAATTTATGAAATTAAAAATATGTCCATATATATCTCTTTGAAGTCCTACTTCATTCTCAACAATATTTCTAAAAGTAGAAACTTTTTCATTAAGCATTAGTCCAATGTCTTTTAACGTTATATCTATCGTATTGGTTATTTCATTTGATAGCTCTTTGCTGCTTTTATTTAAGTACTCTTTTTGCAGTGTTATTTTCCCAATATTTCTTTGTACTTGTTGCATGGTTTGTATTCCAACACCCGCAATATCTGCAGTAACAAGTCCATGTTCTGATGCTTTTTGTAAATTAAGATCTACATGTTTTTCTAAAAAAACAGGAGGAGCGAAATAATCGCTTTGAATTAAATAGTTTAGTAGTAGGGTTATGTCGGGATGCTTAAGCGAGACATTGAAACGGGCCTCTAGATCTTTCATGATTGCTTCGTACGAAGTGGCATTTTTTAAGATTTTGATAGCATCTTTATGTAAAATTACAGAATTGTTTTCTATAGTGTATATTGCAGAAATACTTATTTCTTGATTTTGGCGAATTAAATTTGCCGTACTTTGAAATTTTTCGATTTTCCTTATTAGAGAGTCTCTGGTTTTTTTTGTATCGATAAAGAAGTGTCCATTTTTTAAAAAAAGTACTCCACGATTTATGGCACCTTCTCCATCTTGTAAAAGAACTGTTCTCATTTGACGTGTTGCTAAATTTGCCGTGTATGGATCGATTCCTGCTCCAATTAAAAACCATTGCGCAGGCTTTTGTGCTCTTCCTGAAAGAGTATCGATGTACTCTATCATGTTTAGTTCAGATAGTTTCTTAAACAAGATGATATCGCTTTCTTGTTGTGCAATTTGCAATGCTTTTAGAGTATCCTTCCTGTTGCCTTGAATAGCTCCTCGAAGTGATTTGTAGTCATCGTATAGTGCATTTATTTTTAATATATTATCTTTTTTTATTAATTGCTGTAAAATGACAAGGAAGTTCTCTTTGTAAAAATTATTGATAGATTCTGCAAGTGATTTATTTTGTAAAAACTTATCATTCATCTGCTTTAAAATAGAGTTTTCTAGATCAAAGAAAGTTATGGTTTTATTTGATTTAGGTGCAGGTAAAGTTTTTTTAATGTATGTTTCTATAAATGGTTTATTGCTTATAATAAGTTCTTTTAATCTTTGTCTTCCTTCAAAAGATTTAATAAATTCGCTAATAGATTCTTGTTTTAAAGTTTCAATTCTTTTAGTTTCTTGAAGTAGAGAGTGAACATTTTGTAGGCAAGCAAGCGTTGAGGAGAAAGCATTAAAGATTGTTGAGTAAAACAGCAGCGTAAAAAAGAGTAGATGTGGTATTTTTTTATTTATAAAATGTCTCATCTAGAAACTCTCTTGTTGCATCTTTGAAAGATTAAGGTTGTCGAGTTCCTCGATATCTTTTTGATCCACTACGATAGATTCTGTAATTCCTGTAATTGTAACTTTCTCTTTAAGTGCACTCAAAGTATACATTGGATCATTGAGAATTTTTTGATTTTGTTTTTTGGATAGATTGATAAAATCGGGCCAAATATATGATTGCAGTAGCATCCAGCAACTAAGACCATCATTTTTTGCACAGGCTTCTCCAGCTTTATCGAGGAATTTTTTGGGTTGCCCTGTTTCCATTGCAAGGATAGAATCCATTTGTAAAACTTTAACTGGTTTTGAGTTTGTAAAAATGGTGTTGAGTTCATCGATTAGTTTTTGAGCTTCTAAGTGTTGTTTTGTTTTCATTAAGAAGGCCGCTTTTAATGCCTTAATTGTAAAAAATGAATCGGTATTAAAAACATATTTGTTAATAAGATGGAGCCCGTCTTCCCATGACTTTAGTTTCCATGATAAAGGAATGGCGCGTTCTAGAGCATTTAATGAATCCTCTTTTTTTTGCAAAGCAAGCTTGAAGTGGCCTAAAGCTAGTTCATCTTTTCCTTCTTTTAGTAAAATATTTCCTTTTAAATTTTCTGCATTAACAGAGGATATATCTTCAATAAAATCAAATGCTCTTTTAAAATCTCCCATTCTATAAAAAATAAAACCTAAAACCTCTCTTGTTCTTTTTGATCTATAACTTTCTGCTGGTAGCATCGCTATATTTTCAGCAATAATACTCTCTTTGTTTGCAAATAATGCGAGTTTAAACCATGTTCTTGTGAATTCATCACTTGATGTTAGATATCTATTGCTTTGAATTGATGCTTTTGTAAATAAAGAAAAGTCATTGTTTAGAATCTTTAAAATTCCATCAAACCAAAATCCATCATTTCTTAGACTTTTTAAAGTTGCAAAAGAACATTGTATATTTTCTTTTTGTAATTCTTTCTTTTTTCGTAAAGCAAGAAGACTGAGTTCTTTTAAATTACAAATTTGTCGATAGTAGCTATCGTTATTTGAGAATTCATCATCGAGTAAGTTTATGGCCTTAGCGTAATCGTTATTTAAAAAATGAATTAGAGAGAGATATCTTCTTTTTATAATTTTTAGAGCAGAAGAAGAGTCATCTATTTTTGAGAGATTGTATGATGCCCTGTCAAGATTTCCATTTAAGATAAAAACTTTTGCTTCTTTAAGACGTTGAATATCGCTTTCTCTTTTTTTTGCATCTTTACTTTGGATAAGTAGATCTATCTCGTCTTGGCCTAGGCCTTTAATTTCTATTTCATGAAGATCTTTATTATCATTCACATAAGTATTGCGAGAAATAGATATCGCCTCTTGTGATGTAACCACAAATGGAATAAGAGAAAAGTATAAAATGGCAAAAAATTCCCATAGCTTCATAAGTGCTAATCTTATCGGTGTAAATTACGAAGAGGTTAGTAGAAATTAATCATTTTTTAAGGGAAAAAAATGCCGCACAGTTACTTTATTATTATTGCTCTTGCTTGGATATGTTTTTTTTCGCCAAAAACTATGGCAATGATTCCTATAGAGGAAATTACACAGACAAAAACTACAGGAAATTTTATTGAAGAAAGATATGATCCTTTTAAAAGTATTTTTTTTGAGAAGGTACATAACGAATCTATAGACTATATAAAAATTTATCGAGGATTTGCAGATGAGGCGAGTAATTTAGTTGATTTTTGTAAAAAGAATCAGGGAGCTTTACAGTTTAAAATAATCAGTCCGTGGAATAAAGAGCAAATGATTCGCTCCATGGTTGCAACGCTTCAATATATTGGCCTAAATATTACGACAAAAGCAATTGGCAAGTATGCCCAGCTTTTAGAGTTTAACGATAGCTCATATGATAATTTGATCGAGCGCCTTGTTGGAAATTATTGTTCTGCTAATTTATCTGTAATTTCATTAAAGGAGTTAACGAATAAATTAAAAGAAAGCTTTCAAAGCTCGAATAATTTTGCGCTACCAACAATTATTAATAAATCTCTCTTTCCTGAGACATTGACTGAGATAAATGCCAAAGATAAAATTTTAGAACAGGAGTTGGCCTACACGGTAAAATTATTTCGAAATTTTTGTTCGTGGGGCCTTGATACAGCAAATCTGCGGATGCTCGTTCCGCTACTTAGAAATCCGGTCGTGATGAGTTTTTTGATTCGCGAGTTGGATAATAAAAAGATCAGCTATTCTAAGAAATATAAGAAAAATTTACTTGTTGATAGTAGTGAAGCGTCGCAAGTCTTTTGCGATAATTTCATCTGTAGAAAAATACCATTTTTAGATTTTAAAAAAGCAGTTTATAAAACAGTCGGGAGCAAAGGAGCTGATTATACTTTTAAGACTCTTTACTGTACGGATTTTCGCGATGTTGATTTTATCACAACAAACCAAGCGCCTGAAGTTCTTGCTTGGATTACCAGTGAAGGAAGCGATGATTTTAATTTGCAGATAGCACAATTTATTGCTCTTTTAACAACTGTGCCAGATTTTTATATTTGGTCAGAAGAGTTTTCAAGTGGTAAGGAGTTTTTAAATGCCGGCCTAGATGTAAGTTGGGATACTTGGGCATTAAATGAAAGTACGAAACTGAATAAAGATCTTTTGTATGAAGAGCCTCTGACAATAGAAAAAGTTGATCGTAAATTTTATTTTAATCAATTGGTTCCTCGTTTTATGGTTGAATTTGATGTCAATTTAGGGGAGTTTGATCGAATGCTAATTAAAGAGGGCAAGCTGAGAGCTAACTTTACCTTAAAGCTACATCATAATTTTTTACGTTGGATGAGAGAGTCTTGGGGAACGCTAGATCCACTTGATGAAAAAAAGAAAAATTTTATCATTACTACTTTTACAAAAACAATTGCTCCAGACGTTGAAAAATTTCGTACTCAATTTATCAGACCAATTTGGAAAGAGGGCCTTGAAAACTTAATAGTAAAAGAATTATTGACACAATTAATATTATATCGAGGAGACTTTTTTGAATCAGTTAACAATCAAGAACTAGATGTGAACATTTCACTGAATTTTTCTGTCTTTGCTTTAAAGTATATTAATTATAAACAAAAAATTTCAGCGACCCAAAAGTTTGAATAGTTATACCAAGTCTATGAAATAATGTCGGTTTTTAAATGGCGATTTGTAACGATCTTTTGTTTTTAAATTTTGCTAAAATACTCGACGTAACGATGGGCTGCCTGAAGTTTGACGACGTAAATGCCCCAAAATTTTGAATAGTTACTAAACCTCTAAAGCGATATCTACCATCTGTCTAAAAGCAGTTTGTCTATCTATTGCGGTAGATGATTCTTTTGTGACTAAGCTATCGCTAATGGTTAAAATACTTAAAGCATTACGATTATGTTTTGCTGCAATACTATAAAGTGCTGCGGTCTCCATTTCAACGCATAAAACACCGTAGCGGGCCCACATTTGCCACTCTTCATCATGATCATTGTAGAAGATATCTGTTGAAAAAACATTTCCTACTTTTACATTTATGTTTTTACTTATGGCCGCATCATATGCTTTTTTTAATAGATCAAAGCTTGCTGTTGGAGCATAGTCCATTCCTTTAAATGCAATTTTATTAATTTGAGAATCAGTACATGCTCCCATGGCAATAACAACATCTTTTAATTTGATATCTTTTTGGAGTGCGCCAGCAGTACCAATACGAATTAAGTTTTTGACATTATATGATGAAATTAGTTCATTTACATAAATACCAATTGAAGGTATGCCCATTCCTGTTCCTTGAACAGAAACTCTCTTCCCTTTATATGTACCAGTAAAACCATACATGCCTCTAATTTCGTTATAGCATTTTGCATCTTCTAAAATATTTTCAGCAATAAATTTGGCCCGTAAAGGGTCACCAGGAAGAAGAACTGTTTCTGCAATTTCGTTTGTTTTTGCGGCAATGTGAAGACTCATTGATTACTCCAAAGATTGAATTAATTTTTCTCTTTAGAGATGTTACCCAAGAGGCGAAAAATAAGCAACATGAAAAAAAGTGACAGAAATATATTAAGAAAACTTATTGTTTGTATAAATGGAAATAATTTTATGAAAACTTGTCTTATGGGTCTACTGGATCTTTACCAATAACAAGGTAGTTTTCTTCGCCTTTAACTTTAAGATGCATTTCTGCAATTTCGTCGAAGAATATTTTTTCTCCACTAATTGTTTCTACATCTTCACTCATTATAGGATTTTGTGAATCCATCTTAACAGACTGGTGTACAAGTTCTTTACTTGTAAGCCAAACACCATCGTTTGTTTTTACTGCCGCAAGCTCATATTCAGCTGCAAGCGTAAATTCAGTGACGGCCCACATAAGTGCAATTAAAAGCAGTCCCTTTTTCATGCTCTCCCCCTTACCTGAAAAAAACTTATCATTTCTATAAGATTTTCTTCTTTATAAGGGAATATACAAATTAAGTGCCAATTTTTATTTAGATAATTAATTGAATTTAGGTCACACAATGCAATGACTAAAAGCTCCAGTGCCAAAATGCACCGGTCAAAGTGACACTGATGTTAGACCTTGTAAGATGTTATTTTCCGTGATTTGATTCCGTGAGACGTCTAATTAGAGATTTGATGAATGCTTGAAGCCAAGGTTGCTGTTTTTCGATGGCACCTTTAAATGAGTCTGTTGATATTAAAAGAACCTCAGAGGGTTCTGCGGCCACAACTGTTGCACTACGCGGTTGTTTTAAAATAAATGCCATTTCGCCAAATATTTCTCCAGGTTTAATTACGCCGACTTTTTTTGGTGTAGAACCATCTTTCACAAAGACATTTAAAAGACCGCGTTGAAGCAAAAAAATGCTATCGCTATGATCGCCCTCTTTCATTAATACATCGCCTGGGGACATGCTTAGAACTTTACTCATAACAACTCCTGTTATGGTCTAGTGTAGCACATTTTAGTCATTACTTGGTATTATAAGGCAGAGATTGCCGCTTTCTTTTTATAAAATTGGGGAGTCAAAAAAAACGATTACGATCTTAAGACTTGCTATTTATCTTTTTACAAAATGAAATCATGTGTTAAAGTGTATGCAAAACAAAAACATCAATTAACTTTCATCGATATTAAAAGGAGTCGTTATGGGCCACCACTGCCAACGTCAGTGCAATTGTGCTCCCGCAGATTTGTTAGCACAAATGCCAAAAGAAAAAGCAGAGCTTGAAGCATTTATGAACGCGTTACCTCTTACAAATGATTCAGATAAAAATAGAGGATTTTTAATTGAATCATTACACAAAGCACAAGGACTTTTTGGCTATTTGCCAGAAGCTGTACAAGCGTTTGTTGCAGAAAAATTAAAATTACATCTTTCCGAAGTTTATGGAGTGATTAGTTTTTACTCTTACTTTACAGATGTTCCACAAGGGAAATATAAAATCAATGTTTGTATGGGAACAGCTTGTTTTGTTAAGGGTGCAGATAAAGTTTTAGAAGAGTTAAAAAGATATTTACATGTTGAAGTAGGACAAACTACAGAAGATCAAAGATATTTTTTAGGTTCTCTTCGATGTGTTGGAGCTTGTTCGCTTGCTCCTGTTGTCATGGTCAATGATCGCGTTTACGGCAACGTTACGACCAAGATGATTCCAGATATTATTGCCGACTGTAAGTAGAGGGAGACGTTATGGGAGTAGAAACTAGAATTCTTGTTTCGTTAGGAACTTGTGGTATTGCGGCCGGTGGGAATCCAATAGAAGCAGCTTTTACAAAAGAGGTTGCCGGTAAAGGTCTCTCTGGTGCAGTTGAAATTGTAAAAGTGGGCTGTATGGGGCTTTGTCATAGCGAGCCAACAGTCGAAGTAATCGACGTTGCCTCAAACAAAAGTATCATTTATGGAAATGTAAAAATCGATCAAGTTGGATCGATTGTTGCTTGTGGCACAAAAGGGGCCGCATCAAATTGTGATGTTATAGAAAAGAGCTGGTATTATCCTGAAACAGAAAAAAATTCAGGAAACAAAGATCAAGCACGTATTGTTTTAAAAAATACAGGTAGGATTAATCCTGAAATTATTGAAGAGTATATAAATAATGCGGGATATGATGCATTAAAAAAAGTTGTAACAACGATGTCCCCTAAGGACGTTATCGATGTTGTGACAGCATCTGGTCTTCGTGGCAGAGGCGGTGGTGGTTTTCCTACCGGAAAGAAGTGGGCCTTTGCTAGTGCTCAAAAAAATGATGAAAAATATGTCATTTGTAATGCTGACGAGGGGGATCCAGGAGCTTTTATGGATCGAGCAGTATTAGAAGGTGACCCGCATGCTGTACTAGAAGCAATGGCCATTACAGGTTATGCCATTGGAGCAAAAATTGGTGTGATTTACATTAGAGCAGAATATCCATTAGCGATTAAACGCTTAGAGATCGCAATTTCTCAAGCAAAAGCAAAGGGCTTTTTAGGTCAAAACCTTTTTGGCAAAGGATTTGATTTTGAACTACAGATAAAATATGGAGCAGGAGCTTTTGTTTGCGGAGAAGAAACGGCACTTATTCACTCTATTGAGGGTTTTAGAGGGGAACCAACTTTTAAACCACCTTTCCCAGCTATTTCTGGACTTTGGAAAAGGCCAACAGTTGTTAACAATGTGGAAACTTATGCCAATGTTCCTGCAATTATCAGAAAAGGAGCCGATTGGTTTAAGTCTTTAGGAACTCCAAATTCGCCAGGAACAAAAGTATTTGCTTTGGCCGGAAAAATTAATAATGTTGGTCTTGCTGAAGTTCCTATGGGAATGACTCTTCAAGATATTATTTTTAAAGTTGGAAATGGTATTAAGGGTGGTAAAAAATTTAAAGCGGTTCAAACTGGTGGCCCATCTGGTGGGGCAATACCTGCGTCATGTCTTGATACAGAGATCGATTATGATTCTTTAAGGGCCCTTGGTTCGATCATGGGTTCCGGTGGTATGATCGTCATGGATGAAGACGACTGTATGGTGAATGTTGCAAAATTTTTCTTAGAGTTTACTCTTGATGAGTCTTGCGGAAAATGTACTCCATGTAGAGTTGGTAATAAGCGACTTTATGAAATGCTTGAAATGATTTGTTGTGGAAAAGGCACTCCTGAGATTTTACAAAAACTAGATAATTTATCGCAAATAATAAAAGATACCTCTTTGTGTGGATTGGGGCAAACATCGCCAAATCCTGTACTTTCATCGATGAAGTTTTTTGCGCATGAATTTGAAGCACATGTAAAAGATAAAAAATGTGAGGCAGGAGCGTGCAAGCAGCTTATTACTTATAAGATCAATGACAAATGTGTTGGTTGTACGATTTGTGCTCGCAATTGCCCTGTTAATTGTATTTCAGGTGAAAGAAAGCAAAAACATACAATTAATCAAAATGAGTGCATAAAATGCGGCGTTTGTTATGACAGCTGTAAATTTCATGCGATTGATCGAGTGTAGTTGGAGGAATTATGGTAAAATTATATGTAAATAATAATGAAGTAACAGTGGATGACAACGCCACAATTCTTGATGCTGCAAAAAAAGTCGGCATAGAGGTTCCAACGCTTTGTCATTTAAAATTAGATTGTTTTAATAAAGAACATCGAGTTGGTTCGTGTCGAATTTGTGTGGTTGAGGTTGAAGGTCGTTCAAACCTTGCTCCTGCATGCTGTACTCCAGCAACAGATGGCATGAAGGTGATCACAAATAGTTTAAGAGCAATTAATGCAAGAAGAACCATTCTTGATTTGATTATGTCAAATCATCCAAAGGATTGTTTGATTTGTGAAAAAAATCTAGAGTGTGAATTGCAAACATTGTGTATGAAGTTTGGCCTACATCATCAACATTTTCCAGGTGAGAGAAGTCATACTCCAAAAGATTTAGCAAACCAATCTATTGCTCGCGATCCAGATAAATGTATTATGTGTCGAAGATGCGAGACCGCTTGTAATGAGATTCAAACAGTAGGTGTTCTTTCAGCAGAAGGACGAGGTTTTGGAACTGTTGTCACACCAACGCTTGGGAAGCCTTTGGCAGAAACTGCATGTACTTTTTGTGGTCAATGTGTAAGCGTTTGTCCAACTGGAGCATTAACAGAAATGAGTCAAGTTAGAGATGTATGGACAGCTCTAAACGATAAAACCAAAACTGTAATTGTTCAAACAGCACCTGCAGTACGAGTTGCAATTGGTGAAGAATTTGATATGCCTGCGGGAGCAGTTTCTACAGGAAAAATGGTTTCAGCTTTACGCTTTTTGGGATTTAACAAAGTATTTGATACTGACTGGGCCGCTGATTTGACAATCATGGAAGAGGCGCATGAGTTAATTGAAAGAGTAAAGAAAAATGAAAACCTTCCAATTTTGACATCATGTTGTCCTGGTTGGGTAAAGTTTTTTGAGCACCAGTTCCCTGATCTTTTGCATATTCCATCATCATGTAAATCTCCGCAGCAGATGTTTGGAGCAATTGCGAAAACATACTATGCAGATAAAATAGGTGTAAAACCGGAAAATTTAGTAGTTGTTTCAATTATGCCGTGTCTTGCAAAAAAATATGAAGCAAATCGCGATGATTTTAAACGCGATGGCGTTAAAGATGTAGATTATGTTTTATCAACGCGAGAATTTGCAAAAATGCTTAAAGAGGCCGGATGTAATTGGGATTTTTTAAAAGATTCAGACTTTGATAATCCTCTTGGTGACTCTTCAGGGGCCGGAGTTATTTTTGGAGCTTCTGGAGGTGTGCTTGAGGCCGCGTTAAGAACAGCTGCTGATTGGCTTACAGGAAAAGATCTTCCAAGTATTGACTATAAAGATGTGCGAACTCTATCTGGCATTAAAGAAGCAACGGTTGATATCGATGGACTTAAAGTAAATGTCGCTATTTCTAGTGGATTAGGTAATGCAAGAAAGTTACTTAACAAAATTAGGAATGGAGAGGCAAAATATCATGCTATTGAGATTATGGCCTGTTCCGGTGGCTGTTTGAATGGTGGAGGTCAACCATATATTCATGGAAAAACCGAAATCTTAAAAAAACGTCAGGAAGCTATTTATTTAGAAGATAAGAGTAAGCCTATTAGAAAATCTCATGAAAATCCTGCGATCAAAGCAATTTATAAGGATTTTCTAGGAAGTCCAGGAAGCAAAAAATCACACGATTTATTGCATACACATTATACAGAGAGGAAGAAAACATAATGTGAATTGAGTCAGGTTGTTTTTTAGTTGATCTGTAACTAAAGCTCAAGTGGTTTTTAAATAAAAAAAACTGCTTGAGCTTTTTTAATTTTCTACCATTTGTAAATTTAGAGCGGTAATTACTTTATAGGAAAAATATACATTTTTTTCGATTACTATTGACTCAAATCTCAAATCGAGATAAATATATCGATATGATAATCACGATATGTTTTACAAAGGTTTATTTCCTTAGGAACCGCAGGTGTAAAGCAAGCAATACCAAACCCGACATTATTTAGCGGGATTGGTATAAAAAGGAAGGAATGAATGAGCGAGCAAGATCGTTTAGGAATGGAAAACGCTTTATCTGTAAAGCGTCTTGGTAAATACCTTGTTTATTTAAGACAGCTTTTAAGTAGTGGAGAAGGTGAATCCTTTAGCTCTTCCCAGTTAGGCAAGCAACTTGGAGTTCATGAAACACAGGTTAGAAAGGATTTGGCATTAACGGGATTAGAGGGAAGACCTAAAGTTGGTTATCTTGTTTGTGATGGCATTGAATATATTGAAGAGTTTTTAAATATAAATAATGTAACAGATGTTTTTTTAGTTGGAGTTGGTCATCTTGGAACAGCTTTGCTTGCTCATAGCAAGTTGGGCCGTTTCGAGGCGTCAGGGGTAAAAATTACAGCAGCATTTGATAAAGATAAAAAACTTCTTGGTGAAAAAATTCATGGCATCAATGTGCTAGATATTACAAAATTTGAAAATCTCGCAAAACGAATGCATGTACATTTTGGAATAATAGCAACTCCACCAGAGTCCGCACAAGAGATTGCTAATATGATGATAAATAGTGGTATCTTGGCAATTTGGAATTTTTCTCCTGTCGGTCTTGTCGTTCCCGAACATATTATTTTAGAAAATGTTGAATTAGAGGCAAGCCTTGCTTATATCTCGCGTAAATTAAAATTAAGAATAAAAAATAAAAAATAAAAAATAAAATTTTAGAGAGGATTTTATGGAAAGTTTAAATCAAAACAATGTCGAGGGAGTACGATTTGAAATATATTTGAGTCTTTGACATTTCTTGAAAACTCAAATATTATGATAACGATTTATATCGATAAAAAAATCTCGATATAAGCGATGATTGCTCTTTTTGCGTTAGCAAAAAATAACTTAGGATTCTTTATGCAAAGTAGTTCAAAAAATAGTTTTGAGTCATTAAAGCTTGGCATGACATCTGATGTGTCAAAAGTTATTACCGAGTTAGATATAGCTAATTTTGCTCAAGTCTCTGGAGATTTTAATCCAGTACACATGAATGAAGAATATGCTAAAACAACGATGTTTGCTGGACGAATTGCGCATGGAATGTTGTCGGCATCTTTTATTTCTACGGTTTTGGGAACAAAGCTTCCAGGGTCTGGTTCAATATATCTTTCTCAAACTTTAAAATTTAAAGCACCTGTAAGGATTGGAGATTTAGTAACTGCACGGGTAGAAATTATAGATATCGTTCAGGAGAAAAGAATTGTTACTTTAAAAACGGTTTGTACGGTGAAAGATCAAGTTGTGATTGATGGTGAAGCAACATTAAAAATTTTGGATAGATAAAAAAATAGTAATTACAAAAAGCAAGTAGGTGAATAATGAAACAATCAATACTTAAAGTGCGTTTAAGTTTAGCCGATGCTCATTACGGTGGAAACCTTGTAGATGGGGCAAAAATATTGCAGTTATTTGGTGATGTCGCAACAGAGTTACTTATTCGTAACGATGGCGATGAGGGGCTTTTGGCCTGTTATGAAAAAGTTGATTTTTTAGCGCCTGTTTACGCTGGTGATTATATAGAAGTTTTCGGAGAAATTACTAATCAAGGAAAGTCGTCAAGAAAAATGAGCTTTGAGGCGCGAAAAGTAATTGTACCAAGAAGTGACATTCGTGAATCTGCTGCTGATGTTTTATCTGAACCAATTGTTGTATGCAAAGCAGTTGGGGTATGCGTAGTTAGCAAAGAAAAACAACGTTTTTTTTAATCATAAAATTAATCATTAACTCAAAGAAGGGAATTAATATGAATTTTGAATTAAGTAGAGAGCATAAACTTCTTGCTACAAATCTGTCTAATTTTGCTGAAAATGAGGTTAAGCCTTTTGCAAAAGAGACTGATGAAAACGAAGAGTTCCCTGTGGGGATTGTTGAAAAAATGGCAAAAAGTGGAATGTTTGGCATTCCCTTTCCCATCGAGTTTGGTGGTGCAGGTGGAGATAATCTTGGCTATATTATGGCCGTTGAAGCTTTGTCTAAAGTTTGTGGAACGACTGGCGTAATTTTATCTGCACATACTTCACTGTGCGCTGCCCCTATTTTTGAGTTTGGCACATTAGAGCAAAAAAAACGTTATTTGCCAGATCTATTATCTGGAAAAAAAATTGGAGCGTTTGGCCTCACCGAAGCAAATGCAGGTACAGATGCCGCAGGTCAACAAACAACAGCGGTGTTACAAGGCGATAAATATTTACTTAATGGTTCAAAAATTTTCATTACGAATGCAGGGCATGCAGAGACATATATTGTTTTTGCAATGACAGATAAAAGCAAAGCAACGCGTGGTATCTCTGCATTTATTATAGAAAAAGGAATGCCTGGATTTTCGATTGGTAAAAAAGAAGAAAAAATGGGCATTAGAGGCTCTTCAACTTGTGAGTTAATTTTTGAAAACGTTGAAGTTCCTTGTTCAAATTTGTTAGGCAAAGAGGGAGGCGGGTTTGGACTTGCAATGAAAACGCTAGATGGGGGCAGAATTGGAATTGCGGCCCAAGCGCTAGGTCTTGCTCAAGGGGCCATTGATGAAACTGTAAAGTATGTAAAAGAGCGTAAACAATTTGGAAAAGCAATTGGAGCATTTCAAAATACTCAATTTCAAATTGCAGATATGCAAACAAAAACAGATGCCGCTCGACTTTTGGTTTATCGTGCCGCTTTTTTAAAAGATTCAAAACGTCCTTATAGTGTTGAAGCTGCAATGGCAAAATTGTTTGCTTCAGAAGTGGCCATGGATGTTACAACAAGAAGTGTTCAGCTACATGGAGGTTATGGATATACAAGAGAGTATCCCGTTGAGCGCATGATGAGAGATGCAAAAATTACAGAAATTTATGAAGGAACATCTGAAGTACAAAAGATGGTAATCGCAGCAACGGTTTTAAAGTAAGTTTTAAGTGGAGAGAAGAAAATGAAAGTCATTGTAAGCATTAAACAAGTTCCAGATACAACAGAAGTAAAAATTGATCCAGCAACAGGAACGCTCATTAGAGAGGGAGTGCCAAGTATAATTAATCCAGATGATAAAAGTGGTCTTGAAGCAGCGCTTTTATTAAAGGATCAGTTTGGAGCACATGTTACAGTTATTTCGATGGGACCGGCCCAAGCAGAACTTGCATTGAGGGAAGCTTTGGCGATGGGAGCAGATGACGCCATTTTAATTTCTGATCGTGCATTTGCAGGAGCAGATACTTGGTCTACTTCAAGCACTCTTGCTGCGGCCATAAGAAAATTGCAATGGGATTTGATTATTTGTGGACGTCAAGCTATTGATGGTGATACTGCACAAGTTGGGCCACAAATTGCAGAACATCTACAAATTCCGCACATTAGTTATGTGTCAAGTTTAAGCATTATCGATAACGGTGTTGAGGTAAAAAGAAAAGTGGAGGATGGTTATCAAATTCTGCGTGCAAAATTTCCATGTCTTATAACAACACTTTCAGATATGAATCTGCCTCGATATATGTCGATGAGTGGCATTTTTTCTACCTACAAAAAAGAAATTCCTACTTGGGGCCTTTCTGATATTGATGTTAATCCATTAGATATTGGCCTTAAGGGTTCTCCAACAAAAGTAAAATCATCATATACCAAAGCAGCACGATCTGCGGGTAAGGTATATGAAGTTGATCCCAAAGAGGGTGCTAAAATAATAATCGAACATCTTAAAGAGAAGTTTTTAATAAAATTTTAAAGAGGTAAGTACAATGACAAATTCAAAATATAGTGGAGTAATGATATTTGCAGAACAAAGAAGAGGGAAAATTCAAAAAGTTAGTTTTGAATTGCTTGGGGCCGGTAGAAAAATTGCAGATATTTTAAATGAAAAATTAATTGCTGTTTTAATCGGTAGTGATATATCAAAGAATCATTGTGATATGCTTGCCGCATATGGTGCAGATAAAATTATTGTTATCGATCATCCAAGCTTAGCGCAATATATCAATGAACCATTTACAAAAGCTCTCACCATAGCTTTAGAAACACAAAGGCCAAGTATTGTATTTTATGGTGCTACGACAATTGGAAGAGATTTAGCGCCAAGAGTTTCTGCAAGAGTTAAAACTGGTCTAACAGCTGATTGTACAGGACTTGAAATCGATGAAACAAGCAAGAATCTTTTAATGACTCGTCCGGCGTTTGGCGGCAATATTATGGCAACGATTATTTGCCCTAATCATCGGCCACAAATGGCAACAGTTCGCCCTGGAGTTATGAGGCAACTAAATCCTGATCCAAGCAAAAAAGCAGAAGTTATAAATCTAAAAGTCGAGATCACAAAAGAAGACATGAATGTTGAAATTGTTCAAGAAGTTATTCAAAAAGAGGAAAAGAAAAGCATTGAAGAGGCCTGTGTTTTAGTTTCTGGTGGACGTGGAATTGGTAGTTCTAAAAATTTTAAAGAACTAGAAGGGCTTGCCGATTTACTTGGTGGACAAGTATCAGCATCGCGTGCGGTAGTAGATGCTGGGTGGGTATCTCAAGAGAGTCAAGTTGGACAAACAGGTAAGACTGTTCGTCCTGATTTATATTTAGCGTGTGGAATTTCTGGAATGATTCAACATGTGGCGGGGATGGAAGAATCAGGGTTTGTTATTGCAATTAATAAAAATAAAGATGCTCCAATTTTTGATTATGCAGATCTTGGGATTGTGACAGACGTTAATAAACTTATTGTGGCACTAAAAGATGAGTTACTGCCTACGAAGAATTAAAACAGAAAGTAGATATACAAAAAACGTCATTGCTAGTTTTAAAAGCGAAACATCTTCTTTTAAAATAAATGCTGCCAAAAAAATTGCTATAGGAATTTTTAAATTATTAGTAATTGCTAAAAGAGCAGAACTAACCATTTTACTACCACTATTCCAAAGCCAAAAAGCAACTCCAGATGGAACTATTCCAAGATACAAAACAAGAAACCATTGATCTTTTGATAAATTAGTTTGGGATAGATCTCTAAAAAATAAAGGAATGATCGTTACAATTGTTGCTCCTAAGTAGCAATATGCCATCGCAGATGTATTTGATTGTTTAAAATCTAAATTTTTATATAAAACCATTCCAAGAGCGAATACAAAATTAGATATTTGAACGAGGAAAACACCTTTTAAATCGGGAATAAAGTTCATCTCTTTTAAAATTATGACAAAAAAAGTATTTATTAAAACAATAAAAAAAATCAAAGCAGAAAACTCTTTTTTTATTACTGCTGAGATGATGAAAACCCAGATAGGAGTAAATAGAGTAAATAGTGCAACCTCATGCGCTTTGAGGTATTGAAAAGATGAAAGATAGAAAATATACATCATTCCGAACTGTGCCGCCCCAATCATCATTAATTTTACTCTTACAATTCTTGTTACTGAAAACTTTAGAAACGGCAGAAATATTAAAAACGCAGCAAAGGTTCTTAAAAATGCAATAAAGTAAGGGTCTATATTTTGTAATCCACCTTTTATCAGTGCAAAAGATAGACCCCATAAAATTGAAGCAATTACTAAAAAAAACAAAATTAATCTTTTCTAGTCAATCTTTCTAAAAAATCGATTGGCATAGGAAAAAATGTAGTTGTTTTGCCTTCGCCTTGAGAGATTTGTCTCATAGTATCAAGGTATCTTAGCGTTACGGCACTTTTTTGAGCATCAAGAATTCTTGCAGCTTCCGCAAGTTTCATAGATGCCTCAAGTTCACCTTCTGCAGAAATAACTTTTGCTCTTTTATCTCTTTCTGCTTCCGCTTGTTTGGCCATTGCTCTTTGCATTTCCATTGGTAGATCGATTGCTTTTAATTCAACCGCAGAGACTTTAATTCCCCAAGGTTCTGTTTGATCGTCGATTACAAGTTGAAGTTTGTGATTGATTTCATCTCTTTTTGAAATAATACCATCAAGATCAAATTGGCCAACAATTGACCTTAGTGTTGTTTGAGAAATTTGTCCTGTGGCAAATAGATAATCTTCTACTGCAATGATCGCTTTTGCAGGATCTTCTACTCGAAAATAGACAACGCCGTTGACTTTTAAAGTTACGTTATCTTGTGTGATAATATCTTGAGATGGTACATCAAGAGTCATTGTACGAAGATCAACTCTTCGCATCTGCTCGATTCCTGGAATTAAGATAATAAGACCAGGTCCTCGAACACCAGTGTAGCGTCCTAAACGAAATATAACAGCTCTTTCATACTCGTTTAAAATTTTGATTGTGTTAAAAAGTAAAACTACGACAACGATCAGAAAAGGTAATAACAGTGCTCCCATTTCTTGCTCCTTTTAGATTTCCACGATCATAGAATCGTGATTATGGTTTATAATTTTTACAACACTATTTAAGGTATGCTTGGTTGTTGATTTTGCCTTCCAAATTTCTCCTTTTATTTTTATTTGATAAAAATAAAGTCCCTCTTCTTCGGAAGCAATTTCTTGTATGATGATTGCCGATTGATCTTTTTTGCTAAAAAAAGAGGTTTGATTTTTTAGTCTTTTTTTTGCATCTTGTGCCCAAAAAATTGCAACAAAGACTAAAAAAACGACAACTCCGGCCACAGTTGAAAAGACTAATGTGTTACTAAATTCCATATATGAATCCTTTGTTCGAAATAAAAAGAGTGATCCAATAGTTAAAGAGATAACTCCAGCAATAGAGATTATTCCGTGAGATGGAATATAAAACTCTAGCAAAAATAAAATAAAAGAGAGGGCCATTAGAATAAGTGCTCCAAAATTAAGAGGAAGCACTTGAAGGCCAATTCCAGATAAAATAAGAGCAACAACTCCAATTGAACCAGCAATAAAGCCGCCAGGGGCCTGAAATTCAAAATAGAGCAAGGCCGCTCCGATTATGAATAAAATATATGCCATCTGCGGGTTGGCAAAAATATTTAATAGTGCTTGTCCAAAATCCATTTCAAGAGTCGTTATTTCTGGATAGATGGGTTTTAAAACTTTTAATTGTCCCTTAATCTTGATCTCTTTATTTTCTAAGATTTTAAAAAGATCGTGGTATGAACTGGCAATACCATCGCTTAATTTCGTTGTTTTGGATTCAATGGCCTTATAAGAGCTTGCTTCTTTGATCATTTTTCCAAATGCTTCTGCATTCCTGCCTCTTGTTTCCGATAAACTTTGAACAAGAGCGACCAAATCATTTATTGCTTTTGCTTTTAAATCTTTTTTTTCAATATCGCCACCCATCTCAATAGGGGTTGCTGCTCCAATATTTGTTCCATTACTCATAACTAAAACATGAGCACTAGATGCAATGATTGCTCCAGCACTTGTCGCAGAAGCGCCTTCAGGAAAAATCCAAACAAAAGTAGGAATAGGAGAGTCTCCCATTAAAGTCATTATATCTTTTGTGGTAGAAACAAGTCCCCCCGGAGTATTTAGCTTTATTAGTACAGCATTAAAATTTTCAGCTTGTGCTTTTTTATGGGCCGTTTCGATAAAATTAAAGGTGGCAGGATTAATAGATGAGTTAATAGAAATTTCTAAAATTCTTTTTATCTCTAAAATCTCTTTTTCTAGTAAATTTTTTTTGTCATTTTTATCATTGGCCAAAATAGAAAAAGACAGAATGATTAAGGTTGCTATAAGAAATGGCCGAAATAGATATAACATGATATTTTTTCTCCATCTTAAAATATATTAAAAAAAGATATCATCCTCAAAAGGGGGCAAAATTGCAACATCAAAGCGATCGAATAATTCTATGTGACCTAATAAATCCTTTATCAGATACAAAATGTGAGTATTTAAAAGATGCAGGGCTTATTATTGTAAATGGCAAAATAAAAGAGATAGGATCAAGAACGAAAATTTTAGAACTAGCTCTAAATAATCCTAAATATATGCAGTATGAGGTTTTAGATTTTATCGGCAAAGTTGCCATGCCAGCTTTTTATGATATGCATTTTCATTGGGTGCAAGATGATGTGCGGCTTATGCCTAAGGACTCTTTACTTGAATGGCTTTCAAAGTACACATGGCCTTATGAAGCAAAGTTTAAAAGTAAAGCTTATACAAATAAAAGAGCAACTCAATTTAAAAAAGAGTTGATTCGGGCAGGAACTTTAGGAGGGCTTGTTTACGCTTCAATTCACCCACACTCTGTAGATATTGCTCTAAAGGAGTTTGTTGGTAATTTTTCGATAGGGAATGTTTTGATGAATATCAATTCTCCCAAGTATTTAACTCAAAGCGATAAAGAGATAAAAAACTTACTTGATATCCAAACAAAAAAGCATAAATCAAAGTATGCAGTTACTCCAAGATTTGCAATTACGACCTCTCCTGAGATGATGCTTTATGGCGCAAAATTGGCAAAAAAGCATAAATCATTCATTCAAACACATTTGTCAGAAACGACAAATGAGATAGATTTTGTGTTATCGATTTATAGACAGTTTGATGAGTTTAAAAACGTTAAAACCTATACAGAGATTTATCAAAAATCAAATATCTTAGGGCCAAAAACAGTAATGGGGCATGGAATTCATTTAAGTTGTGATGAATTAAAAATTTTAGCAAAAACAAAAACCTCAATTGCTCACTGTCCTACATCAAACGCACCTGTAAAGGATAAGGGCCTTGGATCTGGACTTTTTGATTTTAAAAAAACTGAAAAGTTTGGTGTTCGTTGGGCATTAGGAAGTGATATCGGTGGGGGTCCCTATTTATCAATGCTTGATGTTATGAACTCTTTTGTTGGGCAAAATAAAAAGGCCAAACGATCTGGAGCAACATATACAAAAGCGCTTTATCGCTCAACACTTGCAGGTGCTCAAATTTTAGGAGATGAGAAGTTTTCGGGAAATTTTAAAAAGGGTAAGTGGGCCAATATGGTTCTTTTTGATTATCCATTTAAAACCAGTAGTAGAAATAGAAATATTAAAGTTGAAGAGCTACTTGAAAAAATAATCTCTAAGAACAAGACAAAAAGAGAGCTTTACGATCGCCAAATTTTTGCGACAATCTTTAGAGGTATAAATATTAGTTGTTAATAAACAAAAAATTAAAAGGTTTGCGTTATAACTGTGCCAAATAACAAGAAGTTTAGAGAAATTAACTCAAATAAAAACAGTCAAAACCAAAAAGAGATGCATACTATGAACAAGAAAGGAGTAGGCATGTCTTTAAGGACAAAGATTATATTATCGCTCATTTTTGTAATAGGATTAATCTTATGTCTTTTTGGCATATTAGGTCGGACTGTTCTTCTTTCTGGTTTTAAAGAGACAGAGATTGCCTACGCCAGCGAAAGTTCTGATCGAATACACAATGCTATTTTTAATGAGGCAAAAAATTTAGGAGTGCAAGTTCGTGATTGGGCACAGTGGGATGATACTTATCGTTTTATCACAGATAAAAACAAAGCTTACATTAAGGCCAATTTACAAGATAGCTCTCTTTTGACTCTTCGATCAGATATATGGGCACTTTTTGATGTGAACAAAACTCTTGTATTTGGAAAAGAGAAGAGTAAAGGTACTGTTTTTGCACCTCTTGATTATGTTTTAGCTCAGGCAATAAGTGTTTCAGGGATTTTAAATGATCAAAATGCCTTTGCTGTTAAGAGCGGGCTTGCCCGTTTTGCAGGCAATGATCTACTGTTTTCTCTTTATCCAGTTGTAAAATCAGATAATACAGGCCCCAGTAGAGGGCATCATTTTGCGGCCATAAGATTAGATGAATCATTTATTAAAAAAGTATCTTCTTTAACGCAGCTTAATTTTAACCTTTATTATGTTTCGGATCTCTCTTTGCCACTTCACTTAAAAAAGAAGGTTGAAATCTTATTAAATAAACAAAGTGATATAGAGTACATAAGTGATAGCGAGTTAAAATTTTATACAGTCTTACAAGATCACAATTTAAAACCATATTTTTTATTAGAGCTAAATCTCCCACGCTCTGTTTTTAAGGTTGCTTCAAGGTCTCTTTGGACTTTTTTTGCATTGTTAATTATCACGGCACTGTTACTTGGTTCAATTGTGTTAATGGTGGTAGAAGAAACGGCAATAAAAAAGATCTTAAAGATGCAAAAAGATGTGCATGAAATAGAAAAAAGTGGCGACTTAAGTAAAAGATTATCGATTGATTCATTTGATGAACTTTCAAATCTAGGCATTAGTATTAATCAAATGCTTGATGCTATAGATAAATCAAAACGGGCCTTAAAACTTTTGTTTGATTGTTCTGAGCATGCAATTTTGTGTTTTTCAAGAGATGGTATGGTTGGACTGGATTTTTCCAAAAAAGTTGAAACAATTTGGGGAAGAAATCCAGCACGAAGTCATATTTCAAATTTACTACAAATAGATTACGAAGAGTGCAATGTCTTTTTAGATAAAATATTTAATGATCCAAGTTGTGTGATAGAATCGATACTGCCTACAAAAATTGTAGTTGCAGGTAAGGAAGTTGATATTAGGTATAGTCCTCTTGCTGATGCAGAAAAAAATATAACTCAAATAATGCTAATTGCCACAGAATCTGGTAAAACAACTCCTGTTAAACATTAATCAGGGGATCATGTTTGAGCTTTTTTGAAATTTTTATTATTGCCTGTGCGTTATCTGTTGATGCGTTTGTTGCATCTATAACTTGTGGTATTAAACTTCGCTTTTTGTATTTCAAAATTTTTTTAAAGATTGCCTTCTTTTTTGGAATGTTTCAGGCCTTTATGCCGGTACTTGGTTGGTTATTGGGTGGGCTTTTAAAAGAATACGTAGAAGGCTTTGCCCATTTGATTGCTGGTGGTGTATTTTTAGTTCTTGGTATAAAAACTATTATTTCGGCCATAAAAAATAAAGGACCAGAGAGTAAAACGCCATGTCGTTGTCACCATAGATGGTGTTTGTTTGGACTTTCTATTTCAACAAGTATCGATGCTTTTTTGGTTGGAGTTGCTCTTTCCTTTTACACAATTTCTATAAGTATTTCTGCAATAATTATTGGGATAACAACTTTTATCTGTTCTCTTATTGGGTGCTTTTTAGGAAACCGTATCGGTGAATTTTTAGGTAAATATGCAGAATTTATTGCTGGCATGTTACTTATTGGTTTGGGCCTTAAGGTTATCTTTATTCCTTAGAATAATTTTAATATTTGAGAAAAATCTGATTTTGAAGCATGAATTTTTGGTGTAGCAAGAAGATTAAATAGAACGAGATCTGCTGTTGAAGGAATTTTCTTTTTCACGATAAGATATTTTAAAATTGATTTTGAATGTTTGTATTGATTTTTTTCTAATTTACCAATAGAGATAATCATCGGTTTTAAAAGATTGTGAATGCCTTCTAGCTCATCATCATCAATATAGTCATCTTGATTTATATCGAAGCGTATAAAAAATGTTTCAATATTTGTTATCACTCCAAAAAATGTTAATAAATCTTTTGTAAACATATAATTGGCATCAGGACTTAATGCGGAGAAATTCCAAATACCATCAAAATATTGTTGTTCATTCTTTAAGGTTTGATTTTGCAATGCTTGTTGTAAATTAATAAGTCCAATATCAAGATCATCTCGTGTTATTAGTAAAGAGTAGTTTTGGAAAAGACAATCTTTTGCAATGACATAATCTTCTCCTTCTTTCGTGACTGGACAATTCATGTCTATGCTATGTTGCATTTTTTTACTGAAAATATTTATGGAGTATGCAAATGTAAAAAAAGAGCGAAGCTCTTTTTTATCTAAAAGACCGTCGCCATTTCCTGTGCTAGAAAAAATATCGGCAGAGTAGATAATGTTTTTAGCGAGTCGGTCAATTTCATCATTTGAAATGTCTGCATATTCTAGCAATGGTGTTATTGAGTTTAAAAGATGCAAAAGTTTCTCTAAAGAAAGAGTTGATTTTTCACCAAAGTATTTAATAGCTTTTTTTGTTAAAAAATCCGCAATGCTTAAAAAATTAATACCATCTAATGACCGAGAATAATTATGTGCATAACGAGCGCCAGTCTTGTGGTTGATGAAAAAATGTTCGCTGGTGATAATGTCGCAAAAAAGCTCTTGTTGCCGTATCAATTCATCTTTTGAAAAAATATTTAAGGTAGAGTGCGATGAATTAAGTAGTAATTCAATTTCAGAGAATGATTGAATTTTTTCTTTTGAGAATATTTTTGATGAAAATGTTGTGGCGACAAGTCTGTTAAATATCAGTTGCTTTGTTTGTTCGCTTGTTATTTTTACCAAAGAGAGAATATCGTTAAAATAAATATCCTCTGACTGAGATTTTGCATCAAAAAAGATATCTTTGAATATTTTAATCGTTTGTTTATGGTCAAAAATGATAAAGTTTATTTGTAGCTTGTCGAGTATTAACTGAATATCTTCAAGAGTGAAAATTAACGTGTCTAATTTGTGAGGATAAAAAAGAGATTGTATCTCTTGTGTTTTTTTTAAGACAAATTTTTCGGTTTCTTCTGTTTTTTTATCACTTGTTTGATATATTTTAAAATCACAGTATATGTCGAATGTCGCAGGGAGAATATCTAAAATCCGTGACAATTCTTTTTTTGTAACAATATCTTCCTTTGTTCCTGTAAAAAGCATTCGTATTGGTTTTAGAAAATTTATGTTAGTTTGTGTGAAAGAGTTTGAAAAAAAAGTTGTAGGTATAACATCTTGGATTAGGCGTTGTAGTCGCATTATATCGATTGATTGAAAAATAGAAAAGAATTTTGATGCTTTTACTTTATTATTAAAATTCTTTATTAAATTTTGAAACTCACCTCTGGCCTTAAATAACTCATTGCTGCTTGTTTTTGTAATATCAATGAATGCGGATGATAATTCTTTAACGTCTAGAGAAAAATGAGCATGCTCAATTAGTGTTTCTATGCTGTTTGTTGTTATCTCTGATGATTTGCCATTTGAAAGTAACTCGTTGAGCTGCCAGAGAGTGTCAGCAAAATTGCTCTGCTTACCTGCATTAAAAGATTCAAACGCTTTTTCTATTTCTAAAAGTTCAGATCTGTTTATGCTTATGTTCTGTGGATTGTGTAGATGATTTTTTATAAATAATAAGATGATGTCTAAAAATTGATGTGTGGAGGAACTACTTTGTTCATGAATATAGAAATCATTGTTAATTGCATCCATAACTTTAATATAGAAACTAAAAATAGCTGGAGATTTTTTTACAATATTTAACATCTCTTGATTGGTAATATAGTTATTGTCTCCTCCAACGAGTATTTTTTTTAAAGGTACCAAGGTCTCTAAATTAGATGTTAGATTAAAGAGATCTTTTATGTGCTGTATTAACGGCAGCAGGTTTGTTCGCGGAATGGGAGTCTTTGGATGTCTTATTGCCAGAACCCGTGCTACAAACTCGTTTAAACGGTCAATAGTGATGTTTTTATTTTTTACATCACTTAAAGGAAGTGATGCTATATCTATAGATTTTAATTCAAGAGCAAGATGAGCATAATAAACAATAATGTCTAGATCAGCCAAAGAGATAAAATCCTCGCTACTATTTGTAAGGATTTTTTTTATTTCCCATAAGTGATAAAACCATTTTTCTTTATTTTGTGTTGAAAAATAATTAAAAGATTCTAGTGTTTCCAAAATTGTTAATTTTTCAAGTAGTTTCTGATTCGGTGAGTGTGGTCTATGTAAAATAGATACTAGTTCGTCTATTTTTTTATGATGAAAGTTTAAAAGAGCAATTTTGTTACTCTTTATTTCTCGAGGTAGTAGATCTTTTTTTATTTCAAAAAGATCAAAGGCCAATGAGATCATGAGTGAAAGTCTCGGCAGAGTGTTTTCAACCTCTTTAATCGTTAGAAATGTTTTTTTTCCTCCGACCAACAAATTTTTAAAAGTAAAAAGCATTCTTTGAGTTTGTGGCGTTATGGTCATGATTGTTTCTAATTCTGAAAATAGTAATACAAGATCAATGCCTTGATTTTTAGAAGTAGAAAGAGAGATTGAATCGTCGATTGATTTTATGAATAGATAGGCCTCTTTTGTGATGCTTTCTTTTTTTTGCAAATAGTTATTTTCTAAAAGAGGTAGGGTCGTGGTTAGGTGAGTTCCAAAACGATTGAGAGAGATTAAAAAATTAGCGAGACGATCTATATTGGTGATTGAAATACTATCTTTAGAATCATCCCAAAAGAAATTTCCAATGGTCAAAACTAAAGAGAGAGCTTCTTTAGAATCTTGTTGAGAAATGTTATAAAATTTATCAGCAAAACGAGCAAGACTATCTCTTGTTAATTTTTTGCTATCATCTAGTTCAACATAGTTCACAAATTGATAGATGGCCGATTTTAGACAGACGATGTCGCTTTCGATATTTCTTACAAAAATATCGCTTAATGCCGAGGCGTCATATGAACAAGATGCTTTAAAAGAGTCTGGATTATACAAAGAGTCTTCTTGATTTTTTGAGTCATTTACATACCCACAAGATTGTAGAAGTAACAAAAAGAGTATGAATGTAAGTGCAAAGAAACTTCTGCCAAAACAAATGTTAGAAAAAGTTAGAAATGGTTTTAATATGTTTGTTCTTATCACTATCTTCGGCCTTCATTGAAAATACAAAGCCGAATAATAAATCAAATTATCGAAATTAAAATGTTTTTTTTTATTTCTATATTTTTTTCAAAATAGTAAAAAAAATACTAAACAAAAAAAAACTACAAAAAGATTACTCAAATTCAACCATTATGTTGCACCACAGCTTTTTTTTCTGTATTACTTTTCATAGAGTTATATATATGAGAGTAAAAAACTTAACTATTATGGATTTATTAAATAAACAATTATTTTTGTTTTTGTTTTTTTCTGTATATTTTTGTGCTCCGAACTCTTTTGCCAAAGATCAATCTGGAGCAAATCTTGGATATGGAGCATATCAAAGGTTAAATGCTCCGATAAATCCTCAAAGTGGTGTCAATAACTGGCTTAACTTAGATCTTCAAATGAAAAATGGTGCCAGTCGATTTACTACTCACTTAGAAGGTGCTGTTCGCTTCTATTATAATGATCAGGATTATCAGTACTCAGTTCCGCAAGCTTTTATGAGTTATAGCACTTACCGTGATCAGGTCTCTATTGGCCGAAAACTTGTTACATGGTCGCCATTTGATGCATACTGGGGTCTTGGAGTTGTTAATTCTATGCAAGGAATCTCTTTGCTTGGTAGTAAACAAGAAGGTCTTGTTGGTCTTCATTGGGATCATTCATTTTTAAGTGGTATAGATCTATCATTTTTTGGATCTATGTTATATGTCCCTTCAATGAATCCCAAGATTGAATGTGTTGATGGTAAGGTAAAAAGTAAGGCCGAGTGGGTAAAACTTCCGCCAACAAAAACAGTAGTTAATGAGAAGATGCTTCCTCTTTACTATACTCTTGATCGGCCCAAAACTGATGATGTGGTGTTGCAAGAATCATTAGGGCTTCGTTTGGCAAAAAACTGGAAGAGTGGGGCCATATCCTCTTTTGTGCTTTATAAACCAGAAAACGTTTTAAGAAATAATGCCGACGCCTTTTTGGCCCGTGATTATGAAAAAGTTATGGTTAGAGTAAGACCTCAAGTAAATCATCATATTGTTTATGGTATGGATGCTCATCAAATGATCGGGCGAGTCGGCATAAACTCTGGTGTTACAGTAATTGATCCCAATGGAGACTTAAAGGCCTCTATGATACCAGATGGGCCGGTTTTAATGGAAAATGATCGAACCAATTTTGAAACAGAATATTATAAAATTGAGCCCTCTTATCAAAGGCAAGGCTACTTTCATTTAGCTAGTAATTTACGAAATGATATTTTAGGCGTTTCGTTAAACTATCTGCATCTTTTGACAGATTATGATAATAAAACTTCGTTTGGTGAAGGTGCCAAATGGAAACGAGCTGTTGGCCTATCTTGCGACTATGACTTTACGGATAATTTTAATGTTTTATTAGACTTAAAATATGACCTCTCTGTTAGAGATAACGTTTTAAAACATGAATACTCTTATCGTTTTGCCTCAGCTGTTACATGGGCAATGGGAGTTGAGGTTCTTCGGGCACCACGAAATGACTCTTATTGGAGTTCTTATCGCTCAAATGATACGCTTTATTCAAATCTTGGGTATCGTTTTTAAGGTTTAGTTTTTGTTGCAACTGTGAGTGGTCAAATATCTTGAATCAGTAATAAGACCAGATTCTTTCTTTTCTGGATATTTTATAAACGCCCATATTTTTCCAAGCGGTGAGTAGTGTTCTATCTTGTGCTTGGTTGTTTGCAGTAAATATCTAATATCTGTTTTTTGCATTCTATTTGTTTCTATTAGAAGCCTCTTCGGAGAGTCCAATAATAAAAAACGATGTGTATTGATTAATTTATCCATTCCCTCACTAGATCCAAAAAGAGATTCTTTTTTTGCAAATAAATTAAAAAGCAACTGCTTTGGGTCTCTTGTATCCATAGATATTATTGTTGTATCACCTTCTATTAATGAATTACTGATGTGACACACTCCAGGTTCTTGCTTTTGATTGTCTGTTCCTGTAAAAACTAATAAATTTTTTGATAAAGTTGTGAGCGGTTTAAATAGTTCCTGATAAGAGTATATAAAAACAAAATTTCCTTTATTATCATAAACAGAAAAAGCATTACCTGTTATTTCTTTTGACGATATTTTTTGTGGAATCAGAGAGGCCATTGGTGAAATGTTATTACATTTGTAATTTAGATTTAATCTAGCGTTGTTTTGGTATGTAATATCATTAACTGATGATGTATTGATAATTTTTTGCATGTTGAGTGTTGTAACAATTTTAGCAACAGAGTGTTTTTTTAGTTTATCACCTTTTATTAATGGGTGATCCGCTTTAAAAAAAAGTTGTCTAATATTTTCATTCCCTGCAATCTCATTTTGAAATTTGTTAAGAAATTCTTCAAATTCTTGATCAACATTTATGGAAATTTCTGAAGTGCTATCAAACAGGGTTGCTAACTTTATAATATTATTTTTTGAATTATAAAAAGATAAAAGTTTTTCTAGCGTGCTAAAGTATGGGGCAGTTGTAAGTGTAGATCTTGTGTTTTCAGAAAATGAACTAATTGAAAAATCTTTATTATCAATTTTGGCAATAATCGTTGTGGAGCTTGTTGGAGAACTCATATCTGGCCTTGAACTTATTTGAGCAAAAGCAAATAGCGTGGCCAGCTCTACAATTGACATGTTTTTAAATTTCTTATTAGATAGCTCTTCAAAAAGATTGTTTAGATCTGTATTGCTACTAGCAAAATTAATCTCTTTAACTATTTCACATTGTGTCTCTGGTTGAGTGCTTGGGGGCAGATTATAATCATCGCGCTCTTCAAGTAGGTGAATATACATTGCACAAGATGAAAAAAATGTTAGAGCAACAAAGATGATGAGAATATTTTTTTTAATCATTACAATGTTTCCTATTTGAGTTCTATTTCGTTATCCAAATTATCTGGAGAAAAATAATTTTCGAGATCTAATTGTGCAGCTTTTTTGTTTTTTGCACGAAGAACAAAGACAATCCACATTCCGGAGTGCGTTGAGCTACTTTGAGACTGTGTAGAAAAATGAATAATCTCAAATCCAAGATTTATAAACTCATAAAACATTCGATCAAAATTTTTTTCTCTATATCCAGATGCCCTTTTTGGGGGGGCAGGGATGTAATAGGTTAGTGTTTGTACTTTATATGTTGAAGGAAAGACTCTTTTAAGTAGCGGATAAAAAAAGTCTGATAAGTTGGTTGTCATTAAGTGGTCCTTTGTTAACAACTTGAAATATTAAGAAATTAGTTTAACACCCGACAAAAGTTATCGTCAAATCATGAAGTGTTGATAAAAAAAATATAAGGAAATTATTTCCTTTTGATATTTTCGCTGTACGAGAATTAAATCTGGGTTATACTTTAATTATAAGTGACAGGAAGTTACTTATGTAAGTGGCAGGAAGCCGAAAAAAGGGGGTCGTTGCAGGGACCCCTTTTTTTATGCCCAAATCCCAAACAAGTATTTTTTTGATGGAGGGTTAAAGTGGAATTGAATATTACCTATAGGCATTTAGAATCTTCTGAAAATATAAAGAATAAAATTGAGACAAAAGTTGGGAAATTAAAAAAATATTTTGGTGGCAAAATTTATGTAGATTGGGTTTGTTCTTATGAAGCTTCAGAGCACAGTGTAGAGGCAAATATAAAACATGATGCATTTTTAATAAATGCATCAGCAAGTGATGAAAATCTTTATAAAGCAATTGATCTTGTAATCGATAAATTAGAAAAGCAGATTCAAAAGAAAAAAGATCTTTTAAAGTCACGCATACATAAAAAATAATTTATATTATTTTATTGGAACAAGCTTGAGGGCATAGCTTTTGCCCTTTGTTTCTAAAAGAATCATGTGTTGTTTTCCATCGTATAGCATAGGGTTTAATGCCATAGTACTGCTATCTAGATGTAAATTATTACCAAGCTCTAAAACAATTTTATTATTTTTTATTTTCATAACGTAGATATGTCCAGTAAGTATGGCCGTGTCATCAACATAAATTGCAGGATGTTTTACGTTGTTGTCGTCAATGGCCACGACAGGATAAAGCATTTCACTAAAAGTTGCTCCATTTAAAAAACTTACTCTATTAATTGAACGCATATCTACAAAATTTTGACCGTATTTTGACTGATTTATTAAAATCAGATGGTCTTTACTTTCGATAAAATAAGAGATGCCGTCATTTGTGATAAATCCAGGACGACTGCCCGCCAGAGTATCTTTCGCTTTATTGTGTGTATAATGAATTTTTGCGTATGGTTTTAGCGGATCATCTTTTGCAAAAATAATCTGTTTGTTGATTGTTTCATTTTGCGCAAAACTTAAAATAGAGTTTTCAAAAAAGTTAATCTCTCTGCCTGAAATATCATGTAATGGAACAAGGTTACTTCCTGCAGTTAAAAGAGATTGTTGCTCTTTTTTTATAATTTTAAACTTTGAGATGCCGTCGATTGTTAACAAAGAATCTACAAATTGTGCTCCGCATTGAGCATTAAACCATACAAACGCTCTACCTTTTAAAAGATCACTTTTGGATTGATAACCAAGATGTAAAATATTTAAAGAATCACTCCATGATAGATTGAGAGCGTCTTTAAACTGTTCTTGATTTGTAAAACTATCGATGGCCCGAAGATTAAAGTTTTTATTTTCTAAATCTGGTAGAAGATAAAAAAGATGTAGTCCATACTCGCTATCATCTTTTGTGCTCCATGGGTTTTGTTCTCGATCTTCTTGCGGCAGATATGATTGGGCAAGAAATAAGGGAACTGCTATTTTTTTATTATTAATAATAAAAGGGACAAATGATGCTGTTGCTATGTTGAATGGAACATTTAATCCTTGATAAAAAAATGGAGGTAATTTATTAATAGGATTTAGATCTTTATCTAGATAATAAAAGTATAGACCTTTTTTTGTTTCATCCATAAATCTTGCAGCAATTAGATAATCTTGCTGTTTATCAAAATTTAAATCAATAGCAAATACAGAGACAATATCGATAGGCATGTCGAAATTTTTTGAAATTATTTGAAGATTCCCTTCTTCTTTAAGTGAAATTATTTTTAAAGTGCTAGTTTCTTTGCCTTTTGTTGAAAGAAAATATTGTGGTCTTTTAAGAATGCTATATTTATCAGTTACAGTTCTGATCTTTTTTGCATCTGTACCAAGTACGTCTAAACTCCATATTTTTCCAGGAATAGTGCTGCTGTCTAATGCAAGTATAGGTGTAAAATGAAAAATTTGTTCATTTTTGCTGTCTGTAATTGTAATGCTGAAATCTTGCTCGGCTTCGATATTTTTCGCCAATACCTCTCCAGCGAAATTTAGATCAAGTGATTCATGTGGCAATAACGAATTTATAGTTATTGTCTTTTTAAAAAGGTTCATCTTTGAAGATGTAGCATTTAAGCTAACGGTAACTGTATTTGATTTTGTTGGTAAATAATTTTTTATAGTGATGGGTAGTGTAAATGTATTATCTTCTTTTATTATAACAGTTGAATGCTCTTTTATTACAGGTAGGACTAAAGCTTTGGGAGAAATTTCTAATGCTTTTGCTAGCTGTATGATGCCGCCAATGCTGTTGCTGCTTTCAATGTCTTTTAAAGATGATAAATATAAGCGAGCATAGATTTCATCTGGCGTAATATTTTCAAAATAAGAAGATAAAACGGCGTAGGCCCCAGTGACAAATGGAGCTGCTTGGCTTGTTCCTTTTTTTATTGCATATCCAGAAGATGGGAAGTTTGGAGCAATTTCAAGCATTGGATATGTCGATAAAATTTCATCACCAGGCGCTAAAAAATCGACATGTGGCCCATAGTTGGAAAAACTTGCAAGAGAACCATCCGCAGTTACAGCACCAACACAAACCACATTTTTAAGTCCACAAGGTAAAAGGGGCTTGTTGATTCCATTATTGCCGGCCGCTGCAATGATCACAACACCAGCATCTTGAGCAACTTTGATGGCATCTAATAAGTATTGTGCTTGAATTGCTAAAGGCCATCCCATGCTCATATTTATCAATTTTGCGTTCATTTGTACGGCATACAAAATGCCCTTTGCTATTCGATCAGTAAATGCCATTGAGTTTGTCGTATTTGGCCCACTTAAAATTTTAATTGGTAGAATTTTGACATTTGGAGCAATTCCTGAAATTCCTTTTTGATTGTCTTGTACGGCCGCAATAATTCCTGCAACATGTGTCCCATGAGGTCTTCCATTATTTACAACTTTTTCATCATAGACTTGATTGTCACCTTTTCCTGTAAAATTCCACCCCATACAATCACCTCTAAAGCCATTTTCATCCATGTCTTTAGCACTTGTTGGAGGTAGATTTTTACCATTTGTACACTCTTTCTCATTGCGAAAAATATTGTCTGCAAGATCTTCATGTGCAATATCAATACCTGAATCGATTACAGCGACTATAATTTCTTTTGTTAATTTCTTTTTTAAAGAATCCTTTACTCTTATCCAGTCTATATCAATTCCTGCTTGGGCCATGATCTCTTGATTTTTTATATCTGTTTCTTCGATAAAAAGAGTCTGTCCGCTACTATGTAGTCCCCACTGATAATTAAAAAAAGTATCGTCGGTCGGATTATCGATCACAGAAGGTACTATTGTTTGCATTTCTGCTTGATAAATTTCCTCGATATAATCAACTAAAGGATCGCTTTTTAATTTTTCTAGATAATCCTTGGCGATAGTTATATTAAATCTTTGTGCAAAAATTCCTTTCGCTTTTGGGAAGAACTCTTGCATGTTGGTGATGTTATACCGTGTTGCAAGATTTTTAATTTCAAGTTTTGTCGGCACTTTTTTTAGTGTTGCCACATACTCTTGAGACAAAAGAGGTGAGGTGGTGATAAGCGCGCAAAGTATCGAGAAAATTATTTTTTTCATAATTAAATTCTCCCAACAAGCCAAGTTATAAAAAACTCAGCATCTGTCATTTGAGTAAAACGTTGGACATCGACAATGGGCCCCAATGCTTGAGCAGATCCAATTTCTCCAATGGCATTTGAAATAATCTGGGTATCTCCAAGTTCGCTGTTTTCTCGAAAACCATTCAAGCGACTGACTATATACATGTTTTTTTTGCCGCCAAGAAGTTCAAACATACCATCTATGTTGAATAAATTTTCGATCATAGAAATCAGTTGCAGGCCATACTTTGATGTTTCTTTAAAGTTTCCTTTGTTTTTACTATAAAGGTATTGTTTTTGCAGATCCACAAAACGAGCAACTAACTCATCACGTCGATCTTCAATTTTTTGAGAATGATGAACATAAAATTTTGCATAATGTTTAAATATTGTATGAACAGCATAGGGAGATATATTTACCAAGTGATCAATTCCTTTTTGGTAAATATAAAAATCAAGAGTTAATGCATAAAGCTGAATGTTTGTCGTATTATCAAGAACCAGTGGAGTATAAAAGGTAAAATTATATCGTTTATTTAAGTCTTCAATATAGTTTTTAATCGTGTTTACTGATGCCTTCCATCCTTTCCAACTATAGCTTATGTTAACAAAAGGAGAGCTTAGTTCTTTTTGGTTTTTTATTTCTCCATCAAAGATTAATTGCCTTGTTACAGAATTTCCAAAAAAAGAGTCAGCAGGATTATCTCCAGTGACAGATGATAAGGAAAATTCGTTTCCTTGATCTTTTAGAGTTGAGTTTAAAATATCAAGAGCAAGAGCTTGGTAGTTATTACCTTTTCTTATGCCTTGAGAGTGTCTAAAAAAATCACGAGATAGGTTGTTTGGCGTTGTGACTTTAAACTGGTCATACATGTTTCTATGGTGAGATCTAAAACTTAAAAAAGAAAAATCAATCGTTTGACCCCTTATTGAGTGAGTTAGAATAAAGGGTTTTGAATCTGTTTTAATAAGCTCTAGAGAGTTGTCTAAAAACAAAGAATGAATTGCTATAAAGTTTGAAATAATATTTGGATTGGTTGTTAGGTTTGGATCGAGATTTATCTTATAAAAATCAAGATGAGCATTTCCACTCAAGTTTTTAATAGTACAATTAAATAGAGGAATCTTACCCTTAATACCGTAACTTAAAGAAAATGTTTCAAGATTTCCATTATCATCATAAATATGGAGAGTGTTTGCATCTTTTCTTAGAATATGAAGCCTTTTAATTATGACTTGGTTTGCAGAGAATCCAATATATGCACGAAGAATTTCATCAAAACTATAGTTTACTTGTGCATCAAGACCGGCCCCAATACTATCTGTTATTAAAATTGATTCTCCAATTGCAAGCTCTTCTAAAAAGGTGTCAGAGGTCTGTTTTAATAGCTTTTGTAATTCTTCTTGGTTTTCCTCTGTCTTTTTAAAGGCAATAACTTTATCAAATATTTTTGCGTAATCTTTTTGCAACCACGGAATTAAAATATTTTTATATGGAGTTTTTAATGAAGCCTCGATGCTTTTTATCGGTTTTAAATGAGTATATCTTCTAGAGATACTTGCTCTGATATTGCCATTAGCACTCCAAGGTGCCTTAAGTCCTGTCACTGCTAGATATGCACCAGCGTCAAGAGAGATTCCAACACTATCGGCAAGTTGAACAAGATTATCTGTCCCCATATAGCTTCCCGCAACAACATCACGAGAGGCGATAATTTTTCCCGATAGGGTAGGAATGGCAATTACATCAAGAGTTGTTTTTTCCATCTCTCCTGTTTTTAAAAATTTATAAAATCGATCTTTGGCAAGTTCTAGTTGTTTTTCTTTTAATTTACTTGCAACATCTGTTGACGGTATTAGTTCATTAAACTTTTTTACAAGGTGATTAAGCGTGTTTGAAGTTACTAAAGATTTAAAGTAACTTTTAATCTCTTTTGAAGAAAGAGGAGACTTTGGATCTCCTGCACTAAAACTCTCAGCATATCCTTCCCAAGATTGTTTCAGTATTTTGCCATCTTTTAAAAAATCTTTATAAGAAATATTTGTTGTTACATATAACTCATCAAATACCCCTTCTCCAAAGAGAGAGTTAAGTAAAGAGTTCCTACGCATTATGAGTTTTTCAACAACGAGCAATTTCACCTCTAAGGGATATTTTGCGTAATTAACAATCTCTTCCCAATCTTTCCTGCTAAGTTTTGCAATAAGGCGAGAAACCCATTTTGCATCTGAAAGTGTTGTTGAAAAGTGCTCTGCATCTTCAAGTGTTACCTGTAAAAAATTTCCAATTAATCTGCCAAAATCCCATTTTAGCATGTTTACACTTTCGGGGATTTCAATTAGAGACCACGGAATACTTAAAGAGTTTAAAACCCTTCTTCCACGAATATTTGTTGCAGATAGATTGCCGATCACAATGTTATAAATAGCATTGTCGGGAGCGATTGCAACGACATCTTGCATGATGATTTTTATTTCTTTTTCATCGGTGCCACTATTATAAATTATCCAGCGCTTGGGATCTGCTCCTGTTTGCCTTTTTAAAGTTTCAAGAAACTCTTCTTTTAGAGAGTTGGCCTTGAAATTAATTGTTACATTTTTAAGATGCTTGACTGGAGTTGAATAAAAGCCTAGCTTTTGCGCTAAAGCAGATCTAAGTAAAACATTATGGGCCTGTCGTCCTACCATTAGCACAACATTCTCTTTAACGTTGTCTTGATTTATGAATGTACCAAGGAATCTAAGCCTTGTAGAAATGCTACTAGAACCAACGATACTAACAAATTGTACTTCGTCTTTTTCTTCTTTAATTCTTAATTCTGGAAATAATGATAACTCTTCTTTGTTGTTTGGTGCAGACCAGATATCACTTGCTGCAGGATCAAAAAAAGAGATATCTTCGCCGTTTTTTGCTAGCTCAATTACTTCATCAATTGGTAAAACCTCTTGATCTTTTATTAGATCTGCAGACGGGGAGATGTTATCGGTTAAATCAATTGATAGCGTTGATTGGGCAAAGACTTGGTAAAACGCCGTTGTAAGAAAAAAAGCAAGAGATAGAAGAAGTTTCATGATGTTTTTCCTTTAAAAAAGTTCTCGCCGAATTTTCACACCTCCTGCGCTTCGTCGGCATACAAAACATCCTGTTTATAAAAAAGGCAGGGAAAACCCTGCCTTCTCTATCTCATATTTTTGTAGTTTGATTCAAGTAAAACCCTCTATTGTAGTATATTTTTTACGATTTCTTTCATATTTTCTGGTGTTGTATCGTTTGCTTGTGCTGCAACTTCTACAACCTCGTTAAACTCTTTCGCATTTCCAAGTTCATATTTTACCATAGCACTTGTTGCTTTAGAGATATCAACACCTAGCAAGTCTTTAGAAAAGGCATTTGCATCTGCATCTGTTAAAGATCTTGAACTAGATAGTTTTTTCCAACTATTTGCAAGTTTGGCAATCTCTTCTCCACGTTCTTGAGAAAGACCATATTCTGCCGCTAAAGAAGAACCAATTTTTGCGATTTTATGCGCTTCTCTGATTGATTTTGCAGTTTCTAAATCTTTACTAGTTTCAGATGTTTCATCGAATACAAATTCTCCCTGATATGATTGATAAAAGTATCCATTAGTGTAGGCATCGCCAAAATAAAAGGTATCGCCATACCAATCAGATTCTGTTCTATGAATATACACAGGAGAGTATTCTGCCGTTAGAGAGTAGCTTTCCCAGCTTTCTCCTGGAGAATAGTTGGCAATATCGTATGCGGTATAGCCTGTTTCATCGCTATAAACAACCACAAACCCTTCTGTCATTGTTTCATGAGGTTCTTTAACAACGTAAAAATAACTATCAGAATAGTAACGATCATTTAATAAATTTACAAAGGATTGAACTTTATTAACAGGAGTATAAGAATAGTAGCCACCGCCACCTCCTCCGCCACAAGCGAGTAGTCCAACACTTAGAACTCCAAGGAAAAGTTTGTTTAATTTATTCATGAAATTCCCCCTATGTTTATTGCTTTGATCACTATATTTTTTTCTCTATATCAAAGCTATCTAAAAAATCTGATAAGCTATTAAAAATAGGCCCCCATCTATTTATTTATAAATTTATTCGGCAAATAACACAAAGGAAAAAAACTAACATTTTTAATAGGTTAGATGTTTTGCGTGGTGCCAGAATGCACCAATAAAAAAAACAATGATTTATAAAATATAGTGTGTAAAAAGTGCCATAGTGACACTGGAAATACAGATTTTAGAAACTAAATTTTTTCATAAGCTCTGTAAGTTTTTTAGCTTCTGTATCTAGAGTTTCTGCAAATTTTACTAATTCAGCCGATGCATTCGCATTTTGATTTGTAATGGCCGCACTATCGTTCATTGCAACGGCCTGCTCTTTTGAAGCATTTAAAATGGAGTTGATTTGAGTTGCTACTTCTTTTATTTGTACAACTATTTTATCAAGACCATCTCCTGCATCTTTAGAAACTAAAACACCGTTTGCAACTTGTTTAATGCTATGTTTTAAAAGATCATTAATCTCTTTTGCAGAGTGAGCACTTTTTTCTGCAAGCTTTCTCACTTCATCTGCCACAACAGCAAATCCTTTTCCATGTTCTCCTGCTCGTGCGGCCTCAATTGCAGCATTTAACGCAAGCAGATTAGTTTGATCTGCAATATCGCTAATTATAGCAACCGTAGAAGCAATTTTTTTCGAGCTTTCTTCAATGCCGTTAATGGCCTCTAAGGCATTTTTCATTTTATTGCCGACATCATTTGCAGCATCGGAGGCATTATGAGAAATCGCATCAACTTGGCCTGCATTGTCAGTATTTGCCTGAACAGAGCTTGCAAGTTCTTCAAAAGAGGCAGATTGTTGAGAAGCTCCATCGGCAATTTGGCGAGAGTTGTAGGTTATTGACTCTGCAGATGTTGTAAGCGTTTCGGCAGATTTTTTTATATTAGTTAAAATATCTGTAAGTGAGTCAACCATGATGTTGGTTACTTTTGCAAGGAGACCCAATTCATCTTTTGTGTTTTCTATGTTGATACGGATAAGTTTTCCTTCGGCAATATTACCCATAGAATTTACTAAATATTGAATTTTATCGCTGATGATTTTTCCAAGATAAAAACTTATTGCTATCGAAAATATAAGAGCAATAACTGTGATGATAATAAAGAAAATGATGTTTCTTACCGCACTGGCCTGTGTTTTATCATAGGCTAGTTTTGAATTTTGTTGTGCTATTTCAGTGAGGTCTTTGGCCAACTTTTCGAGTTCTTTGAAATCTCCTTCGGCATTAATTAAAAACATTGATCCTGTTGCAATATCCGCTGTCATCATATCTGAACCATTTGAAACAACACTTTTAAAATTTACAAGCTTAATCAATATTTCATCGATAATTTTTCTACTTGACTCATCTAGCTTCATGTTTGAAATATCTGTAGCAAATTTTTTGGCAGCATTAAAGACCTCGTCTCGTTCTTTTTGATTATCTGCATATTTTTTTTCATCAATAGAGCCAACATTTAAAGATAGAGCATCTGCAACATTTTTTGCCTGAAATTCATTAATGTTTTTAGTCATAAGCATGACTAATCGTTCCTTGGTAATCTCTTGAGATACAAGTTGATCAACAATTTGGGCCTGATTTTTTAAAGCAACAATTCCTGCAATTGATAGAATTATTAGAAAAAATAAGGCCATAAAAGAAAGTACTAAAAGCTTTCTTTGCATTTGTAAATTATTAAAGGTTGCCATGATCCTCATTGTATTCTCCCAAGAGAATACAAGAGACATTAGTCTCTTGTATTTTACAGATTATGAATGACTATTTTTTATAATATCCGCACCCAACAAACATGCCATCATGTTTGATAATGTAGGATCTTTTTGGTTCAATTTTTTTAGTAGCAACATTGGTCCACTTATATTCTACCCAAAGACCAGCTTCTGTTGCTGTTAAAAACTCTTTTATAAATGGTTTTTTATCCGCATCTGTCATATTAAGCATATCTTTTCCAACAAGACCTGGAGTTACTCCATGAGCAAGAGTTTTGCCTTTATCATCAAAAATAAAGATATAAAGCTCGCCGTCTTGCAATACTTTATCCTTATTGATTGCATTAATTGCCCCATCTTTGCCCTTTGTTTTGATTAAAGAGATTGCATCTTTAACGAGTTTTTCTGTTTTTGCGGCCATATCATCGGCCATCGCAAACGAAAAAAATGAACTTAAAATGAATAAAATCGCGATTAATTTTGTTTTCATAAATATACTCCTTAGTTTATGAAATCTTATCGACGCGCACCCATCGGTGCTTCTTTTAAAAAAGTTTAGATAAAGTTCAAAAATTTGCAATTTAAATTCTAGAGCTTAAGAAAAATTAAAAAGGCCGACAATCCTGTCGGCCTTAGCTTGTAATAAAAAATTAAGTAAAATAAAGTATTATTTTCCCATCATTATTTTTTCTACATCGCCTTTTACATCTCCAATTGGCATGATGTTAAATTTTTCAACCAAAACTTTTGCAACATTTGGTGATAAAAATGCAGGAAGAGTTGGCCCAAGACGAATGTTTTTTACTCCAAGATAGAGAAGTGCAAGTAAAACAGTTACTGCTTTTTGTTCATACCAAGCAATGTCATAAGAAATTGGAAGATCATTTATATCTTTTAAACCAAAAACTTCTTTTAATTTTAAAGCAATAACAGCTAATGAGTATGAGTCATTACATTGGCCGGCATCAAGAACTCTTGGGATACCACCAATGTCTCCAAGTGCTAACTTGTTATAACGATACTTGGCACATCCAGCAGTCAAAATAATTGAATCTTTTGGCAGCTCTTGAGCAACATCTGTAAAATATTGTCTTGATGATTGTCTGCCGTCACATCCTGCCATGACAACAAATCTTTTTACCGCACCAGACTTTACGGCCTCGACAACTTTATCTGCAAGTTGTAAAACTTGATTATGGGCAAATCCTCCAATGATTTCTCCTTGTTCAATTTCTGTAGGAGCTGGACACTTTTTTGCAAGAGCAATTAGTTTTGAAAAATCTTTAGCATTAGAACCTTGGCGATCTTGAATATGTTCTACTCCTGGATAGCCAGCTGCTCCTGTCGTAAAAATTCTATTTTTATAAGAATCTTTTACTGGTGTTATACAGTTTGTGGTCATTAAAATTGGGCCATTAAATGTTTCAAACTCTTTATCTTGTTTCCACCATGCAGAGCCATAGTTTCCAATAAAGTGCTTATACTTTTTAAAGGCAGGGTAGTAGTGTGCTGGTAGCATTTCACTATGAGTATAGACATCAACTCCTGTGCCATCAGTTTGTTTTAAAAGTTCTTCCATATCTTTTAGATCATGTCCTGAAATTAAAATAGCTGGATTATTTTTTACTCCAATATTTACTTTTGTTATTTCAGGGTTGCCATAAGTTTCGGTGTTGGCCTTGTCTAAAAGCGCCATTGTTGTGACGGCAAACTCTCCGCATTTTAAAACCATTGCTGTTAATTCCTCTGCACTTTTTTCTTTTGTCGTTGCGGCTAAACCTTCGACCATAAATTTATAAATATTTTCATCTTCATGACCTAGCATTTCCGCGTGATGAGCATAAGCGGCCATTCCTTTTATACCGTAAGTTAGAAGTTCTCGAAGACTTCTAACATCTGGATGCTCGGTTGCAAGAACTCCAACAAGAGAGCCTTTTAGTAAAAAATCTTCTTTGTTTTTTCCTACATAGGTTAATGAATCATGCATAGAGTCTGGAACTTTTTTAGAGTATAGCTCGCGATACATATTACGCATTTTTATCGCTTCATTTATTTGAGTTACAAAGCGATCATTATCAAAATTAGCATTAGTAATGGTCATAAAAAGTGATTCCATTACAAAACGACCTGCCTTGATATCAAATTTGCCTTCATTATTTGCTGCCTCTTGATAAAGCGAGATGCCTTTTAAAAGATGCATTAGCATATCTTGTAACGTTGCAGTATCTTCACCTTTACCACACATTCCTTTTTTTACATTACATCCGATTCCTTTCATCGCTTCTTGACATTGAAAACAAAACATTGACATACATTTCTCCTTGTTTGCTAGTTATACTAGTTGATTGTTTTTGTATTTATTATTGCACCTGTTAAAGATACAGTTTGCTCTTCTAAAATAGTTTGAAAATTTAATTTTTCTAAAGCAAGTTTTGCCGCCTGTAAGGCAATATGTGTTAGTCCTCCACAACATGGAACTTCCATTCGCACAATAATAACTTTTGAAACTTTAGATTTTCCAATTATTGTCGCTAATTTTTCTACATAATTTGTCGTATTATCCAGCTTTGGACAAGCAATTGCTACAGCTCTATTTTTTATATATCTCCAGTGCACATCAGGGCAGGCAACTGGAGAGCAGCTGCTTAGAAGTACCAACTCTTTGTTTAAAAAAGATTTTGAATTTGGATTGATTAAATTTAGTTGCACAGGCCATGAGTCAAGCTCTGAGGGAATCACTTGCGAGGGACCGCTGACAAAATTTGTCTGAATATTTTTTGCTGATGTATTTACAGCATCCTTTTTTAAACTTTTTTCCATTGCTCCAAGACATCCGCAGACAAAACTTTCTTCAACAGGTATTTCTTGGGTTTTCTTAAGATTGTCTTCTACTGCCTTATGATCGAACTCTTTTGCATCTCTTTGAATAATTTTTAAGGCCCCTGTTGGGCAATGACCAATACATGCTCCAAGTCCATCGCAAAAATCATCACGAACAAGTTTTGCTTTTCCGTTAATGATTTGCAGTGCGCCTTCAGCACATCCAGTAACACAATTTGCACAGCCATTACAAAGATCTTCGTTTATTTCTATTATGTTTCGTTTCATTTTTTGCTCCTGATTTGTTTTTATAAAAAGACTATCGGCTATTTCTTTAAATAAAACCTTGATCTTGGTCAAGAAAAGATGAAATTGCCTTAAAAAACAAAAATTTACTTTAAAATAAGAGTAAAATCATTTTTAATTGATTTATGCAACTTTTTATTTTCTTAAAAAAAATTTGGGAATCTCTTTCCTCTATATGGAGGTTTTTTTGTATTTTATTTTGCGGTGCAATTATCGGCCTTGTGTTTTTTTTAGTACATATTTCTAATTTTTTTTCTTATCTTTCTACTGATTCAAAGACGTGCGTAAATTGTCATATCATGGGAACACAATACGCGACATGGAGTCATAGTTCGCACAAAGAGGTTACAAACTGTAGTAGTTGTCATGTTCCGCAAGACAATATTATTAAAGGTTATGCCTTTAAAGCGATGGATGGTAGCCGTCATACAACAATTTTTACTTTGCGAACATATCAAGATGTGATTCATATCAAACCAATGGGCACTAAGGCAGTGAATGATAATTGTATGTATTGTCATAAAGATCTATTTTCGGGAATTACTTATAAAACAAAATATAAAAGCGAATATGATAATGATGGTCTTTGCTGGCATTGTCATCGAGAAACGCCTCATGGCACAGTTAGAAGTATTGCGGCCTCACAATATGCAAGAGTTCCAATGCTAAAGAGCATGGTTCCAAATTGGATGATAAAACTAATAAAGTAGATAAATTTTTAGAAGGTGATTTACTATGCAACAAATGATTGAATCTTTGATGAAAAAAAAATGGTTTCCTTGGGCCTTGTTTTTTACTGCAATGATAGCAGTATTTTTTCTTGGACTCTTTGCTGCAAATATTATGGAAAGACGAGCAGAAGGAATGATTGCTTTTGCACCAACAAAAGAGATTAAAGAACTAGAGCCAGATTCGAAAGTATGGGGAGAGGCGTACAAAAGACAATACGATAGCTATTTAAAGACAAAGGATACTTCTTTTAAAAGCAAGCATAATAGTTCTTCTCGTGATGATATGCTCAAAAAAAATCCGGCAATGGTTGTACTTTGGGCCGGATATCCGTTCTCTCTTGATTATAATTCACCAAGAGGACACATTTATGCCATAACAGATATTAGAGAAACTCTTAGAACAGGTGCTCCAAAAGATAGCAATGATGGGCCACTGCCAAATACTTGTTGGACATGTAAAAGTCCTGATGTACCACGAATGATGAAAGAGGTTGGGGTTGCTGAATTTTATAAAGGAACATGGGCCAGTAGAGGAGATCAGATCGTAAATCCAATTGGATGTGCTGACTGTCATGACGCCAAAACAATGGATTTAACAATTACTCGTCCAGCATTAATTGAGGCCTTAAAAAGAAGAAATGTGGATTTAGATAAAATTACTCATCAAGAAAAAAGATCTTTGGTCTGTGCGCAGTGCCATGTTGAGTACTATTTTAAAGGTAAGGATAAATATTTGACCTTCCCATGGGATAAGGGATTTAAAGTAGAAGAGATTGAAAAATATTACGATGAAATAAATTTTTCAGATTGGACTCATGCTCTTAGCAAGGCCCCAATGCTTAAGGCCCAACATCCAGAGTATGAAACATGGCAGATGGGAGTACATGCCGATCGTGGGGTTAGTTGTGCCGATTGTCACATGCCATACATTAGTGAGGGGGGAATAAAGTATTCGGATCATCACTGGCAGAGTCCTTTAAATAGTATCAACAGGAGTTGTCAGGTTTGCCATAGGGAATCAGAAGAAAAATTAAAAGAGAACGTATTCTCGCGTCAGGATAAAATTGCAGAACTAAGAACTTTACTTGAAAGTGAGTTAGTAAAACTTCACCTTGAAGCTGGGAGAGCTTGGGAACTAGGAGTTTCAGAAAGTGTCATGAAGCCGATTCTAACTTTAATAAGACATGCGCAGTGGCGTTGGGATTTTTCTGTCGCCAGTCATGGAGCCAGTTTTCATGCACCACTTGAGATTGCTAGAATTATGGCCACGGCAATTAATAAAGCACAAGATGCAAGAACAAAGCTTGCATATATCTTTTCTTCAAAAGGTATAAAAGATGAGATGAGTTTTCCTGATACTTCATCAAAAGAAAAAGCGCAAAAACTTATTGGTATAAATTTAGAGGCCTTGCAGGCAGATAAAAAAAGATTTCTTGAAAATCTTGTTCCAACTTGGGATAAAAGATAATGAGTGATCATGAGTAATAGCGATGAATAATTTTTGGCACCAAACTTTTACCTACCGACAAAATTTTTTAATTATTACTGCGGTGTTATTTGTCGGAATACTTTTAGATTTTATTACAAAATTTAAAGCGATTGTAATGCCGGCATTCCCTTATAATGCTTTATTTGCAGTAGCGCTTGTTGCAATCTTTTTTATTTTGAGTAGTGTTTCTTTTTTATTTCGTTTTTTTAAAATCGCAATCTCTAAATATTTTGTTATTATTTTATTTGTCTATTTTTTTATCTATGTTTTTATTTCGACTTTTTTGCGCATTGATCTGCTCGGTGGTTTTTCCTTTGCCTTTATCGTTATAATGCTTTTGTTTTCGCTTTTTTTAAGTACATTACTCCGAATCAAAAAAAAAGATATTAATGATTTAGGTTTTATTCTAAATCATGGTGGAATGTTTTTTGTATTACTGTTTGCCTCTTTAAGCAAAGGGGATTTAATCGATTTAAAAATCGACTTAGTAAAAAATAAAGTTTTTTATGGCGGAATTGATAGTAGCAATAGACAAGTTACTCTTCCTTTCGCATTAGAACTGTTAGACTTTCAAATAAAAGAGTATGATCTAGAACTTGGTGTTTTTGATCCTTCGACTTTGCTTTTAAAAAATAAAAAAATTAAAGGGCCATATAAATTTCAAAAAGAGGCAATTTATTTAGTTAAAGATTTTAGTTTAAAAGTGTTAGAGTTTTTTCCTGAAGCATTGATCTCTTCTAATAAGGCACATCCTGTAAAACATTTTGGAGCAACACCTTATGCACAAATAGAGATTACAAATTTAAAAACAGGTCGTGTGGAGATTGCAGAAATTATGCTCCCAGGTCCTTTACATGATGCAAGGTTTGTAAAGCTTGATGACAATTTACTGGGATTTAAGCTGCCAAGACCAAAAGAGTTCTTATCAAAATTAAAAATTCATTTTAGTCATGATGAAAAAGTAGAGGCAGAGCTTATTGTAAATAGGCCATTACAGATTTTAGATTGGAAGATTTATCAATATGGATATGATGAGAGAATGGGGAAGTGGTCTAATATAAGTACGCTAGAGCTTGTGTATGATCCATGGCTTGCTTTTATTTATTGGGGATTGTGTATGATTTTACTTGGGCAGGTACACCTATTTTTTGTGGGAAGAAAATCATGACAACTCTATCTTTTATTTTGTTAGCTATAATTGTTATTTGGTTCTTTTCCATGTGGTGTTTGTTTTTTAAAAAAGAGGGACTTGCAAAATTTTTTGCAGGATTTGGAATATTTGCACTGGCATTATTACTTACTTTTTTATGGATAACGCTAGAGAGACCACCTCTTAAAACTCTTGGTGAGACAAGGCTTTGGTACGCACTCTTTTTAAGTATACTTGGTGTGTTTATAACATTTAGATTAAAACAAAAGTGGGTTTTTTATTATTCACTTTTAATGGCCATCTTATTTTTAATTATCGATGTCATAAAACCAGAGACCATGGATAAAACATTAGCACCTGCACTTCAAAGTGTATGGTTTGTTCCACACGTAATTGTTTATATTTTATCGTATGCACTTTTAGGTGTTGCCGCACTTTTTGCTCTTCGCGGTCTTGTAAATATTTTTTATAAAAAAGAATCTCCTTTAGCACAAACAAATCTTTTAAGGGGACTTGACCAGTTGGTTAATTCAGGTCTTGCTCTACTTAGTATGGGATTAATTTTTGGAGCTTTTTGGGCCAAAGAGGCGTGGGGCCATTATTGGACGTGGGACCCAAAGGAGAGTTGGGCGCTTCTTACTTGGATTTTTTATCTGTTTTATATTCATTTTCGTTTTTGGTACCATCAAAAAACAAATGCCGCCTTTTTTTATCTGTTATTTGCCTTTATCACACTCTGTCTTTGTTGGTTTGGACTAAGCTATTTACCACTTGGGCAAAATAGCGTTCATGTTTACTCGTAACCGTTTTTTGCTAGAATATAGACATTAATGTTTATTTTTTTTAAGGATTTAAAAAATGCAAATGAGAGTTTTATTACTAAGCATTCTTAGTGTTTTACTTTTTTCATGCGGTAACGACAAAAAAGAGAGTGAAAAAAAAGATCTCTCAACAGTCTATTTTGATTTTTCAAGTTTTCCGCAAAGAGTGGTTAGTGATGAAGATAGGATTTCAGAAAGAGCGGTGACAGAGCCGACATCAAAAGACCAAATTGATTGTTTTGCCGTTTTTGTTTCTTATCCACCTGACATGCCAACGTCGAATTTTTGTTATGACGGTAGCGGATATCCAAAGATTAACGCATCTCACTTTATGGGAACTTTTTCTAGGAATGAATCAGTTGCCATGGATGTGATTGCAGGACCCAATAGATTATTTACTCTTGTGGGATTTAAAAAAGCAGATGGAGTTGCGTGTCCAAAAATGCCGATGCCGATTAGCGCAATCGGGACGATTATTTCAAGTAAGGGATATATTTTAAGTAGAGCGTATGTGAATTTACTGCCAGGAAATCAAGACGTGGTGATGAACTCTTTTTTTTATCAGACAAATAACATTACTCACTGTTCGCCAGGGGTGTTGACGACAGCGCCGATGATAGCTTGCCCTGCAAACTATTTACTTGTTCCACCAAATTCAGCTGTTGGAACAAATAGAGCGTTTTGTGTGGCGAAGTATGAGATGAAGTGTGAAGGCTTTAATTGTTCTACAGCATGTGCCGACAGCTGTGATGTGACAGATCAAAGGCTTGTTACTTCAAAACCAAATCTTTTACCTTGGATAAGTATTTCTCGAAATAAAGCGATAGCGGCTTGTAATAGTTTAAATGCAATAAACGGAACAACGAAATACTCCTTAATTACAAATGCGCAGTGGCAAACAATTGCTAGAAATATTGAGGCAGGATCGCAAAATTGGAGCGGTAGATATGTTGGTGGTGGAATGCTTAATCGGGGGCATTCGGATAGTGTGCCAAGTAATTTAATCCCTGCAAGTTCTAATGATAGTGATAGTTATATTGGAACTAATAATACATCGGCAGATGCGACAGGAAGTGGATGGGAGCAAAAACGTACTCATAAATTATCTACAGGAGAAATTATTTGGGATTTTGCAGGTAATGCGTGGGAGTGGGTGCTTGGGGATTTTACTACAAAACCAAATTCTGGAGAGTTTTCTACAATATTTGATTCGACTCTTCGCAAGCAATTTGCACCACTAAATGCTAGTTATGGTTTTAATCAAGGTGTAGGAAAGGTGTATAATGTAAGTACTTCCGCCGCAATTAGAGGTGGAGGATTTGGATCTGGAATTGTTGCGGGTGTTTATGGATTGAGCTTTGAATTAGGTGCTTTGGGAAAGGATATCGCAACCGGCTTTCGCTGCGTCTATAATCCGTAAAAGAAAAAAAATAAAAAATAGCCAGGTTTAATTAAAAAATAGCCAGGTCGTTTTCATTAAACCTTTGCGTCAATTACGAAAAAAAGTGCGTTATACTTTCTGTTGCGCTTCGCGGAATAACTCACTCCCTGTAATTTTTTTGTAGTAAAAACTGACCCATATGAAGTTGGCCGTATTCGATGATTGCTTTTCTTTTATTGCAACTAGAACAAAGAATTTGCAGGTTATTGACGGCAGTTGCACCATTTTTAGCAAAACTTTTTTTGTGATCATACTCTAAAAATAGGGTAGATCCGCAGTTTGCACATGACTTATTTGATTTATTGTAAACTTCGCGTTTAATATTTGCTGGAATATCGCGAGTAGCTCCAGAACTACTCGGAGTTACTATTTTAGCTTTGGAACTACTTTTTATAGTTGTAGTAGATTCTTCTTTTACGCGCGCCTTTTTTATAGCAAACTTTTTTGCCTCAACTTTTTTAATAGCATCATCAAGAATGTGATCAAGTAGATCAGATGTTTCAAGTGTTGGATTAGAGTGAGCAAGTAGGGCCTTTAGTCCCGACTTCCGCAATTTGAGATAAGAAATCAAAATTTTTAAAAAATATTTTATT
>CAZCDT010000013.1:0-56594 GCA_964497525.1 uncultured Bacteriovoracaceae bacterium
CGCCGAAGCACGTGATGTGCGAGAGGCGGCGATAAACAGGATGTTTTGTATGCCGACGGAGCACGTGATGTGCGAAAGTCGGCGATAAACAGGATGTTTTGTATGCCGACGGAGCGCGTGATGTGCGAGAGTCGGCGTGGCAAGATGTTGATGATTGTTATTATGGCGGGCAAAGAGATTAAAGTTATGATTAAAAGAGTCAGAACCGAAAACGAAATTGGATTTGAAAAAATTTGCAATGAAGTTCTTATCAATTTAGGACTTAATCTATATGATTTAGAGTATCGACCAGCAAGTAAGCTATTGAGAATTTATATCATGAATCCAAGCACGAAAACTGCATTAATCGATGACTGTATTAAAGTAGATCATGCGCTAACTCCTTATTTTGAAAATGAAACTTGGATCCCTGAAAATATTGTTTTAGAAGTTTCATCTCCAGGAGTTAACAGACACCTTGTAACGCTAGATCATTTTCAGATGGTCAGAGGACAAAATATTACTTTGACATTAAATAATGAACTTGATTTGTCTTACATGACAAAAGATGAGCAAGGAGAAGTACCAAAGGCGATTCGAACTGCAAGAAAATTAACCGGTAAATTAGAAGAGGTAAATGTTTCTGAAATTATTTTAAACATTAAAGATCGAAATTATAAGATATCTGGTGAGCAAATAAAAAAAGCAAATGTGGAAGCAGTGTAATAATTTGTAAAGAATAGATATTAACTAAAGAAGTCAGGAAGGAAAAAGTATGAGCACTTTTACAGAATTAGGAAGAGTTATTGAAGCGTTAAGTAAAGAAAGAGGAATTTCTAAAGAGGTTGTTGTAAAAGCAGTTGAACAAGCCTTTGTGGTAACAGCAAGGAAAAAATTTGGAATACAAGGCGAGTACGAGGCAAAATATAATGAGTCAGATGATGATATTGAGATATTTCAATATAAGAATGTTGTTGAAAGTGTTCGTGATGGCATAACAGATATTGCTCTTAATGATGCGTTGGCCCTTGATCCTGAGGCACAAGTTGGGGATCAACTTGGTATAAAAGTAGAAAATTTGAAGTTTACAAGAGTTGATGTTCAAACAGTTCGACAAGTTATTTTTCAAAAAGTTAGAGATGCTGAAAGAGAGATTTTATTTTCTGAATTCAAACATCGTGAAGGTGAAATTGTTACAGGAATTGCTCGTCGTTATGAAAAAGGGAATGTAATTGTTGATCTTGGTAAGGCAGACGCTATTTTGCCACGTAGAGAAATTATTATGAATGAAACCTTTAAACAAGGCGACAGGATTCAAGCTTATTTGTCAGAGGTTGTAATGACAAATCATGGGCCAGAAATCAGATTATCAAGAACTTCTCCTTTATTTCTTGTAAAACTTTTTGAAATGGAAGTTCCTGAAATAGTTGATGGAACAATTGAGGTGAAATCTGCGGCCAGAGAACCTGGGCATAGAGCTAAAATTGCAGTTTTTTCTGCAGATAGAGAAATTGATCCGGTTGGCGCTTGCGTTGGTATGAAGGGAAGCAGGGTTCAAAATATTGTTAATGAACTACAAGGTGAAAAAATTGATATTGTGAGATGGTCTCCAGAGATTAGTGAATTCTCAAAAGCAGCACTCGCACCCGCAGAGATAACAAACATGATGTTTAATCATGAGGAACGCTCAATAGATGTAGTTGTCGAAGAAGATCAATTATCCCTTGCAATAGGTAGAAGAGGGCAAAATGTACGTTTGGCCGCGATGCTTACAGGATACAAGATAAATATTATCTCTAAAGCAAAATTACAAACAAAGATAAAAAAATCTGTAGAAAATTTGATGCAAGTTTCAGCTATTGCCGATACTCGAGCTCAAATGCTTGTGCAAGCAGGAGTTATGTCTCTTGGCGATTTATGCACACTAAACGCTGAAGAACTTTCACAGATGATAAAAATTGATGTTTCTCAAGCTCAAGAGATGCTTGATAAAACACATGAAATGGTTGATGCAGGAAGTGTTCAATTAGTTGTAGAGGAAGAGGGTGATTTTGTTTCAGCATCTGCTGTACCTGCGTATGATGGAAGTATTGATCCTTCAAAAGCAGCAACAACAGGAAAAGATGCAGTGACTGGAAAATTTAGTGAAGCAGAAAAGCGCTTACGAGAAGAGTTAGCTGCTTTTAAATTAAAATAGATTTATAAAAAAGATATAGAATTTTCTCGATGGAGTAATACATGGCCAAAAAGGTATTTGAGCTGGCAAAAGAGTTGGAAATTGGTGCCCTAGATCTTGTGGAGATCTTAAAAAATAATGGCATTTTGGTAAGAAATCATATGTCAGAGTTGTCTGATGAAGATGTTGTTAGAGTGCAAGAAATTGTATCTCCACCCAAAAATTCTGTAGAACCAGAAAAGAAAAAAACGGTGCGCAAAAAAGCAGTAAAAAAAGAAAGTGATGTGGCCTCTTCGACGAAAGCTGCTGTTGCAAGTGATAAAAAAGCTGTTGTCAAAAAAAGAACTGTTATTCGAAGAAAGGCCGGCGAAGGTGATGATTCCACCACAAATGATGTTTCAGCAGATGGAGAGCATTTTGAGCATGAAGAAAATGATGATAATCAAAATGCAGCCTCACAAGAAGTAGTAGAGGATTTGACAAACTCTTCTCAAGATCTAAATCAGTCAATAGAGAACTTCACTGACGAAAGTCGTGATGTTTTTGATGCTCCAATTGAGAGTCAAGGTCAGGAAGTCGTCGTTGACATGAGTGTTGAAAAAACTGCAAAAAATGTAGGTGGTGTTGGCCTAAGAGTGATCTCTCGTCCTGATAAAGTTCAGGTGGAAGAGATTGAGCAAAAAAAATCTGAGATAATCGAAGCACCAAAGAAAGAGGTCCAAAAAACTGTTTATAAAGAAAAAACTCACAAGTTTACTCCAATTTATATTCCATCAAAGGATGAAAATAATAAAAACAGTAAAGATGTTGAAGTCGCTCCAAAAGAAAAGACTCAAGCATACACCTACATGGATTATGACGATGCTTTAGATGAAGATGCAGGCGGACGTGGCAACAAAGATTTTGAAGGTGGAGTTGGAAAAAAACGTCTTGGTGGCCTTGCTTCAATGATGTCTGGTAAAGCGAAAGGTGTTGCAAAAACAAGAGATATTACAGAACTAAGAGCAGAGGAAGAATTAAAATCATATTCTGCATTAAGCACTTTAGGCAGACCAATTTATTCGCAAGTAAAAAAGAAAAAAGTGTTTGTTGGACAAACAGCTCAGACTCAAACAATTGAGATGAAACAAGAAAAAAAGACACTAGAGTTTCATAAAGGTTCTTATGCAAGTGACTTAGCAGAGAAATTACATGTAAAGTTTCAAAACCTTTTGGATACCGCATTAGAGGCCAATTTGCTTCTAAAGCCAACCGATTATCTTGGAATGGGATTATTAGAACAAGTATGTAAGCTATATAGCTTTAAAGCAGTGGACGTATCTTTTAAAGAAGAAGAAATTATCCAAAAGACAAAAGGCTTAAGCGAAGAAGAGAAAGAAAAATTACCACTTCGGGCGCCAATTGTTACAATCATGGGGCATGTAGATCATGGGAAAACAACTCTTTTAGATTATATTCGTAATGCGAAAGTAGCTCAAGGAGAAGCTGGAGGAATTACACAGCATCTTGGAGCCTATAGTGTTAATGTGGGAGAAAAATCCATAACATTTTTAGATACTCCAGGACACGCTGCTTTTGGTGCGATCAGACAACGTGGGGCCAAGGTTACAGACATTGTTGTTTTGGTTGTTGCAGCGGATGATGGTGTTATGCCACAAACAAGAGAGTCTGTTGAAATATGTCAAAATGCAGGAGTTCCTATAATTGTTGCGGTTAATAAAATAGATAAAGAGGGAGTAAATCCTGATAAGATAAAAAATGGGCTAACAGAGTTAAACATTGTGCCAGAAGAGTGGGGTGGTGATACTCAATTTGTTCCTGTGTCTGCTTTAAAGGGAACTGGGGTTGATAATCTTTTAGAGGCCATATTAATTCAAGCAGAGATGTTAGAACTACGAGCTGATCCGAAAAAATCAGCAATTTCGGTTGTTGTTGAATCAAAGCTTGAAATCGGTCGAGGGCCGGTTGTAACTGCAATCGTCCAAAATGGTACTTTAAATAAAGGTGATAGCATTGTTGCTGGAGAAAGCTACGGTCGCGCAAGAAGTATTATGAATCCAATGGGTGAAGCTATTGATAAGGCCGGTCCTTCAACTCCTGTGATGATTCTAGGTCTTGATAGCATTCCAGATCCAGGTCAAGAGTTATATGTCGTAAAAAATGAACGAGAGGCCAAAAAAATTGTTGAAAATAGAATTACAGAGAGAAAGTCTCTTGAAGCAATTTCAAGCAAGCAGAAACTTTCTTTAGAGGATTTCTTTTCTCAGCATAGCAATGCTCCTGCAGAAGGTCAGAAGGTGTTAAATCTTGTTATTCGCTCTGATGTGCAGGGTTCTTATGAGGCGATTAAGCAGTCGTTAGAATCTCTAAGTAATTCAGAAGTTGCGGTGAAAATTATTGGTGGAGGTGTTGGCGCTATTACAGATAGTGATGTGCATGCCGCAGCTCAAGCAAAAGGTTTTGTCATCGGCTTTAATATGCGTCCTGTAACTACGGCAAGAAGAATTGCTGAAGAAAAAGGTGTTGATATTAAGAATTACTCAATTATTTATGAGTTAATTAATGACATTACTTTAGCGATGGAAGGTTTACTAGAGCCTGAGTATACAGAAGAATTTGTTGGTCGTGCAGAGGTAAGAGAAACATTTGTTGTTCCAAAAGCAGGAATGATTGCCGGTTCTCTTGTAATTGATGGAAAAATATTACGTGGTTGTAGTGTTAGACTTTTACGCGATGGTAAAATAATGTTTGATGGAAAGATTTCTTCTCTTCGCAGATTTAAAGACGATGTAAAAGAAGTTGGTACTGGGTACGAATGTGGTATCGGTCTTGAAAATTTTAATGATGTAAAAATTAGCGATATTTTTGAGGCATATAACATGATTGAAAAACGCAGAAAATTACAAGATGTAAAGCAGTAGGCAAATTGTGGCAAAAAAAACCAATTTTAAAAAAGAGAAATTTGCAGAAAGATTGCTTAATGAATTAAATAGCGCATTAAGGACAAAATTTTCTGATTCAAGATTAAAACTTGTGAGTTTTACAAAAGTAGAAGTTGCTCCAGATTATTCACATGCTAAGGTTTTTTGGGATACATTTGATTCTTCTACTCGAGGAGATGCTAAAGATGCAGTAGAATCAATGAAAGCAAAAATGCGCACAATATTGGCGGCAATTTTAAAAATTAGAGCGGTTCCTGCGTTAACATTTGTTTTTGATTCTCAGTACGAAGAAGAGCAAAAGATAGATGCTCTTTTAAAAGCAGAGCAAAAAGCTGGTAAAAACTTTTAAATGACTCCATTGATTTTTAACTTTTTTAAGCCTCCATCTATTGGTTCTTTAGAACTTGTTGGTAAATTTAAGCGATTAATGTCAAAAGATGTTGGTAAAATTGGCCATTTTGGAACTCTTGATCCTTTTGCTTGTGGTGTACTGCTGGTTGGAATCTCTGGTGCTATGAAAGCAAATGAGTATATTCATCAAATGCTTCCTAAAACATATCTAGCAGTTGGGAAATTAGGAGTAGAGACCATTACCGGAGATTTAACAGTTGCTCCTTCAAATATTGATTCAAGTGATTATTTAACTCATAAAATATCAAAGTTTGATAAACTATTTATAGATATGACTTTGAAAGAAAAATTTTTGGGAGATTATTGGCAAGTTCCTCCTATATATTCGGCCACAAAATTTGAAGGCAAGGCATTACATCAGTGGGCAAGAGAGGGCGTTGCAATAAAAAAAGATCCAGTTAAAAGAGAGATTTTAGATATACAGGTTGTAAAGTACAAGTTCCCATATTTGGCCATTAGAGTAACCTCAAGTTCTGGAACATATATACGAACACTTTTTTCTGATTGTGCAAAACACCTTGGGACTTATGGAACCCTTGTCTCTCTGGTGAGAGAAAAAATTGGTAGTATTTCATATCGCGATTCTATTTATTCGGCAAAATTGCTAAGTTTCACAGATAAAAATGAAATTATTAAATATGGTATGAGAGTTGATGAAGTGTTAAAATTTCCGTCTACTTATCTTTTAGCAGATAATGCAAAGAAATATAAAAATGGAATTCCATTTTGTTTAACAGATCGTATAAATCATATCAATCAATACACATGGGTATATGATCAAGACAAAGAGCTTATTGGTTTAGGGATAAAAAAAAATAACTCTGTTTATGTACAATTTAATTTTTAGAGCTTGAATAAATTATATTTTTTATTTCATCTGATTTTAATAAGGCAATCAACCCTTCTTTATTTTCATCCCATATTTCTTTAAGAGTTTTTCCAGATGAAAGAAGTGGAAATTCGTAAGTTAAAACAGGTATAGATAAATTATTTGCCCCAAACTGCCCAAGCGAGCCAGGGGTCGGATATCCAACATCTCCAGCAATTTCATATCCATTAAATTTTTGTAAAAATTGTGCAATATGTTCACAGCTTCCATTAAAATTTAAAAGCGGCTTCCAAGAATGCATAGATATAATAAATTTAGGAGGAAATTTTTCAAATAGTTTAAGTAAAAATTTATTTTCAGGTTCGCTTAATGGGGCCGTACCGGGAAAATTCTTTTTTTCTTTAAAGTCATTCGTCCAATCATTGGTATTTAAGTTGCGATTTAGGTCTACACCGTGAGCATTTGTTCTACTATTAACTCGATGGCCATCGATATTTAAAATTGGAATAACTATTGTTGGTATTTCGATTTCATTGTCGTTTTTTAGCCATTTAAAAAGTTCTTGAAGGGCAAATATTCCTTCAACTTCATCTCCATGAACGCCGGCAATAAGATATAAATATCCTTCTGCATTATCGATATCGCTGCGATAAGCTTTTATTTCTTCGCCTTCAACACTTGTTCCTGATTTTAGGTCTATAAACATCATATGCAATCCTTTCGAGGGAGAATAGCATAAAGTTAAATAATTTGCCAATGAATGCTAGAGAGAACGTTTGCTTGAAAAGAAGCTAGTTTATGATATAAATATATTGTATTTTTAATATACCGATTTAACTCTAGATATAAAAAATAAAGGATATTTTATGCAAGAATATAAAAAGCAGCTCGAGATTTTGCAGTTTGGAGCTGTTGAGATTGTTCCTCAAAACGAATTTGAAATAATGCTAAAAAAATCTATCGATACAAATATCGGACTAAGAGTAAAATGCGGTATTGATCCAACATCTGCAAACGTTCATTTAGGACATCTTGTGCCATATAGAAAAATGAGACAGTTTCAAGATCTTGGACATATTGGTGTTGTTATAATAGGAGATTATACTGCAAGTATTGGGGATCCAACAGGTAGAAATGAGGCCCGGCCAAGTCTTGATAAAGCTAGTGTCAAAAAAAATGCTGAAACTTATATGGAGCAACTATTTACTGTTTTAGATAAAAATAAAACAGAAATCAGATATCAATCTGAGTGGTTTGAAAAAATAACTCTTGTGGATGTTATAAAATGGGCCAGTCATACAACAGTGGCCAAGCTATTGGGTCATGAGACATTTTCTAAACGTCTTGAAAATGGCGGAGTACTTTCTTTGCACGAAATGTTTTATCCAGTTCTTCAAGGAATTGATTCTGTCTATATAAAAGCAGATGTTGAACTCGGAGGAACAGATCAAAAATTTAATGTGTTAATGGGCAGAGATTATCAAAAAGCTTTTAATATGCGACCTCAGGTGGCAATGCTTTTACCGATTGTAACAGGAGTGTGTGGAACTCAAAAAATGAGCAAATCCCTTGGTAATGCAATAGGTATTACAGATGAACCATTTGATAAATTTGGTAAAATTATGAGTATTCCTGATCGCTTGATGCCTGAATACTACCAATATATTGCAAATGTATCACAGGAAAAATTAAAAGAGATAACTGTTGGCCTTAAAGATGGCAGTATTCATCCAAATCAGGCAAAAAAAGATTTGGCAAAAATGATTGTTAGCTTTTTTCATGGAACAGAGACTGGAAATATGATGCTTGAAAAATTTGAGTCTGTTTTTAAGCGTCATGAAGTGCCAGATGATGTGATGGAGTATCAATATACTCGTGGGAATGATCTTGTCAGCACTCTTGTAGAGGCAAAAATATTAGATAGTAAAGGAGAGGCAAGACGTCTGATTGTGCAAAATGCGGTAAGTATTGATGGAGAGAAAATTAGTGTTGTGGATTTAAAACTTGATGATACTTACGTTGGAAAAACTATAAAAGTTGGAAAAAGGAAATTTTTAAAATTAAAATGATAAAAATAAAATTACAAAAATATTTAGATGAGATTGCGAAATTTGTAGAAAAAACAGATGAAACAAAAAAAGCGGTTAGTGTCTTAAAAGAGGCAATTACATTTTGTACAATTAAAGTATCTTCAAACGAAGAGATACTTACAGGTGATTTTGAACTACCAAAAGAAATTGTAGAAACAAAAAATTTTTATGCTCTGTTTTCAGATGGAGCGTGTCGTGGAAATCCAGGCCCTGGAGCTTGGGCCATGATGGCACAAGATGATTCAAAGGAAATTATTTTTTTTAGTAGTGAAGTTTCTGAAATTACAACAAATAATCAGATGGAATTGCTGGGAGCTATCAAAGCATTAGAGTCTTTAATTGATTTTTTAAAAGTTAAAGACAGTGTAGGTGTTGCTGTTTATTTATTTTCAGATTCAAAATATGTTATTGATGGTGTTAGTAAGTGGCTACCTAGTTGGAAAAATAGGGGTTGGAAAAAAGCAGATAATAAAGCGCCGGAAAATCTTGATCTGTGGCAAAGAATGGACTGTTTGATTGAGAAGTTTGAAAAAATAAAATTTTTCTGGGTAAAGGGTCATGCCGGTCATACACAAAATGAGTTTTGTGATAAAGAAGCAAATAAGGCATTAGATAGTGCTGGGTATTAAACATGGGAGGAAAAAATGAAAAGGATTTTATTTGTTATTTGTGCAATGTTTGTATTATGTAGTTGTGGGCATAGTACAAAGTGCAATAAAGATCATGCAAAACATCATGGAAAAACTCATGATGGAAATCACGGAGGATATACGACAGATGTTTTAACTGCTGGTCTATTATGGATGTATACCTCAGCAGAGTATCGTGCTTTAAGTTATCAGTCTTATAATCATGCAACAGAGATTGTTAAAGACCAATTAAAAGTAAAAAGTAAAAAACCAAAAGCAATAATTTTAGATTTAGATGAAACTGTTATTGATAATTTGGCATATAATGCAAAAAATATTTTAATAAAAAAAGACTATGATCCAAAAACATGGAAAAGTTGGAGTGAAAAAGAGCTTGCATCTTTAATTCCGGGAGCAAAAGATTTTTTAGATTTTGCAAGGAAAAACAAAGTTGAAATATTTTACATAACCAACCGCGGTATTGATGAAAATCAAAATACAATAAGCAATTTAAAAAAAATAGGGATTCCTGTTGAACCTAAAAATCTATTAGCAAGAAACCCAGCAGAAGGTTCAAGTAAAAAGGGCCGACGAGCAATTGTTGAGGAAAATTATAGAGTAATTCTTTATGTTGGTGACAATATGGGAGATTTTCATGAAAGTTTTGAGAAAAAGAGTGTAGATGATCGTTTGGTTGTTACAGAAAACTATAAAAAAGATTATGGCACCAAGTACATTATATTACCAAATCCTATTTATGGGGATTGGATGAGTGCTATACACAAAACTTGTAAAGAAAAATTTGGTGAAAAAGATTTTTGTCCAAGAAAATGCTACGGATTGTTTTTAAGTAAATCTGCAAATGATTGGTAAAACTTACGTAAAATTGGTCTTGATAAGTAAAGGATAAGGCTTTATCGTATTATAGTGATTAATAATGTGATTTTTAAGAAACGGAAATCATTAAAATAACAAAGGATGTTACTATGAAAAAAATTCTCCTCTTAATTGCAATGGTTGTTTTAGGCATAAGCTTTGTTGCTTGTGATAAAAAAACAGAAATGAAGACAGATGAAGATAAAACTTTTTATGCTGTTGGAACAATGTTTGGTTCAAGAATGGCAACTCTTGGTTTATCTGAAAAAGAGGCCAATTTAGTTGCGGCCGGTCTAAAAGACTCTGCTTTAAATAAGGCAGCAAAAGATATCGAAGTTGAAAAGTATCAAGCAAAAATTCAAGAACTATTTAAAGAGAGAATGACCAAAGCTGCTGAAGGAATTAAAAAAGAAGGCACAGCTTTTGTGGATAAATTTGTTCAAGCAGAAGGTGGAACAAAAACTGCTTCAGGTTTAGCGTATAAAATTATTGAGGCAGGAAGTGCAAAAAAACCAAAAGAAACAGATACTGTAGAAGTTCATTATCATGGAACATTGATGGATGGAACAGTATTTGATTCATCTAAAGAAAGAGGAAAGCCAGTATCTTTCCCTTTAAACAGAGTGATTCGTGGTTGGACAGAAGGAGTACAACTTATTGGCGAAGGTGGTAAAATTAAATTAGTTATTCCATCTGATTTGGGATATGGCGATGCTGGTGCTCCTCCAAAAATTCCAGGTGGCGCAACTTTAATTTTTGAAGTTGAGCTTATTTCTATAAAAGCTCCAGAGGCTGCTCCTGCTGCTCCTGCTGCTCCTGCTGCTCCTGCTGCTCCTGCTAAAGACAAGAAAAAAGGCAAAAAGAAAAATTAATTTATAGAATTATTGCCTATTTAAAATCTTTATGAGATTTAAGGGAGATGATGTAAATAGTCTCCCTTTTTTATTTTGGAGGTTACCATGTTAAAGTATCTGGCACTTTTATTGGTTTTTATCAGTTTTTCTACTTGGGCCTATGAAGAACCACCTTTTTTGACAGTTAAAGAGTTTGTAAATTATGGAGCAAATTCAAATTTAGTTTTAAAGTCAACATCAAATGAGACTGTAATTATTAATCCAAGATTACAAAATCAACTTCTTTCTTTGCAAATAAGAAATGATGCAAAAACAAAAAAAGGTGCAATGCTTTTATCTGTTGGTGGAAAGCTTGTTCGTTTTCATTTTGCTCAAAAAATTGAGCTTGATGCAGATCGCCTGCCATTTTGGCTTGATGCAATTTCAGCGGCCAGTGGAGTAACAAAACAAGAGTATGGGGCATCAATTATAAAAACAGAAGTCGGTGAAAAGTATGAAAGAATGATGATGTTAAATCGTCAATGTTCAGAGACTGTTTGGAGAGAGATATGTCGTTGGATCAATGTTTCTCCTCCAGGATTACCTCCTAGATTTATCAGACAATGTCGTTCAGAACCTCATACGGTATACGGAGATCAGCAAGTTCAAGTAAATCGAATTACAAGTGTGGATGGTTATGAAGCTGCACTGTATGATGGTATGAATACAAAGCTTATTGGAATGAAGTTTGATATTCCAAAAAAAGAAGATCGAATTATTAGTGTGGGAATTTGTAGAGTACCATATTACCCAGATCCTTATAATCCTGGGCCATATTATCCTCATTATTAATAGATTATACCTGGGTGGTGGAATTGGTAGACACACCATCTTGAGGGGGTGGCGCCGCGAGGCATGCTGGTTCAAGTCCAGTCCCAGGTACCAAAATAAAAAGGGAATCCAAATGGATTCCCTTTTTATTTTGGTACCTAGACTTGCTTGAAATACATTGTGCTGACTAACCGAATCTCAGACTTTCTTAGAATTTGTCTAAATAAAATCTACCTTGCTCTGTTTTTGACCATGAATAACAAATTTAGAGCACAAGGGTGATACTTTTTTACATTAGGGCCAGTAATTTGAATCAATTCGAAAATATACATAAAGTTTTGAAATCTCTTTTCCGAGAAGCATTTTGATAATTAGGGAAGAAACAGAGAAAGGAAAAGTTTTGTTATATGTGGCCACATATAAGAAATCTTGGAGCACTACTTGCGGGAAAGCTTTTTTCACAAAGTATAATGACTTTGTTAGGGCTTGGCCTAACTTTAGGCCTAACTGCTGTATCTATTTATGTTGGAACAAATAAAACAGGAGAAAAAGATGCTGGTTTTTTTGGCAATATAAAAAATGCGATATTTACCTCTTCTGTAGAGAAGGAAAATGAAGAGGATTTTGCTTATGATGATTATGATGATGAGATAGGGACAAAAAAAGAAGGATTTTTTTCAAAACTTTTTGGAGGTAGTGAACATAAAAAAAAATTGATCGTGGCCGCCAAAAAAAATGAGCAAGATGATAAAAGTAATAAAAACACAAAACCTGTACGAAGTCCTGCTGCATCTGTAATTTATGGTGCTGGCATAAATCAGAATAGTTCTTCTACAAAAACAACACGAGATATTATAAGTAACAAGGCCACGGATTCGACTAGAGAATCGAGTGGTCACTCAATGAAAAAAGATAAATAATTAGTTTACAAGCGGGCTCATAGGAGAAACTTGTAAGTTCGCTGGCATTAATCAAAGAGAGTATGATTGGGAAAATAGTTGAGTTTTTTTCTTTTTATCGGTCGTTAAATATATTTTTACTAAGGCCCTAAGATATTCTAGTCTTGCATGATAACACACTTCTTTCTGCTTTGGTTGATTTAAGTTTTGGAAATTATTTGCGTAATTCCATATTAACTCAAAAGGAAGTTGTTATACCAAACCCACTAAATAATGTCGGGAGAGAAATGGCAAGTTGTGATGAGATTTTGAATCAATTTGCTTTGTATATATAAGAACTATTTTTCATGACAAGTATCACAATCTTTCTTATACTTTTTAGTATAGATATTATTTTTTAGATCATTCTTTAGAAAAAAACATTGAAGTTTTTTACAAGGATTATTTCTTATGATGGCCTTAGAAGGTTTAAAGCTAACATTTTTAGGAATGGGAGTTGTTTTTCTTTTTTTAGTGGTATTGATCAATCTTATTAGATTATCAACTTATCTTTTGGCCCCGTTTACAAAAGAAGAAGTAAAGATTTTGGTACAAAAAAAGTTTGCTCAAAAACCACCGCAGCGAGTTGTAAGAGAAGAAAATGTTGAAAATAGTCTTTTTGATTATAAGAAAAAAGTCGCCGTGATTGTTGCGGCAATAAATAAGTATCGAGAAGATTTAAAGCAAAATTAAAAATTTTTATGTTTTATAAAAGGATGAATATATGAAAAAGAAAATTGTATTTATGGATACTTCCTTTAGAGATGGCTTTCAATCCGTATTTGGTGCAAGAGTTTTAACAGATGATTTTTTACCAGCAGTAGAAGCTGCGGCCCATGCAGGTATAGATCATTTTGAGGCCGGAGGTGGCGCAAGATTTCAGTCTCTGTTTTTATACTGCGGAGAATCTGCATTTGATATGATGGATAAATTTCATAAGGCGGCAGGAAAGAATGCCAAGTTGCAGACTTTGGCCAGAGGAATAAATGTTGTAGCGCTCTCTCAACAACCAAAAGATATGATCGATCTTCATGCTAAAACTTTTAAAAAACACCATATAACTCACATAAGAAATTTTGATGCTTTAAATGATGTGCAAAATCTTGAGTATTCGGCTGAGTGTATAAAAAAATATGGATTACATCATCAAGTATGTGTCACAATGATGGAGCTTCCTCCAGGATGTGAAGGTGCGCATGATCCAGAGTTTTATTTAAAGACTGTAAAAAAGATTCTTGATTCCGGTTTACCGTTTGATTCTATTTGTTTTAAAGATGCATCTGGAACATCTAATCCGCAAAAAGTTTATGAGACTATTCAGCAAACTAAAAAATTAATTGGTGATGATAAAATGATTTGGATGCACTCTCATGCAACAGCAGGGGTTGGTGAGTTACAATATAAAGCAGCAATCGAAGCTGGTGCTGGGGGAATTTGTGTTGCACGAAAACCTGTTTCTGGAGGTACATCGCAACCAGATTTATTATCAATGGTGCATGCACTTAAAGGCACAGATTATACATTAGATGTTAATGAGAAAAAAATAATGGAGGCAAATGCCGTTTTTGTGGATTGTCTAAAAGAATATTTTTTCCCACCGGAGGCATTAGCAATTTCTCCTGAAGTCATTTATAGTCCGATGCCAGGAGGGGCACTTACTGCAAATACAATGATGATGAGAGATACAAATACATTGCATCTTTATCCACAAGTTATCGAAGAGATGGGGCATGTGATTAGAGTTGGTGGCTTTGGAACATCTGTTACACCTGTTAGTCAATTTTATTTTCAACAAGCATATTCAAATGTAACTCAAGGACGCTGGAAAACAATGGCGGATGGATATGCACAAATGGTGCTTGGATATTTTGGAAAAACGCCAGTTGATCCAGACCCAGAAGTTGTAAAAATTGCATCGCAGCAATTAAAAAAAGAACCATTTAAAGGAAATCCTGTGGATATTTTGGACGCAGGTATTCCAAAAGCAAAAGCGTTGTTAGAAAAAGAGGGTCTGCCTGTTACAGATGAAAACCTATTTATTCTTGGGGCAATGGCGACAAAGGGATCAAATCAAGGACTTGATTTTCTAAAAACTGGAATTCCTGCAAATATTAGAAAAATATCAAAAGAGAAAAAAGAAGAGGTAAAAAAGATTGATGATAAAAAAGGTGAAACTCCTGTAACAAAGACATATACAGTTTGTGTTGATGGAGTGAATCATCAAGTAACGATTGCAGAGGGAAGTGGCGTCATTACGCAAATAGTTCAAACACCACAAGTGCAAAAAGCGACAACCTTGCCTACTGAAGCAAAAGCAAAAACTCCAGCAAAAGAAATTAAAAAGCCTGGAGCAAATAGCATTAACGTTGAAGCACAATTACCAGGAAATATTTTACGAATTAATTTCTCTGAAGGTGATAGTGTAAAAAAAGGTGATGTTTTATTGGTATTAGAAGCAATGAAAATGGAAACACCGATTGCTTCTCCAAAAGATGGAGTAATTGTTAGATTGGCCGTGACCAAAGGGCAAATCGTGCAGTCAGGAGAATTATTGGCCACAATAGAGTAAGGATTTTTTATGCAACGTTTTTTTTATACACTATGTTTTTTAGCTGTTTTATTTTTTACTAATATTGTTTGTGCGTCAAGTGAATCAGTTGTCGATAGTGCAGTTAATACAACAGAAATAAGTGCTAAAAATCTAGAAATGCAAACCTTACCAAGCTTAGATATCATGTTTTTAAATATGTGGAAGTCGACAGGTATTTCTGCATTATTTTCTGCTCCAGATTTTATTCATGGTGCAGGAAAAATTATAATGATTGTTGTTGGAATTTTGCTTTTATTTTTGGCAATAGCAAAACAGTTTGAGCCTCTCCTTTTGGTCCCAATCGGAATGGGCTGTATTTTATCTAATATTCCTCTTGCAGGGATTAGTGAGCCGGGTGGATTTTTACACTATATTTTTTCTGCAGGAATTGAGACGGGAATTTTTCCTCTGATAATTTTTATTGGTGTAGGCTCAATGACTGATTTTGGCCCTATGATTGCAAATCCTATTACGTCACTTCTTGGAGGAGCTGCGCAATTTGGAATTTTTTTTACAGTTGTAGGTGCACTTCTTCTTACGCAAGTTGTTCCCGGTATTAATTTTACTCTTGCTGATGCATCATCTATTGGAATTATTGGTGGAGCAGATGGACCGACTGCGATATTTTTAGCATCTAAACTTTCTCCACGTCTTTTAGGGTCTATTGCTGTTGTTGCCTATTCATATATGGCACTTGTACCAATTATTCAGCCACCAATTATGAGACTTTTAACAACTCCTCAGGAGCGCATGATAAGAATGAATCAACTTCGTCATGTTGGGAAAGTTGAAAAAATAGTTTTTCCAATAACTGTATTAATTTTATGTGCGTTAGTGCTTCCAACTGCCGCTCCTCTTGTTGGAGCTTTAATGTTTGGTAATTTATTAACAGAATGTGGGGTTACAGCAAGACTATCCGATACATCAAAAAATGCTTTAATTAATATTACGACTATTTTTTTAGGATTGGCCGTAGGTTCAAAACTTTCTGCAGATAAATTTTTAAATTTAGAAACTCTAGGTATTTTAGTTCTTGGGGCCATTGCTTTTAGTATTGGAACTGCTGCTGGAATTTTGATGGCAAAAATTATGAACTTATTTTTAACAAATAAGATAAATCCTTTAATTGGTTCGGCCGGTGTTTCTGCCGTTCCAATGGCCGCCAGAGTTGCTCAAAATGAAGGAGCAAAAGCTGATCCGCAAAATTTTCTTTTAATGCATGCGATGGGTCCAAATGTTTCTGGAGTTATAGGATCTGCTGTGGCCGCTGGAATTTTACTGGCAATGTTTGGCCAATAATATTAGTTCTAAACAACTTGCCATTTCTCTCCCGACATTATTTAGTGGGTTTGGTATAAGTATTTCTCTAATTCATTGTTTCCAAAATTGTAATGTTTGTGTTATCAACTTCTAGTTTAAAAATCTAACAAGGAAAGATTATGACAACAAATCCATTTATTTGGAGCGCTTTATTATTATATGTAGGAGTTACTCTCTTTTTTACTATCCAAGGGATGAGAAAAACTGGCGATCTAAAAAGTTTTGCTGTTGGAAGTGGTGCAATTTCTCCTTCGCTTGTTGGATTATCATTAACCGCTCAATTAACGAGTGTTGCGACATTTGTTGTAAATCCTGGTCTTGTTTATTATTACGGATTATCGGCCTTAATGGGATTGGGTGTTGCTGCAGGAAGTGGGATTTTTGTTGGATTGATTTTACTCTCAGGCCCTTTTAGAACGGTTGGTGCAAAAGTTAAGGCCTTAACGATTCCACAATGGATTGGGGCCCGTTATGATTCTAAGCTTCTTCGAATATTTTTTGCGATAATATCACTATGCTTGATTAGTTTTATTGTTTTAATCGCTGTTGCAATAGCTAAAACCTTAGGGGCCCTTTTGGTTGTTGAAAGTGCCACAACATTATACATTATCGTTGCTGTTGTTATGATTTTTGTTTTTTCTTATACATTACTAGGTGGTGCAAATACATCAACTTATACAAATGCAATTCAGGCAATGATTATGCTTGTTGTTGCTTTGATTTTAATCTCTAGTGGTTTTCCTCTTATTTTTTCAGAGGAAGGAATTTTGTCAAAGTTAGCATCAATTAGTCCGAGTCTAATAGAGATGACAAGTCCATCATCGCTTTACTTTCGTAATTTTTTTGAAGTTTTCATTTGTAACTTTGTTGTTGGTTTGGCAATTGTGTGTCAGCCACACATTCTAGGAAAATCACTTCTTTTAAATAGTGACAAACAAGTAAAGAAGTACTTGTTTGTTGCACTGCTGTCTGGAACGGTATTTGTTGGAGTGATGATTGTTGGCCTTTATGCGAGAGTTACTCTTCCTGCAATGGTTAGTATTGATAGTGCTGTTGCTGCATATATTGGACAAACATTTTCTGTTCCAACAAAAATACTTATAAGTATTGGTCTTTTATGTGCAGGAATTTCTACGCTTGAAGGATTACTGCTTGCTTTATCTACAATATTTTCCAGTGATATTTATATGACGATAAAAGGAGTCTCAACAGAAGAAGGCAGGGAAGTGAATCTTAAAAATGCATTAATGTTTGGTCGGCTTGCATTAGTTGTTATTGGAATTGGATGTATTTTCTTATCTATATGGCAACTAAAAAATCCGACAGGTGGTAGTGTTGCAATTTTTGCACAATATGGAGTATATCTCTTATTTACAGCAACTTTTTTACCGATAGTGTCTGGATTATTTTTGCCAAGTATTGGCCGTAGAACTGTGACAATGGGTGTTTTTGTTTCTGTTGGTTTTTATTTTTTACCAATAATTCTCCAAAAGATGTTGCCGTCATTTCCATTTATTTATATGGCCAATAATCCTGCGGTCTTGGCGTTTACAGGAATTATTGCTGGATGGATAAGTGTTTTATCGTCTAAATTTTTATTAAAAGGGTAGTAGAATAAAAAAGGTAGTTCCTTTATCTGAGGCACTTTCAACTTTAATGTTTCCACTATAATTATCAACAACTTTTTTAATTATTGATAATCCAAGACCACTTCCTGGAATATTTTTTGTTTTCTCATTCTTAATTCTAGAGAATTCTTGAAATAGTTTTTTTAATTCCTCAGGACTCATCCCGATCCCATTATCTTGGCATATAAAAGACAATGCGTTGTCTTTTGTAGAAATAGATATTTCTACGTGGCCATCTTTCTTATTATATTTTATCGCATTACTAACAAGATTTCCGATAACCATTTCCATTTCACTTTGATCTGCATTGTAAAAATAATCGGCAGGTGCATTTAAAGAAATTGTAATGCCTTTATTAAGGGCATCGTATTTATAGTTTTCAATAATTTTATTAGTGATATCAACAATGTCTAATTTTTTTAATTCTCTTTTTTTATTTCCAGATTCAATCCTTGTCAGATCTAAAATGTCATTGATTAACTTTCTCATTCCTTCAAGACGATTAATAGATCGTTGCACCATCATCATATAACTATCAATATCTTCACCTGAAGTTTTTTCTTCAATCATGCGAAGATAGCCTTCGACTGCTGCAATTGGGGATTTTAACTCATGTGCCAATATAGAAATAAATTGAAATCTAACCTGTTTTTTTTCTGCTTCTAATGCTTGTGCCTTTCTTTTTAAATAAATGCTTTTGGCCGCTTTTTTTATTCGATCCCTCACCTCTTCAGGTGTAAAAGGTTTTGCTAAAAAATCAAATGCACCTTTTTTTGTTGCACTAATGGCAACTTCTAAAGAGGCAAATGCTGTTATCATAATTGATAAGACATCAAGTTTTTCACTTTCTATTTTATTTAAAATGTCTAGTCCACTTAGATCCGGTAATTTGTGATCTAAAAGAATTATATCTGGAAGTGACTTTTGCAAGGCCTCTAAAGCTTTATTACCTGTATCTACAGTTGTGATATTAAGAGATACCTGTTCTCCAAATTCGGGAAATTCAAAGACGACATTTTTAAGGCATCTTTCAATCCCCATTCTCATCCCAAGCTCATCATCAACAACTAAGATATTTAGAGGTTGCATAAATTCATCCCCTATTGTTTAAGTAGCCCCTTGATTGTCGTTTGTAATTGTTCAAAGCGAATATCTTTATGGATCACAGCATCTGCTTTTATCCATGATTTTTCGCTACTCCCAGACATATCAAACTGTAATCCAGTTTCTTTGGTTACTGCCGTAACGCAGATTATAAAAGATGAGAAATGTTGGCATGCAGATGATTCTTTTATTACGGGAAAAGTTTTAATTGTTGATGATGAACCACAAATTTCATCTATGTTAAAAAAGATGTTAGAAGGTCAGGGTTTTGAAATAATGATTTCTTCAAATGGGTTAGAGGCCCTTGAGGTGTTAGAAAAACAATCTTTTGATTTTTTAATTACTGATTTTAAAATGCCCAAAATGAATGGGGATGTTTTAGTTGAAACAGCAAAGCAAAAAGGATTACTTGATAATTGTGCAGTAATTTTAATAACAGGAGCAGCCTTTACTGATAATCATGACAATCAAGAAATTTTAAAGAATAAGTTTGATGGATTTATTGGGAAACCATTTTCTAAAGAAGTTCTTATTTCTCAAATGAAGCAAGCAAAAAAAACAAGTTAAGTTTCGTTATTTAGATTGGTAATTAGTTTTTGTAATTGTTCTCGATATTCAATTTGTAGTTTCTCAAAAATATTGTGCATATGGCGCTTAACAGTACCTTCGCTGATAAATAATTTTTCCGCAATTGGTCGATTTGTATGAAAATTAAGGGCCAATTCTATTATCTCAATCTCTCTTGATGAAATTGAAAAATCGCGAGAAAGTTTTTTTATTGCATGTGGAAGAACTTTATGACTGTATTCAAGTTTATTTCTTTCATTTGCTCTATTTGATAATATTAAACAATCTTGTAAGACTTCGATTATTTTTTCTTTAGAAACAGGTTTTTCAAGAAATTTAAAAATGCCATAATTTAGGGCATTGATAGCAAGATCTTTATCTGCATGTGCCGTAATAATGACAACCGGAATTCTTTTACTTCCATGAGCAAGATCCTTTACAAGTTCAAAACCTTCACCATCAGGCAACATATGATCACTTAAAAATACAAGATATTTTGTGAGTACTTAATATTTTCTTTGCATCTTTAATTGTCGTTGCAGTAAAAATATTTGTAAAAATTTTTTTCGCATAATCGCTATAACGCATTAAAAGTGCTTCTTCATCTTCGATGATTAAAATACTACTGTCTGTTGTTATAGAAGCATTTTGCATAAAAAAGGCCTAGTTTTTTTCTAGGCCCTATAATGCCAAATTGTTTAATTTTTAGCAATTAATTATTGGTAGTAACAGTTATTTCATCAGATTTAAAAGTCTTATCAAAAATTTTGCTTTCAGTCCAAATCGAGTACTTGCCGTTTGGAGAGAATTGAGTTCTCCAGCTTACGTCTACTTGTTTTCCAATGTTTGTTGTTTCAATTTCCTTAATTTCTTGAGTTTCTAAATTTTTAATAAATATCTTTAACCGATGGATCAAAATAGGCCTAGAATCGATGGCAAAAGACATTGTGATTTTTCCTGTTATAGTTTCATCGTTTAAAGGCAGTAACACTTTAAGATTTACCTCTGGGGGATTATTTATGATAAATATTTGCATAGGAAGCGAAGTATCGGCCTTACTTTGATTTTTTTCGGAGATATCGCTTATCGCTTGAGCTGTATAGACTCCATCTTCAAATTCTATAGTATCAATTAAAACCTCATAATTATTATCTTTTTTCTCTGCTGCATAAAATTTGCTTTCCCCTAAAGAGTTGGTAATTACAAGACCCATACTATTTGCATTTGCGTGCGTGTTTTCTAACTTAAATAAATATTTTCCTTTAATGTATTCTTGAAATTTTGGAGTACTAATTTTACTGACTCCTTGAAATGGTTCGATCTGAAAACTTACAGCATCTCGTCCAACATTTGAAATATCATTCATCTTGATTCTAAAATATCCGTTTTCCCCCCACGATGTTCCCCAGCTATTTCGTACAATCCAATATTTTTCAATATTGTCATATCCAACAATTACGATTGCGTGGCCACCAAGTGATTCTCCCAAAACGTGTTCATATACTCCGCTGGAATAAGTGATAAAATCTTCATATACCATCATTGCGGCCATAACCGGGCCATGCTGTAATGCATTTATAATTTTTGGTGCATCAGCAATCCAGCTACTTGCTGTAGTATAATTTGCTATACGAAAACTTCTAGAAACAGAGTCGTGGCATGCTTCTTGACATGTAAAATCTTCACCAATTGCTCCAGATAAATATGGATAGCAAGCCTCGTCTGCGACGCCATATTTTTGTAATTGTCTAGCAGCAGCAGAGACAAACCATCCTCTATCGCAGGCACCAGAACCACAAGACCAAAGATGTTGTTCTGAAAAATTCAAATCAAGGCCGGGCCTATTATTTGTTACATTTACTTGACCTTCTAAAGTTCCAATGGCGGCAAAAGCGACACAACTTCCACATCTTCCTTGATCGGTAATTGGACTCATATAGTTTTTGCCATCTTTATCAATCCAACTTAGCCTTTCTGGAAAATTATTCTCGATGAGGCTTTTTGGAGCATTTATAAAAAACTCATTGTGTTTTTCATTTAAGTTCGCTCCAAGATAAAAACTTTTTTCTACGTTTGATAGTTTGCTAATATTGTTCTCTTTTGCAATCCAGTTGGCCTTTTTAAAGGTAATCATTTTTTGAAGGGTATTGATATCTGTGTGTTTGGCCAGAACAGGTAGCGATATAGTTATAAGAATAAAATAAAACAGGCGCATTGATTACTCCTTCGTTTTTTTTGATATATAATTATACAAAGCTGTTTTTGGTGCTGTCTAATTATTTATGTCTAAATTAGGGAAATGTATGAGAATGTTATTTTGTGGTTTTATGGGGTCTGGAAAAAGTTGTCTATTAGAGAAGATCAAGCAAGAGTCTATTCAGAGCAATTACTTGTTTGTTGATTTAGATATTCACTTAATAAACAGATACTCATTTAATTCTGTCGTGGAGATGATTGCAAGTGTTGGTATTGATGTTTTTAGAAAAAAAGAATTAATAGAACTTAATATTTTACTTAAAGAAAATTCAGACTGCTTAATAGCTCTTGGTGGTGGTTGCCAGTTTTGGGATTTGCCTAAATGCCTTGATATGGAATTTAAAACGATTTGGTTAGATACTCCATTTGAGATCTGTTATGAACGAGCAAAAATTCAAGGAGGAAGGCCATTTATTACTGATTACGATAATACATTGGAATTATATAACAAAAGGCTCTCTAACTATCAAAAGGCCGATCTATGTTTAGATGTAATAAGGCAAAAGCAGATAAAAAATATATGGAATATCGTAAATTTGTTTTGAGGATTAGACTAAGTATTATTTGTTAGGCATAATTAATTGATATTTTTGTAATTAAGTTTATCGGAGGTCTTTTGCAATGGCCCAAGAAAAAGAGCTTGAAGTTGCCATTTTAATGTCTGAGATTAGAGATACTCATGAGATTGGCAGGGTATTTAGACAAATTGGCCACATTCCTTGTTTTTATGAAAAAACTTCAGATTTTTGGGAGTCATTAAACGAGAGTATGCCATCTTTGGCCGTTATTGATGTCAAGATGATGGCACAAGAAGACATCTTTTTAAGTGATCATCCATGTATAAAAAATAAATTATTACCGATAATCTTTGTTTGCGGAGATGATTCGCTGCTTCTTTTACAGACTACCTTTGATCTTTATTCAATTGGTCTTATCCATAAATCACTTGGATTTGCAGGGCAACTAAAAAGCCTTCTGCTTAGGTATAATAAAATTTTTGGACTTGAAAGAGCACTTGCTAGTTTTGATAAAAAGAATTCAGAATCTTTGGATCGAGTAAGAGCACTTGAAAATATTAATCAATCTTTGAAACAAAAAATTTTCTATGCAAATTTTGTTCAAAAACTTGAGAATTGTTTTGAGCAAAAAGAGCTACAAAATAAAGATCTTTTTTCGTCTTGCTGTGAAGTTTTTTCTAAAATTGAAGAAATTGAATCTTATTCTATCTGTGAATTAGATGAAGAAGAGGTAAGGTTATTTTCAAAAGCATCCTCATCTGTAAAATATAAAACACTTCCACCGATAGGTTTAAGCAGTAAGGCAATAGACGGAATCCCTTCACATATATTGGATATGGCACATTTAGAAGCAATGAATGTTTTAGGTGCGAAGGTTATGCCTATACTAATTAAAGGCGTACAGGGAACAATAAGAAAAGTTATTTACTTAAAACTCAAACGAGATGATTTTTTACACCATATTGATTGGCAAAGAGTTGAGAGATTTTTGTCTGGAAAAAATGCGTCATTTGAAAATATGCTTTTTTCTGCAATAAATATGACTCAAAAAAACGCAACGATCTGGGATTTATTATCAACTCTTGATAAATATGTTTATGATAATAGCGGATTATCACAAGTTGATGCTAATGAAATTGCACTACTAAATATTGATTTATCGGCAGTCGTTGATCTTGCAGAAGAGCGCTTCCCAAAACGATTTTTTTGGTCTTCTTTTTACAAAGAGTTTATTGGTAAATTAAAATTAAGAACTCATTTAAAATTTGAAGTGATATCTACTTCTTATAAATCAATTGCTCTTGTTATTGATTATAAAAATAACGAAGCTCTTTTTGTCCTTGTAAGAGATTATTTACTGCATTTCCCATATTGGAGATTTTTTTCGCATGGAGATACTTTACTTGCAGTTGATTTAACTCCAAAGCTTAAAATGATTCCGTTATCATCAAAGGCATATCTTCATGTTCTCGCCGGTCTTGAGAATAAAATTGATCATAGTATTGTAAATGAAAAAAAAACAGAGACGTCCAAAGAGCTTGTTGAAGAAATTATTATAAAAAGTAATAAAAATGCGCGATTACTTGCAAAAGAAATTTTTAATTAAAAAAGCAGTGTAGGTTGGTAGAAAATGGATTTTAACTTTGTTGATCCAAAAGGTTTTTTCCTTATATTAAAAAAAACAATTGAAAAATTTGGTGATTTTGTAATTGATTCGTTCGAGGGTGCTGGTCGTTTTACACAATTTACTGGAAAATTTTTTTACTGGTTTTTAAAAAAGCCGTATCGCAAACATCTGTTTATGGAGCAGATGTATTTTGTTGGTAATAAGAGTATCTTTATTATTTGTTTATCTGGAGCATTTACGGGCATGGTTATGGCCTATCAGACTTATTTTGGATTCAAGGTTATTTCTGTTGATTCTTTAGTTGGGCCTGTTGTTGCGATTACTTTGGCAAGAGAATTGGCCCCAGTTTTGTCTGGTCTTATTATTGCGGGTAGGGCCGGAGCAGCAATGGCCGCAGAAATTGGGACAATGAAAGTTACAGAGCAAGTTGATGCATTAGAAGTTATGGGAATAGATAGCTATCAATATTTGGCCGTTCCAAGAATTTTGGCAGCGACAATTTGTATGCCAATGCTAACGATACTTTTTTCTTTAGTTGGCAATATTGGTTCATGGGTTATTGGAACAAAAGCACTAATGATCGATGAAACAACTTATTTTTCAAAGCTTAGTGACTTTATGATGTTTGAAGACTTATTACAAGGAATCATTAAGGCCACTTTTTTTGGTTTTGTAATTGCTATGATTGGAACATATTTTGGTTTTATGGTTAGAAAAGGTGCTGCAGGGGTTGGGCGAGGAACGAATTTGGCCGTTGTATGGGGTATGATTTCTGTTTTGATGACAGATTATGTTTTAACCAGTTTTTTAGTAAGGATTTTATAAAAAATGGAATTTTTAAATCTAGATCATGCAATACAAATCAAAAATCTTAGCAAAAGATTTGATGATGTTTTTATTTTAAATGATTTAACTTTTAATATTCCAAGAAGAAAAATAACAACCATTTTAGGATTTTCTGGAGCAGGGAAATCTACTTTATTAAAGCATATTTTGGGTCTTTTACATCCCACATCTGGAGAGATTTGTGTTTTGGGACAAAATTTAGAAAAGTTACATGGGGTTGCGCTAAGGGAGTTTCGCAGACATTTTGGAATGCTTTTTCAATATGCTGCATTGTTTGACTCTTTTACTGCTTTTGAAAATGTGGCATTTCCATTTCAAGAATTTACACAGTTATCAAAAGAAGAGATTCAGGGGAAGGTGACAACCTTGCTACTTTCTGTTGGGATTAGAGAAGAGGCCTTTAATCGTTTGCCTTCAGAACTTTCTGGTGGGATGAGAAAAAGAGTTGGTCTTGCTAGAGCTTTGGCGTTAGGGCCAGAAATTATGCTATATGATGAACCAACGACAGGATTAGATCCAATCACAACAAAAATGGTCAATGATTTAATTGTTGATACAGCGAAAAGGCATAAAGATAGAGCAATGACGTCAATTATTATTTCTCATGATGTAAAAGCGTCTCTACAAATTTCAGACTTTATTGCTTTTTTGGATCGTGGTAGAATTGTCGAGTATTTGCCGGCCAAAGATTTTATGAATTCTTCAAACCCTTTGGTGCAGGAGTTTATTCACTTGTAAATCAAATACGATTTGCATAAATATGGATGGGCCTAAAATTTATGAATTCTTTTAAAGTTGGTTTTTTAGCATTGGCCTCAATTGTTGCGATTTCTTATATGTCGTTAAAAATTACGACGAATCAATCTGGTTTTGGAGATCATGTTACTTATCGCACAATTGTTCGAGATGCATCTGGAATTTTTCCCAAGACATCAATTAAGGTTGCAGGTATTACCGCAGGAAGAATTAAAGACATTGAACTTCAGGGAAATACCGCACTAATCACTTTTGAAGTTTTAAAAAAGATAGTAATTACTCAAGGCTCAAAACTAAGAATTAAAACTGTAGGTTTTTTAGGTGATAAATATCTTGAAATTAGTGTTAATGAAGAGAGTAAAGATATTGTTCCCGAATACGGATTAATCGAATCATCTGGTGGAGATGGTTTTGACGCGATTGTAAAAGATGCATCTGAAGTGCTAAAAGATGTCAAAGCAATTGTGGCAAGTATAAAAAATACTATGGTTCCTCAAAATCAAACACCACCACTTGAATTAATTATTGCCGATGTTAGAGAATTGATGAAAAACGCAAAAGATATGACTGCATCTTTAAATAAAATTGTTGGCAGTAATGAGGAAAGAATTGAGGAGATGCTGGCAAATTTTGAAGAGTTAAGCGAGCGTCTTAATTCACAATTTGATACAGCTAATCAAGAAAGCGTTATAAGAGATTTAAAAGATATCTTGGCAAATACAAAGCGCATGACAAGTGATTTAGCAGAACTTGTAAAAGATGTAAAAAGCGGAAAGGGAAGTGTTGGAAAATTTCTCGTAGAGGATGATGTTGCAGATGAGGTAAAAGAGACTCTTTCTAGCGTGAAAAAATTAGTCAATAAAGTGGATGTAATTAGAACAGAGCTTGCCTTATTTACAGGCGGTAATACTTCTTATGGAAGTCATACAACGGGAGACTTAAGAATTTATCCATCGCCAGAAAGATTTTATCAAATTGGTGTTGTGACTTCTGATGTTGGACCGGTGAAAGAAAAAGAAACTACAACTGTATCAAATGGTGTTTCCTCTACTCAAATTGAAAAAGTTAGAGAGCGCGATTCTTATAGATTTAATGTGATTTTAGGAAGAAAACTGCATAATTGGTCTTTTCGCGGAGGCCTAATTGAAAGCTCTGGAGGAGTCGGTGTTGATTATGAAGTACCCCGTTTTAAAACGGTTTTCAGTGCAGAGGCATTTGATTATAGAAAAGATGTTGGTGTAAATTTTAGATTTGGATCAGAGATTCATTTTTGGAATGTGTTTTATGGTAAAGCGCAAGGCGAGGATTTAGTAAACAATACAAGAAGTGCAACATTTACTGTTGGACTTAAATTTTTGGATGAAGATTTAAAAGGAATTTTAGGATTTCTTTTTTAGGATTTAATAAATAATGAATAATCTTTGGTTAATACGAACAAGCGATAAAGAGATACTTGGCCCCTATTCAAAGGATCATGTAATTGATTTATTAAATAAGGGAAATATAAAACAGTGCGATGAAGTTTGTAGTGGTAATGGATTTTGGTTTTATTTAAGAGAAAAGGAATTTGTTGATAAATATTTGTATGGAAACTCAATTCAGCCATTTAATCCAGTTCAAGAAGCAAAAAGTGTTTTAACAAATGACGATATTGCCTTTGAAGAGCCATCTGTAGAGAGTCCTGATATAACTTTACTTGTTGATGGAGATGCAGTTAAAGAGGCCAAAAATATAGAAGTGGAATCGTTTCAAAATACGAAGAATCAAGTTTTAACATCAGAAATAAAACTACCAAGCGCTGATGATTTAGAATATCCAGAGATGGGTGATTTAAATATTCCCCCCCCAGAACTTCCTAGCGAAAAAAAACTAGCATCATCGTCGCAAAAAAAAATTGAAGATGATAAAATTTTAAAGAAATTAGAAAGGCAAAGTCGTAGAGAAAGATTAAAAGAAACGATGTTTAAAGGTCGGAAAGCATCAATTGATAGCAAAACACAAAAAAATTTAAGACAGTATGGCCACCGAAATGATTTACATCTGTTTTTTTGGCCAGTTATGGCAATTTTAATTCTTGTTTTTGCTCTATACATCTATTACGGTCGTGTTGTTAATGGGTAATATATGTCCGTTTTAATATATCCAACAGATACAGTGTGGGGAATTGGGGCGTATATCGATGATGAAATATCGCACAGGCAAATTGAGATAATAAAACAAAGTGCAGATAAAAAACCGCTTTCAATAATGTTTGATTCACTCTCATCTCTTAATGAGTATTTTTCTCTTAATAATTTTTCAAATATTGCAGGAAGTATTGATTATAATAAAATATTCTCAATGGAAGTTACTCTACTTATTCCTCGAAACTTATTTCAAAAAGAGATTCCTTACTGGATTCATTATGACTCACCTTATATTGGAGTGAGAGTTTTACACTTGAAAAACATTATCGATATCTTTAAACAAAGAAATATGCCATTTACAACAACAAGTTTAAATATTACAGGCATGTCTCCAATTGTATTAGATGCAGATGCTTTTTCTTTTTATAACCAGTATGCACGAGATGCTATTTTTTATAAGCGGCAAGGTGAGGCTTTATCTGGAGAATCATCTACTATTTTAAAATTTGATAATAACCAGATATTAATAGTTAGATCTGGGCGGTATGTTAATGAACTTAAGAAGTTTTGCAACATCTTATAGTCAGCCTGATTTTTACCATTTTAATGAGGACTCAATAAAGCTTGCAGACTATGTTTGCCGTGAATTTCAAAATAAATTGCAACAAGGAAAAAAATATGAGTGTCTTGATTTATGCTGTGGTTGTGGTGTAATTGGCATTGAAATTATTTTAGGTTGCGGTTTGATATTTGATTTATCTTTTGACTTTTTAGATATTGAAAATGATTTTTTTATTCATTTACAGCGCAATGCAAAGGAAATAATTCCTGTCGAATTAAAAAAATGTATTGGATCTATTTTTATAAATGATTTTAATGTGTTTTCTTTAAACAAGAAATATTCTCTTATTGTATGCAATCCACCATATTATTTTTTAGAAAATTCACGAATTTCTAAAAACAGCAAAAGAACAACTGCCCGCTTTTGGCATAAACAACAGATAGAGAATCTTATAAATTTTTTTAATAAGTATCTCGTCGAAGAAGGAGTGGCCTTTGTGGTTATTCCAAAAAATATTATAAAACACTTTCAGGTTTTGTGCCCAGAGATAGAAGTTTATCAATTAGAAAAAATAGCTATTTTAAAAGTTGGAAAAAAATTTTTTGCATAGATTCTTTAATCTCTTGGTCTTTAATATCGCAAAAAAGATCATCGGATAATTTTTTTAATCTTAGATATTCAGGTGATAAGGGGTGTAGTAAAAATTCATTCTCTTTTTGCTCGGGATGACCTGTCTTTTGTTTTTTTAGGCTTTTTAAGTTTTCTGTTTTTTTATCCTTGATCTTTTTAAAAAATGTTTCATTTACATTAAAAGATAGCTTTTGAATTTTATCAGCAAAGAAAGGATATTTTTTGCAAATTTTTTCTATCAGATCGTTTTGCATAAAGCTAATTTTTTGTGAATATGCAGAATGATCGGTCATTATTTGTAATACGCCATTTTGCAATTTAAGAGGGATTGAATGTCTGGACAGTTCAATTCCTGCCAATTGCTCCCAATTAGTAATTAGATGTATAAATGCCATTCCCTCTTTTTCTTTTAAATTATTTTCACTATTTACGGTGTTTTTATAAACTGCATTTGATGATGGCAAAAAGGAGGAAAATAATGAGTTTATTGAGGTAAGTTTAGGCCTCATCTATATTCCTTTACGCATGGATTGGGATGATTTTAAACACAACATATATTCACCATGATTTACTTGAAAAGTAAATCATGATTGGTATAATCTCAAGCGGACAATCTATTTTCTCTTTTTGCATTGAGGTTTACTTAATGTTTTTTTGTTATAGTAATAATATTGTTTTTACCTTGATGCTTTTTTTTATAGTGTCATGTTCTGGTTATCGTTTTGGTAATAAAGATAATCCATTTTTAGAATATGGAATTTCGTCTGTTGCAGTTCCAATGTTTGTGAATAAAACAATTATTCCAAATATAAATTCGTCTTTTACTAAAGAAATAACAAATATGTTAACAAAGTATCCTGGTTTAAGAGTATATCCAGGAGAGTATAAAACAGCAGATGCACTGCTTTTGGGGATAATTCACTCTGAAGAAAAAATGGAAGATGTTTTTAAAGTTTCGGCCAAAACACAGGTTTCACAAGGGGAATTAAAAGAGTCAATTGGGGAAAGTCGCGATAATTTAGATATTCCAACAACAATTTCTTATAAAGTTAAGTTACAAATTGTTTTAATAAAAAAGCCGAATACTTTTGATAAGAAAATATTAGAATCTGAACTAGTAAATTATTTAACATCTGGTAATAAAATAATATTTAATGAGATATTAACTTTTGATTCAAGTTTTTCTAGAGGCTTAAGCGATACCCTATCTGTCGATAAAGGTGGAGTTGTTAATTATACAAAATCACAGGGGGCTTTTGTACAAAGTCTTGAAAACTTAGCACTTGTTGCCGCCTCTCGGGTACGTTTGGAAGTTTTAGATGCATTTTAAAAAAAAAATTTTAGATTATCTACAGATGCCACAACGTTTGGAAGCGTCTCAAGGTAGTGTCTCAATTTTTTATATAAAAGAGCCTTTTTTCGAATCATTTGTTGTAAAAAAAATCAAACAAAAAGGTTCTATTTTTATTCTGGGAAATGAGTTAACTATTTCTCGCTTAGATAATTTTTTTTCTTCACCAGATATGTTTAATCAAAATGGTCCGGCCATTGTATTAAATGCAGAGTCTATAGAAAGTAGCGTCTGGGAATATTTTTTATCGCTAATTAGTGCGCAAGATTCTCTTTCTTCTTTAACACTTATATTCTCTAGGGATTCAAAGGGGTTATTAAAAAAAATCCCTAAAAAAGGAAATTTTGATTACTACGTCTTAGAAGAAATTCTTTCTTGGGACTATCCAAGACTTTTAATATTTTTAACTAATATGTTTAAAGTAAAATTAACTACTGATGCGGTGGAATTATTCCTTTCAGTGGTTTCCCAAAGTGTTGCAAATTACTTTTATCATGTTGGGCAAATAAAAATGTTGCTAGCGATGGATGCTCCAGATCATAGTATAAATAGCGATGCTCTAAAGCCTATTTTAACGATTGGCCATATAGACCAATTCGCATTAGCAGATTTGTGGTCGGATAAAAAAATTCAAGCCTTTTATCAAGATTTAGTCACTTTAAACTGTTCTTATGAAGAGATGGCCCAAGTGATACAATTTACAATTGGACAAATGTTAAAAATATCAAATCCTGACTATATAAATGATAAAAAGGGAGCATTCACAAAGTATGATGAAAAGCTGCAAAAGTATTCTCTAAAATGGAATAAAGTAGATTCGCTTTTTGGTACAGGAATTTTAAAAGAACTACTAATAAAAATCAGAAAAAAAGAACCACTAGTAAAACACCAATTGCAATTAAAATCTCTAGGAATTGGACGAAAAAAATGACAGAAAGTTAAAAAAAATTAACCTTCTGTCACTTTATGTATATACGTATAAAATCAGAATTAAATTTTCGCTACTTTTTGTGCAAGTCTAGCAATTTTTCTTGCGGCAGAATTCTTTTTAATAATCCCTTTTTTTGCAAGACGATCTAAAAGACTTTGTGCCTTAGGCATTAATTTTTTAGCTTCTTCTTGTGCCTTCGTTACAATTAAATTACGTACTTGTTTGACAACTGTTTTTGCTTCTGATGACTTTCTTTTATTTACAGCTGTTTTTTTAATGGTTTGTCTTGCTCTTTTAACTGATGATTTGTGGTTTGCCACAAGCAACTCCTTTAAATTTATAATAACTACAAAGATTACTTAGTATTGCATCTTTTATTTGATGGCAAGTACTTTCTATAGTTTCAAATCATTTTTTAGGTATGATTTATAAAAGTTTGCCGATCTACCTACCTATATGATATCTTCACTTTTTTGTAATTTTTAATCTTTGGAGTCACTAATGGCCGTAAAAAAGAAAGTAAAAAAACTTATTAAAACTGTTAAAAAGATTTTAAAGCCCGCAGGAGCAAAAAAAAAGCCAAATGCTGTAAAAAAAGTAAGTAAAAAAGTGCCTACAAAAAAGAGTGTTTCTCCAAAAAAAAATGATGTAAAAAAAACAAAGTCACAACCTAAAAAAAATATTAAAAGTGTGCCGCAAAAAAAAGTAGTGGCAAAGAATAAAAATATTCCGATAAAGAAAAAGACTCTAGCACCACTAAAGAAGGCATTAAAGCCTAAAGTTATTGCTAAAAAAAGTATTGTAAAGCCAAAGACAAAGGCCCAACAAAAAAAAGAGGAGTTGCAAAAGAAGAAAGAGTTAAAATTAAAACTTCTTGAGCAAAAAAAGTTAAAGGAACAAAAGTTAAAAGAGGCAAAGGAAAGGGCCCTTGCAAAGATTAAAGAAAAAGAGCTAAAAAAACAGCAAAAAGAGTTAAAAAAACAGCAAAAAATAGAAGAAAAAATTCGACAAAAGGAAGAGAAAAAAAAGCAAAAAGAGCAGGAAAAAGAAGCGGCAAAAAATGCAAAAATTAATACGAAGGAAGTAGATTCCGAGATTGTAGAGGGAGCACCGGAATCCTTTGATCAAGAGGAAGAGACATCTTTGCAGGATGTATTTAACACCGTAAAAAATGTTGATTTTTTTGTTATGGAAAGTGACGAGTGTTTAGAGCGAAATTGTGACAATCCATCAACAACAGCTGCATTTTGCAGATACCATTATATTCGCAATTGGTCAGACATTAAGAAAAAGCAAGAAATTTTATCACAGGGCAAGCTTCAAACAATGATTGAAGAGCTTGTTCACAAGTATCCGATAAAAAATATGGAAGAACTTTTAAAAGATTTAAGCGATGAAAAATCATTCCACAAAGTTTTAAGAGAGTTAGATATTGATGCAGGATCTGATGGTTTTGATGAATACAGCGAAGAATCTTTTGATGATCAAGATATGGCCTTTGAGGCCCGTATTTCTCCAACGAAGGCAGATTTTGACGAAGAGTAGTTTAAACCTAGATCTCAAATGCGAAACCTGGGTTAAAAATAAAACGATGCTACAAGAGTAGATCTGCTTCGATCATTAGCATTAAGTTTTCTCGAGAAGTCATATAATTAAATTCCTGACCACCCATTGAGGTTTTTTCCCAGACAGGATTGTACTCATCCCAGTCTGGAGTTAAAAAATAGTGCTCAAAAAATACACCAATCGAGTCAACTAAGATTTTTAGGCCCTTTGTCTCATCAACACCACTTTTTATTTCTAAAGAGGCAATATAGGTTACAGGAATAGAGTTTGGATCATTACTACTGTATAAAGATGCGGCAACTACAACTTCATCATCATATTTTTCGCCATATACAAAAAATACTTTTTTTTGCTCATTGGCCTTACTTTTAAAAATAGTTGTCAAGAGCTGTCTGATATTATCAAGAAAGCTTTTTTCCATCGGAATTCCACACTTAATTCGTTCTTTTATAGAAAGCATTTATTACCTCTTTGCACAAGAAAAGAACTCAATTTACACTATAAATAGTATTCTCACAATATGTGAATTTTCTGGATGAATTTATATCTTCGTGAGATTTAATTATGCGTCAAGGAGTTTAATTTGCAGCCCGTGAGCATTTCAAAATTAAAGGTAAAGTTTATTGTCGAGAGCACAGTTGTAAATGGTGATGATGTTATGGATGTCGAAGAAATTTCAAATGATCGCTTAATTCTTAAGCGGCCAATAGGAGAGGATTTTTTGTCATCATGTAAAAAATGCCGACTTTATTTTCACATTGGGGGAAAGTGGAGAGCATATCAAATGTATAATTTACTTCCGGTGCTTGCAGATACAAACGGGATAAAGGCAATTTCTTTTGATATTGATAATGAACAGAAGGCAGAATTTTTACGAGATTTTTCCTTAGCGAGGATGAGATGAGTCAACCGGCAACTAAAGATAAGAGTGCCGCGGCGGCGACGGCAAAGTCACAGACAAAGTCTGGGATTAAAAGTTTTAAAAATGGCGAAATACTTTTTAATGTAAATGACGTGGCAGAGTCGCTGTTTATTATTCAAAAAGGACAAGTGCGCCTTTTTTTACCAAAAGGTAGAGGCTTTGTAGAGATTGCAATTTTGCGTCCTGGAGAAGTTATTGGAGAAATGGCCTATTTTGATGAAAAATCAAGAAAGCGCAGTTGCTCTGCTTCTGCGATTGTAGATACCGATGTTGTGGAAATTTCTTTTAATGCTTTTGGTAAGGCCATGGAAGGACTTAATCCTTGGTTTAAAACAATTATTAATACATTAGCTGAAAGACTAAGACAAAGTAATGTTAAAGTGAAATCTCTTGAATCAAACTCTGTTAGCTTTGGGGCAGATGGCAAGGTTTCTGAATATATATTTTTGCATAATGTTGATATCGTAAAATTTCTATCTCTTTTTTATATGATTACAAAAAGTCATGGAGATTTAAAAGGCTCTGTTTTTGAGCTTCATATCAGTAAATTAAAATTTTATTTTTTAGACATTTTTAATTTTCAAGAGATTAAGTTTATAGAATTTTTACAGCTTTTAAAAAATGAGGGCGTTGTTAGTACAAGTAATGATGAGAATGGCCTAGCAAACAATATTCAGGTATCAGATGTCGAGTTTATTAGACAGCTTTTGGTATTTTTTAATACTCAACGAGTGGCACAAGATGATAAGCGTTTAGTTATTTCGGATAAGTGTGAAAAGTTTTTGCAAAAAATAATAGAGCAAGTAGAAAATATTCCAGGTGCAAAAGATGTACGTGTTGCAAATATTTCGACGATTTTAGATTTTTATAAAGATAAAAACTTACCTATGACCATTGAAGACCTTGATGATGCTTTAAAGGCAGGGCTTATTGGTAGTTTAGTTGTTGGAGAAAACAAGGCAATTATAACAGAACTTAATTATCCAAAACTTAGAAAAATGTTTCCAGCTATAAAAATTATGAACGCCATAAAGAGACTAAATGAGAGTAAAGTCAAAAAAGGTAATTATTAAACCCAGATAATGCATTTAAGATCGTTGCGAGGGAGTAAAGTGCCGATTCAGACAAGGATTGAACAATTTTTTGGGCGAACGCTTATATTAATAAGCGGAGGTCAAAAAATTGTGAAGACGCCGTCTGTATCGAGCAATTTGCTCCCGCAGTAGATTTTAAATGCATTATCTGGGTTAAATCTAAGCTCTTATACTAAATAGGTGCAGGCATGTATTCAAACTTAATATCTGCTCCATTACTATAAATTGCATTTCCATGTAGTTTTAAAAAATAACCAGATTTGTTTACAGCAGGTGTTGCTGGAGAGTCATTTCCTATGCCTATAACTTTGATATTTTGAGATGTTTTATATCCAGGAAGAAAAGACCACCCGTTTATAGATGATTTTGGAATTATTACTCCATTGATTGTTAATTTTATCGTATCTTCAATTGGTTCACTTGGAAGTTGTATGTATCCGTAATATTCAAGAGGAGATTTTGTCTTAACCATTAAACATGATGGATAAGTTAATTCTCCAAGACCTTGTAATTTTATAAAATACCCCGATGTAGGCATTGAAGGACCCGGGATTTTTCTGGTGTTTTGGTTTGTTAGAAAACCTACATATTCGTATCCGTTTGTATCGCCTTTATAAAGTTCTTGTTTGTGTGAACCAGTGATTTTATATACGCTAATTTCATTCTCGTTAAATGGAACTGGAGAACGGGGAGAGCTTGTTTCTAAAATTGGCCAGTAATTATAAACATGATTAACTTGCACATCCATAATAGAGTTATTAACACCATCTAAAATATACGAAAAATCTGCGCCGCAAATATTAAAGCTATCAGAAAGTCCTCCAGATCCCATAACAGGGGAACCGGCATTTTGATAGATTTTTGATGAGGCCATTTTGTAGGCAAAGTTTGCATAAACATTCCCTGCAACTGTCTGACATGCAGAGTATGGAACAAGAGACATAAATCGAAATTGCTGATTACCTGAAAAGTTTTGGCCTACCGTAGTTATCATGCTTTGTGCCTCTGTTATCGCATAGTTTTCGCAGTATGCACGTCCTTTTGTGTAGGCGTTAAAACCATTACAGTCGTCACCATTAGACATGATCACAACGATTGTATAGGCTTGATCTCGAAAAATACCATGAGTTTTATTAAGCAGAGATTTTGCTCTAGAAAAACCTCTTTCGATAGAGCCACTTACTTGTGGTAAAGACTCGAGTCTTGCAACAGCACTCTCTTTAGAGATGCTAATGCTTTTTCCAAAAGAATCTAAACCATCTGGGTTTTCTGCAACTAAAGAGGCATTTTCCCACGGATCAGAAGTGCTGGTCTTAATTGGAGCTATAACAACACGGTAATCAAAGCGAGTAGATATTTTTGTAATTGTATTATTTAGAGCAGTTTTCACATCTTCTGTCGCGTAATTCATACTGGTGGAATTGTCCCACAAAAATAAGAAATCAACTTTTGGTTTTAAAATAGTAAATGATGCACAAGAAGATGTCTCCGTTGTCGATACAACAGGAACGCTTTCTGTTTGAACTACTTTTGTCGCAGTAAACTCTTCCTTTGAACATGATGCAAAGATAAAAAATAAACTTAAAAGAGTAATGTTTAATTTGTTTTGTCGCATAATTATAGTCCTTTTTTATGCAAAAAAATTCGTTACTTAAAAACCTTGTCGGCAGAAATAAAAATATAATTTAGAATCTTTATTGCAATTCATAACAAAAATAATATTCTTAAATAATTCTAAAGGTTTGAACGGTTTTGTCCGATAAGTGGCGTTATGAAAAAAATATTGCTTTTATTTGTATTTCTTCTTAATTGTGGCATTTATGATTGTATCGCAAGCACCAACGGGTGTTTGATAAATGTTGAGGCACTATACGACTATTATTTGGCCGAAAATTCTCCCACAGAAAAACTAGTTAAACAGTATGAGTTAGAATTAAAGCAAAACTACAAAAGCCTATCAGAATACGAAATAGGAGCGATATCAAATGAACTACGTGCTTCTGTAGAGAATGTAAGAGATGACGTCTTGTTAAATATTATAAAAATTACTGATGTGGAAGTGCAAAAAGAGATCATTGATAATCGTATTGTAAATCAGTACTCGAAATTTGTTGCAAAGCAAAGCGAGGCATTAAATCAAAGATTTTTTAAGGAAAATATTCAAACAGAATCGAGTATTGTTCTTGATGATGGCGTTTTAAAAGCAGAACAAATTTATGATTTACAAAAGCGAGGAGATAATCCGTTTGATAATTTTAAGCAGGTGATTTTTGATAAAAAGGTTGCTGATGGATTAAATAATCCTAAAAAGTACGGCAATATTAAAAGTAAAGTTATTAAGGCCCTAAATAATGGACTTGTTTCTGGCAAGGGACAGATGGGGATTAAGGCATTAGAAGGCCCTGGTGACTTTTATGAGGTTAAAATACTTGGAATAGGTGGAGATATGCGAGTTAAGGGCAAAGTTGATGATACAGGGATTTTAAGGCTCATTGAAGTTACTGATCACAAGGGAATATAGTTTTCGTATATTTATTTTTTTTAATTCTCTAATTGACCCATGCTAATAATTTAGATATGACTTCGAATATAAAATATCGAAAGAGGTTTATCTATGAAGTTATTAGGATCATGTCTTTTTATCTGGATATTTATTTTTTCTTCGCTTGTCTTTGCAGGCGACTGGCAGCATCTCAAATTATGGAATGATTTTGCGACTATTAATGTCGATTATCAGACAAAAGAGACAGCTCTTGTTGGAAGTTTTATCACTTCGGCTTGCCCATTATATATAAACGTGAGTTATCCTAATCTTAAAGAAAATGATGATGTGATTGTTATATTAAAAAACAAAGGAAGTGATCGAGGTAGTAATAGAATTAATTCTTATCGTTTTAAATTAGTTTATTCAAAAAATCATTTTACAATGCTTTTTCATGATCAGTTTTTAAATGACTCATGTCTAGAGATTGATCGTAAGGCCATTAATTTTGATAGAAGTTTTGAGCAAGAGATACTTGTTGAAATAAACGGTGAAGAGATGATTGACCCTATTTCTAGAAATACAGGTTTTAAATTTAATTTGCTGAACTAAAAAAAGGCCGATTTTGGCCTTTTTTTAGTTCACAATATCTATGCACGACATCTAGATTAACCTGAGTTTGGACTTCCTTCGGATTTCGTCGTTAGAGTAATTTTTTTATTTCGATCATTTACATCTATTGTAAACTCCTCATAAAAAAATCACTATGCCTAGAAATCCTCGAAATTTCGAGCTCAGGCAAAATTATTGATTATATTGCCCGAGCTGAGGTTAGATTAAAATAAAACTTCAGAAATTTGCTCAAAATTATTATTTACACATTCATAGTATGATAAAAACGTATCTTCTTGATTGTAAGTACAAAAATTTAAGTCAAGGCCTTTATTATCTAAAAACATTCCAACAACTGAGAAATTATTATTAATGCAACCTTGATATGTCATATCTAGTTCTGCGTTATCTTGCAGACTGCAAGGATAAACTGGAATTAAAAATTCATTTTTTAATACTCTAAAATTTGAATTAACGCAGTTTTGGTATGCAGATGTAACTTCTAATTCTTTGCCGTTACATTGCTTTAGGGATGCAGCGAATGTGTTTGCACTAAGTGTTGTTGCAATTAGCGCAAAAGAAAAAACAAAAAACTTCATAAAAACTCCTTCATAAAATGGTGCTTGGTGATTTCGATTTTTGTTTTGTAGCAAAAAAAATATAAAATGTGATCTCCTATGTAAAAATTTCTTCGAGTTTTGTAAGTTTACAAGCTTACTCTATAACTTTTTCCTAGTACCTTGAATTAGTGTCTTTTTGAATGTAACTCTCACATTTATTTCCATATATTATTTGGGAGGTTTTTGTGAAGCTATTTGTAATTGCATTATCTTTGCTTGCTGTTGTTAATGTTTTTGCTTCAGAGCTAGAACATGTGACAAAAAATAAAATTTGTTACTATATGGTCAACAATTACTATGAAACAGATGGCACAGATGCCGATGAGCAAAAGGCCATGAATTTATGTTTTAAAGGAGTCTTTGATTATCCTTATGGGCAAGACTCAGAAGATTCAGTATTTTCCGTGTACTACACAGGTAAAAAAGGAACTGTATTTGACATGGAGTGCAAATTTACTTTCTGGGGATATAGTAGAACGAATGCAGAATGCTCTAAATAGTGTTTGACATAATTTAAGCGTTTATTGTACTTGAGATTATCTTTATTTTTTTAAGGAGTTGCTATGAAAAAGTTTTTGATTCTTGCGTTAATTGTTTTAGGAGTTGTTGCTGTTGCTTCATGTTCTTTTAAAAATTCAATGGTTCCAAAGTCCTGTGTTTTAGAATGTGATGATAGTATTCCTCCAAGATGCGAATGCGTATAGACTAATTTTTTTATTGATGTAAATGGGGCCTTCATATTTATTTATGAAGGCTTTTTTTTATGCAGAAAATTGTAATTATATTTTTAGTACAACTTTTTTTTCTTTTATCATCTTTTGTGTATGGTGCAGAAATGAATATCTTAACTTTTAATTTGCACTGTTTTGAAAATCAGTGGCAAAAACGCTTAAAAATACTAGCAAAAGAGATCGCGAAAAGTGATTACGACATCATCTCTTTACAAGAGGTCTGTCGCGATAAAGAAAATGATGCGATGGAGTTTTTATTTCTAGAACTTAAAAAAAATGGGTATTTGATTAAAAGTTTTGAGAAGAAATTTGCTCACATGGCGTGGGATAAATATCAAGAATTCCTTTTAATGTTTTCAAAGCATGATGCCTTAAAGGCAGAATCTGGTGATTTACCAGAGTCGCCGATGCATAGAGTTTATGTTTCGATGACTTTAAACGATGTTGAATTTGTAAATGTTCATTTAGAATATAGCGAGGAATGGCAACAATATCGCAAAAATCAAATAGATTTTTTAGCAAAAAAATATAGAGCTAAAAAAGCTATAATAATGGGTGATTTTAATACCTTAAAACAATCAAAAGAGTCTGAGGGTTTTGCTGATAACAATTTTACCTCTTTTTTTGCTGGGAATACCTATCCTGCAATTGCGCCAGAAATAGAGATCGATGGTTTTTGGGCAAGTGAAGAGTTTATGAAAAATTATCAGTTAAAAGATCCACAACTAGAGTTTAAAAAAACATATTCCAAAGAAGAGCTTTATTTAAGCGATCATTTTGGTGTTTCTATTTCGTATCAGTAGGCGGCAATTTTTTCCTTAAATTTATACTTAATTCTATATTTTTAAATAAATTAGCGTAAAACACGAAAAGCTTTGTTATGAAAATAGCTATTCGAATTTATATTTTTATAATTATCTCTTTTTTCTCCATTTTGCAGTTTTTATATGCAGCAAGTGACAAAGAGATTCAAGAGATCGTACGTCTTTTGCCAAGACTTGCGGAAGATAAGATTTTTTTTCATTGGACATCCCCCAATACTGGTATTCGATGGATTCTTCAAGGCTCTATTGATGAAGGGGAGATGAGGTTTTTAAATACTCCTTCAAATAATAACAAACAAGTTTATGGAGCAGGTCTTTATTTGGCCGCAGACGATAAAAGTTCTCGTAGATTTGGTTCGATGCCGGTAGTTTTCAAAATAAAAAAAGGAACACTTTTATATGATAACGAAGTCATAAAAAAAGTATTAAATAAAGAGCTAAGCGAACAAGAAAAATCAAATCTTGGAACAGAAATACCTTTTGTTCGAAAAGTTTCGAATAAGGATGATTGGTGGGTTACAAATCATCCAGATAATGTAAAAGAAATTGAGTTTGGAGAAAAATATGGTGCGAAAATGGGAGAGCAGATTGGATATTTTTCCCAATTTATGGAGTTTATTCGAGATGCAGTAAGAGATAATCCAGAAGGACGCTATATGGAGTCTTTAATTCATTTAAGCGACTATATGGATGGTATTTCTTTTATTCGCGCAATAACTGTAAATCCAGGGAATCCGTGGAATGAGTTTGAACCAGATCGTTTTGAACGTTTTAAAGAGAGTCGACATGAGTTTTTTAGTCAGAGTGCTTCTATAAAAAAAGGTCATGGCGAGGGACTCGGAATTATTACGTCAGCAGGAAGGTTTACAAGTGCAAAAGATCCAGATTTATGGCCGATAAAACAAGTTGAAGAAATTTTACCGATGCTACATAAAAGTATTACAGGAAATGGCGATAGCGAATATCGTAATGAGGGAGTGCGTGGTGGTGGAAGTGATGATGGAAATAGGTTTTATGTAACAAAGCAAGAGTTGACCGAATTGCAAAGTAATCCATATTTAACTGTTGAAGTGCAATATGATCAAAAGGAGCAGGCATACTTAGTAAGTTATCACTATCCAGATGTTTTTCATTTTAAAAAGCTTAAAGATTTTATGAGTGAAGAACTCTTTGATGAATTAAATAAAGTAACAGAAAAAGAGTTATGGGATGATGCAGATAAAAGAAAGATGCTTAATCAAAAACTTGTAAAAGAGTTATTACTTGGCGTTTTTAAAAAATATCACGCAATGGGAATCGGTGAAGGAAATGGATTATTATTTGCAAAATTTTTAAGAGATTTAGTATCAATACATCCATTTAGTGATTTTAATGGAAGGACACTTCGCTTTTATATGGATCTGGCCGTTATGAATACAGTTTCATCGGAGGCCAAAGGATACTATTTATCAGATTTTGATCTTTTAAAATCACCAGAGTTTTTTGCCAAAAGTATAAAAAAAGAAGCTGATTTAAAAAGGAGAATGCGTCTTGATTTTATAAGAGAGCTACTTATGGCAAGAAGCGATAAAAGGCGACCTGATTTTTTAAATCTTCCAATTGTAAAAGAAAAAATGGAGGAGCAGTTAAAGCTTATTGGTGGAGAAAATTTTAGTAGTAAAAATCTTGATTGGGATTTAGTAAAAGAAAGAAAATTCTTGCAGTTTTTTGATTCTTTGTTTGGAAAAAATTGGAGAGAGAGGGATTTGTTTTCTCAAATTAATATTATTGGTGGACTTGAGAGTACAGAAAAGATTAATCAATTTGTTGGTTTTTTAGATGAGAATTCTGGGTGGAGATTAATTGATGATAGTGATGCACAAAGCTTGTTTTCATTATTTAATAAAAACCAAGAAGGCACAGAATCTTTTATAAAACGTTTATTAAAAGAGGCAAATCTTAGTAATGATACTATTTCTAATGCCATAATGAAGTTTTCATGGCTAAAGGAACCGTCTTCACAAAGTTTTATTGTAGAATTGTTTAAAGGCGATTCATTGCAGGTGAGAAAAGCAACTAGATTGTATGGCAGCAATAATACTTTTAAGCTAGATCCGCAAATATTAAAAAACATTTCACAGTCATTTAAAGAGCATTCTAGTTCTATTACAGATGAAAGTCATTGGATTGGTGATTTTATCGAAATTTTTAATGAGTATAAATATATTGATAAAAATATATTAGATTCTATCCCGTATGTATTAGATAAGGCAGAACAATTTGAGTATGAAATTGGTGATTATCTCCTTAACATCTATGACATCGTTTCTGATATTGAGCGCCTAGCAATTGGAGATCTAGTTGCTGATTTGCTTATGAAGATGGAGAAAAAACTTACTTCAAACTATAGAGAATTTTTAGAAAATATTTCAAGCAAGCAAGGTATAGCAGGTAAAAAGCTTCAACAATACTATCTTTTTAAATTAAAACAACATACTAGTGAGGCAACTCATAATTTGATAAAACAGGCATTCATTAATATTTCTGAAAAAAATATTTATCCAGAAATAAAAGATGAATTGGTTTTATATTTAGAAAAGACGCCATCTTTATCTAAAAAAATTGCGTGGCTAGAGTTTCTAGTCTCTGCAAAAATTAGTGATAATAGGATACTTCAAGAGATAAAAAACCAACTGCCAGAATTAAAGGATAAAAGCAGTAAGGTGAAAGTAGCTAATTTATTAACGCAGTTGAGTGAGGTTTCTTCTGCAAATGGTGCAATTAAGCTACTTGAAGAGATGAAAAAAGATCCTGATGTTGGAAGTGATGTAACAAATTTTTTATCAAATAGATGTCTAAAAAGAGTGCTCGATGTCGTGCTATGATTTTAAAAGAGCCTCAATTCTTTTAGAAATGAGTTCTATATTTTCTTTAGCCACTCCATGTTTTTTTGCAATTTTTGTCCATAATGAAAGACTATCTTTTGTTTGAGAAATAATTTCTTTAACTTTGGTTTTAGATATTTTTGCTTTTTCACCTAATTTTATAAGATGTCCTATTGTGGGATTTTTTCCTTCTCCTATAACCATCATGCTTTGTTCTGCATTTGGGCCACTTGAAAAGGTTAAATCATATCCTGGAGATAATCTCCACTGTCCTTTTTCGTCCATTAAAAAACTAAAATTTTTAGCGTGATCATCCCTGTTATGAGCAAGGACGTTAAACACGGCAAGGCGAAACATCTTTTCAATTTCCCTTATGTCTTTTGTTAGCAGTCCTGTAAGAGCAATAAGATCTTCGTAATCTAATGCTGGAGTACGAAAATCAGAATGTAGTAATCCTGATACTGTATGCATGTGATATTTTTGCTTGTGATTTCTATCAAAACGCTCTACTGCAAAATATCCTGGTCCATGTTTTGCCGTAAAAAGATGCGTTTTTGGTATCTCTACTCCAGCCGCTTTTGCCATAAGAGAAAAACAATACTCTATTGCACCAGCATCAATTCCATCTTGAGAATTAGAAAACTTTACAATCCAGTAATCATAATTTTTGGGTAACTCTTGAGTTCCATGTACTATGTTGTTTGTGTCCTTACAAAAACCAATTAATGCTTTTGGTCTTGCCCCATGTGACGATGCATTTAACTTGATTAAATTTTCTAAAAGGGCCGAGGATTCGCCAATTAAAATTTTTTTTGCTTCCTTATTAAAAATATCTAAATCTATTAAACAGTTTTGTTGGTCGCTTAATTGCAATGTTGGTTTATATGTTAAGGCGCCAAGATGGTTATCACCAATATAAGCTAAGCGATCAAGTACACTAATTTCATTTGGTAAAATTCCTCGGCCGCGCATACACCGATCAAACAAAAGACGTCCCCAACCATCAGATAAACTATCAAAGAAAACTCCTGGTAGACCTTCAAATATTTGAGGATTAAAGATTTGTACACCAGTAGATAAGGGAAGACGTATGGGAGAAATTTCTAAACCTTGTTCTATGAAGTTTTTGTCATATTCAAAATATATAGTGCGATTATTAAGGGCCAGTTGACCGACACACATAGATTCATTGTTAAATTGCAGAAATACCTTTAACTCTTTTACTGATTGCATTTTTGTCATTTCCTACGCCCTCTTTTTTTTGGAGGACTTTTGTTTTGACTAATTATTTCGTCTATACTGGAAATATTTGCAATATATAATTCGGTTGCTTTGACAATATCTTCTAATCCTCCTAAGGCCATTTGTATTTTCAAAAATGATTCAAGAGATATATCACCTTTTTGCTCAAATTTGCGTAAAGTTGCAAGTGGAACTCCTGAGCGCAGTGAAAGACCTTCTTGGGTTAAATCCATTTGCAAACGACGTACTTTTGTATTTTTAGCGATTGTGGCCTGTGCTTTTCCTGTTGATATAAGTGATAGCATAGTGGTACTTTTATTGAGTTTGTCTTATTTATTAATATTATAGTATTAGTTAGGTCAGAAGTCAATCATTGGTATTAGGATCGCTTAAAAAAATCAACTGCTTCTTGATATATTTTTGGGGTATTGATATTAAATAAAGAATTTAAAAAACAAATTTTTATCCTAAAAAAATGTCTAAGAATATACTTTATTACTTGGAAAAAATTTTCTGGATCAATTGTAGAAATTTCATGAAGTATCTCTCTTGGAAAGGCCCCCATCAAAATTCTAAAATCAAGACCTGTTTTTTTTGAAAATTTAGTGATGGCCGTTTTATCAAAGCAGATTATTAACTTCGTTGGATACCTTTTTATAATGTTATGAAATTTTTCTAACTCTTTTGGTGGAAAAATTAGATCACCTGTTGTTATAAAAATATGAGTGCCAAGTGCTTCTTTTAATGCTGCAAAATCTCCTGAAAAACCATCGACAGTTTTTGCAATGATTTTTGGATAAAGATTTAAACTGCCTAAAACATCCTTGAAAGTATTAATATCTTTTTGATTTGTAATTACCATTGTTTCATTGCAAAAAGAAATCATCTCTTTTAGTGTTTTAGAGCAAATAACATCGCTGCCAATAGGGAAAAGATGTTTCGGCCGCTTAAGCGTATCGCTTATTTCTTTAAGTCGTAGTCCTTGTCCGCTAGCAAAAATTGCACCTGTTATTTTCATATTTTTTTTCTTTATTATATTGGTACTAGTATAAAAAAATTACATGAATTAACTCAATCTGTCATTTTTGCGGTAAACATGGCCTTAATAAATCATTAATGCCAAGGATTTTTAGATGAACCATTTTATGACTATTTTAATAATCTTTTTAATTAGCATATCTGCTTTTGCAAATATTCCTAACTGTTTTGATCGTGATGGCAATGTCCTTGAGGATTCGATTGAAAGATTACAATATGCAATGGATAGAGATTCAAAAACTCAGCTTCTTTTAGCTGGAAAAATTGTAAAAATTTTACCAGAAGATAAGCAGGGGCGACCTCATCAAAAATTTGTATTAAATTATCAAGGACTGGTTAATATTACAGTAATTCACAATACACAGTTTGAGTCTCTACCTTTAAATGTTGGAGATGATGTTTTAGTGTGTGGTGAGTATTTAAATTCGTTTGGTAATAAAATTCACTGGACACATTTTGATCCAAGAGAGAAACATCTCGGGGGATTTATATACTTAAATGGTATGGTATACGGAGATGAATTTGCCAGATAAATACATTATTGGAAAATGATTCTCATAAACTAAAACACGACAGAAATAAATTCTTATATTAAAATAATGATCATTGTTGTATTAAATTTTACTTAGGTGATTATTATGATTTCTTTGTTTGAAAAGCTCGATACTGTAATCAAAAAAATAACCAATCTTTTGCTTGTTGTTACTATTTCAGCGATGCTTGTTTTTAGCTTCCTTGCAATTGTTACAAGATGGATGCAAATGCCAATTCAGTGGATTGATCCTTTGGTTCGTCATCTTGTTTTTGTTTGTACCTTCTTGGCCGGTATTTTAATAACAGGGGCAGATAAACACATGGCAATAGATATTTTGCAAAAATATCTAGAAGATAAACCGTTGTGGCAAAAAAAAATAAAAAGAGTTATTTATATAGTTTCTTCAATAACAATTCTTTGGATAGCATACGCTAGTTTTGTTTTTTTACAGACAGAAATTGAATATGGCGTAGTTGGTTTTTTAAATATTCATAGTGCTTTTTGGGTTTCGATAATTCCAATTGGTTTTTTGCTAATTGCATTTCGTTTTTTCTTTCGTTTCTTGGCCACCTTTAAAAACAAGGAGGCCGCTTTATGATTACGGGAATTATCATTTTTTGTGCAATAATGAGTTTTGCTTTAATCGGAGCACCTTTATTTGTAATTTTAGGTCTTGCTGCGCTGGTTTGTTTTTCATTTTTTGATATTGAAACATCTGCAATAGCGGTTGAGATTTTTAGAATTGCCAACACTCCAACTCTTGTTTCAATTCCTCTTTTTACTTGGGCCGGATTTATGATGGCAGAATCAAATTCTCCAAAGAGACTTCTAAAGTTAACTGAAGCTGCATTTGGACATTTCCCTGGCGGGATTGCTGTCGTTGCATTGATCGTTTGTGCCTTTTTTACAGCATTTACTGGGGCATCTGGGGTTACAATTATCGCCCTTGGAGGACTGCTGTATCCAATGCTAAGGCAGCAAAATTTTGATGATAAATTTAGTACAGGTCTTTTAACAACATGTGGCTCGCTTGGACTTCTTTTTCCACCAAGTCTACCTATTATTTTATATGGAGTAATTGCAAGGGTAGATGTTGCAGAATTATTTAAGGCAGGTATTGTTCCAGGATTTGTATTAATTGTTATTTACTCTCTGTGGGCATTTAAAAAGAGTACCTATGTCGAGGCAGCTCCATTTTCGTTTGTTCGCTTAAAAGAAGCAGCAAGAGAAAGCATTTGGGAGATCTGTTTACCATTTATAATTCTAATAGGAATTTATGGTGGGTTTACAACTGTTTCTGAAATGGCAACGCTTACTGCACTATATGTATTGGTTGTAGAGTTTTTTATTCACAAAGATTTAACATTTAAAAAAGATTTTTCGAGAATTATTTTAGAAAGTATGTATCTTATCGGTGGAATTTTATTAATCCTTTGTTGCGCTATGGGATTTACCAATTTTTTAATAGACCAAGAAATTCCTAATAGAATATTAGATGTGATGAAAGAAATTTTTCATAGTAAATATAGCTTTTTGCTATTTTTAAATATTTTCTTGTTAGCAATTGGGGCATTAAAAGATGTCTTTAGTGCAATTATCGTTGTTGTACCTTTAATTTTACCTGTTGCAAGAGAGTTTGATATTCATCCATTGCACTTAGCAATAATATTTTTAACGAATCTTGAAATTGGTTACATCGCGCCACCATTTGGAATAAATCTATTTATTGCCAGTGCTCGATTTAAAAAACCTGTTTTAGAAATGTATAAAGCAGCAATTCCATTTGTTGTTTTATCTTTTATCGCACTAATGATCATAACCTATATTCCATTTTTAAGTTTAATGTGGGCGAAGTAGATTTCCTAGTTGCTGCAAGTGATTGGATATGTGATCTGATGTCCATCTTTGTTTTTAATCGAGATATAATCATCAACTTCAGAAAAGTTTGCACTATCTGCAATATGAATACTATAAGCAAGACCTTGATGCGTTAAATGTTTATTTATTGATTTATAAATATCAGAGGAACGAACATTATCTGCCGTAATAGATGCAATTTTTCTTTCAACATTATGTTCACTAGGTTTTAAAAAAACAATTTTTTGATTATCGATTGCGATTGTCGTATTCATTCTAGGAACATAGCATTTTATTGCATCGGCTGCAAAAATATAAGAATTTAGTGCGGCCATAATAATCCAGATGATGCCAAATTTTAAAAATAGTGATGTTCTCATAATATTCCCCCTAAAAAACAATCTTATAGAAATTAACTGCAAGGATCTTGCCAATGCGAGGTCTATAGAAACTCAACAAGATACCTCAGGGGTCTTTATTATGTGTGTAATTTGTTCTTGGCGGCCGTCTAAAAAATAGACAGTCTATGGGATCATAACTGGAGTATTATCGATCATTTTGTACACTAGAGTTTTATCTGGATCATCATTTGCGAGTTTATCATCCATGCAAACTACATATCGAACTTCTTTTAATTTTCTAGAAACAGGTTCAACATTTAAAAAAACAATTGGATCTGATGAAGAAAAATTACAAAGTCCCATAAATTTTAATCTGGTATTTGCACCATCAAAACTATCAGTGAGATTGAAAATACTTCTAGATGATATTGAAACAAAGTTTCCTGTAGCTATATAATCAAAAAATATTTTTTTATCCACGACTTCATTTGTACTATGATACTGTGTTCCCATCTCTGTAAAAAGGTTTCGAATATATAAGTCTGTACCCGCACAATTTCTACATGGGCCCTCTTTTACAATGCATTTATTTGGGTTGTTGCATAATGAAGCACAAAGATTTGTTTCTTCTTCAAGCAAACACGAAAGTTCTATTTCTTTTTTTAAATTTTGATTCCATCCTTCAGAAATTAGATATGCATGAGTGTTAATACTTAAAAGCATTAAGAGAAAAAAGAGACTAATCAATTTCATGTTTAATTCTCCTTATTCTATTTAGGGAGCACGATTTAATCCCTTGAATTTGTGACTTCTCAATAATGCTGCACTTGTTGCTCATTAAGTTTCTTGCATTTTTTATCATTACTAAATCTTTGCAAAAGTTGGCCCGAACAACTGCATCTTGGTTTTTCCAGGAAATATTACGAACAGATAATCCATAATGTTTTTGTAATGCATCTGTAATGTTCTGATCACATGGAGTATCAAGACAATTCTTTCCTGTTGATAGTAGCGGGACACATTTTTTTGGAATATCACCATATCGACGAAGAGTTTCAAAAGTATTATTAATATTAACAGTCCAGTTTCTTGGAATGTCTATGGGATCTCTCTGTGCTTTAAAAAAACGAATAATACCTCTTAACAAACTTAACGCCGCAAAACCTTTTGTCATTTCTGGATATAAAATTTTAAGACTTGCAGCACTTACAAAATTCATAGAACAACTGATACAACCCATTAAGTCTTTTTTAGGGGAGTGTGAAATATCACTAGCAGACATCACTGTCATGGTGGATTCAGAATCTTCTCTGCATCCTTCAAAAGTTATTCCACTAAAAAAATATTTCCCTTTATTTGTTAGGTGTATAGGCTCAGCGTTATTTGCAAAAGTAACAGTACATGGCGTACCAAGCCAAGTGCCAAAATCAACACCAACGGCAGCAAGAAGTTTTTGCTTGTTGTATTTTGGTTCTAATTTTATTTCGCCATTTTCAACAAGTTTATTAAACGAGATAACTTTCTTTTCGCTTTTTCCGATGGAAATATAAAAAGGTGTTGGTACAATATAGCTAACTGAAGATGTGATAATGTCAGAGATAAGACGCATAAAGTTTTGTCTTTGCTTGGCCCATGGATCATATATTTTGCAAGCAACACGCTCTGCATACGGATTGTTCATGTTTGGAGTTGAAATACTTTGCTCTTGACCAAAGTAGAGAGACGAGTAAGTAGCAACAGAATAAATGTTTACAATGGCATTTAAAACCTGTCTGGCGCAATCAATACCGGTATTGCAAATAACATCATCGCTATTTTGACTTTGTTCATATTTTGTAAGGGCCAAAAATGGTCCACGATCACGACTTAGCATACCACGTTCTTTGCCTTCACTATCTGGGATTGCTGTATTTTTATATACAACTTCTTTATACCATGTATGAAATCCACTTTTATCAATTTGATTATCTTTCCAATAATCCATTCGCTCTAACGCTTTACAAAGCTTTGTGACTCTTGGAATTAAATCTTCATAGAAGCGATAAAAGTCAGAAAGGGTTTGATCTGTTAGATTATTAAAAATAGGATCAAGTGTTTTTAGGTTTTTTAATAAAGATAAATCTTTGCGCATAAAGCTAAGTGTTTCATCTGATGCCACCATATATTCAGCACAGAGTTGGTAGTACTCATTAGCTCGATTTTCGTAAACAACCGCTGCAAGATTTTTCTCTATATTTAAAGTAGTTTGATGTTTTGTGATTAAGTTTAAAGTATTAACAGCGCGTAAAAGTCTACCTTTCATTTTTCCGCGTTTGTTAACAAAATTATTTCTAAAGTTTTCAAGCCACTTTGTCATGTCTGGAAATTTTCCAAGACTAATTATGTCGCTATTTATATCAGGCGTTCTATCTTTTAAAAGATCATCTTCGGCACCTTCTGGAAAAAACAAAGAATGGTCATATATTGATTCTTTTTCTTTATAGTCAAAAAGGGCAAAATCTCTAATTTTTTCCTCAGATAAAGACGCGACATCGCAGCTTGCTGGCGATAGAGAGCCACAACCATTAGAAAACATCATAACAGCATCTTCTAAATGGATATTTCTAAAAAGATCAGCATATGGATATACAAAGCTTTCTAATTCTGTAGAGTTTCTCCATGCCCATGAGAAATAGAGCTTAACGCTATTCCAAAAATCAAAACCACTGTTTTTCCAGTCTTGTACGCCGTCATTTCTTACATCTATTTGGTAAGCTACATAATCAAGGTTTTGGTGAGCATCTAGATCAAAACAAGAGGCCAAGAATTCATTTTGGTTACCAACAGCAAGTCCAAGTTTTGCGAGAGTTGTGCCGTCTGGTTTTGTTGTTTGAAGATGTGATTGAAGTGGGGAGTTCTTTTTTAGTAAGTAACACGCCACCTTAAAACTAGCGTTTTTTGAGTCGGCTTTTCTTTGATTCCATTTTTGCTCGATATATAGATCAAGATCTTGGCAATATTCTTGTCCTTGGCAGGAGCTTAAAATTGACTGATAATCTTTATCTGCATTTGCAAGATTTGAGGGAAGTAAAGGTAAAGAACCGCGAGAAATTTCTTTTGCAATATAATTTAAAAGATTGATTACTCCGTAGCGAAATCTTTCGACAGCACTTTTGGTCATCTCTTTTTTATCGCTTTGAGTTGCCTGAGCTAAGCGGTAAGATACTTTTGCAACATTTAATGTATCAATGATTAAAAAAATAGATTTTGTTGGTGCATTTGAATCGGCAGCACAACGTGCCCTGTTAGTAAATTTTAAATCATTAAGTTCTAGGTAAGTAGAAGTGAAGTCTGCATTTACCCAAGAAGAGCTGCTGTTTTTTACAAACGGCTCTGCTTGGACAAAACTTGCAAATATAAAAACAAGTAAAGTAATACAAAACTTCATTACTGTTTCCTAAAATAAGTGCTCTTATTTACAACCTGTTGCTTGCTTCATGATCGTTGTATAAAACATAATCATTGTTTCATCTGCAGGAGTAAATCCTCTCTTGGGAGTACCGTCACTATTTACTAAGTGATACATATAACTATTCATTGAAACATATAGGGACATTGGAACGTTAACTTTTTGAGTACATGTTCCTTTTGTCATTCTAAGAACAAGGCCAACATATGGTTGTGGTTCAGAACTGTATGAACCATTACCTGGAACAACAACAACACTACCGTTTGATCCACCATTCATATTTGCATAACCGTTAGAGCTTTCTCCAACAGAAAATTCAACCGAGTATTCTTTCTTTTCGTTAGTTACAGAGAAAAGAGTACAAAGACCATCTTCGTTACAAGATATTTTTGCCTCTTGGTGAATTCTAAGCATAATGCTTGCATCATCAAATTTCATAACTTCAAATTCTTCAGATGCTCCACCATAGCGATTATCAAAATCATCTTGTGCAAAAGTTGCACCAGAAATAACAAGCATTGCCATCATAAAAAATTGTTTCATCTAAACCTCCAAAAGAATTACTGAATATTTCGCCAGTATATAGTTTATCTTTTTTAAGTACCATATAATAATTCCATCTTAGTAAAATGCTGGACAAGTTGTCTTTGCCTCTTCTTCTCCCCAGCGAACTAACAGAGAGTCGTTAGGATGCACGGAAATAAGATTTTTTTGCGCAAGATCAAAATACTCCTTAATATTTAAATATTTGTTATCTGTATATATTTTATACTGCATACAGATAATAGTTGATCTTTTGCATATTGAGAAAAATCGAGGTCTATTAAATAATCCATTGCAAGTTGATGCTTAAAGTAAGCATCATGATATCCCCCCTCGCTAGATAATTTTTTCCAGTCAGCAACAAGCATTGAAATCGCATTTTTAATTCTTAAATCTCTAATATTTGTTGAATACATGTCAAATTCGGTTGCATTCATACAGCGATTACCTATTTTCTTTAAGTACTCTTGTGCTTCGTTTACGATTTCAATTCTACTATTAAGCATGTCGCATATATTTCTAAATTGTCTCCCTATCCTGTTACCAACGCCTTCGATCATCTGCTCGATCTCTTTTTGAATATAATCAAAGATTCCTGCAGGGCCAACTTCTTTTAGGGCCTCATATTGTTCATTGCTTGAGTCATAAATGCGCTCACCGCTATAGTGCTGTGGTAATTTAAAGCGTTTAAATCCCCAAGGTGCACCGGTAAATGATGTAAGTGGCATACCTTCAATTTCGACTAAATTTCTATTTTGAGGAGGAGTTGTTGCAAATAAAAGTTTAAAATATCCAAATGGATTAACCTCTTTTATCATATGAGAGTGTCTGACCTGATGATTCCCAATCCCCCAAGATGTAACATACACATCACCAGCTTTAATATCTTTAATAGCTACAGGATATGTATCGCTTGTCGCAAGTGATGAAGCACTTGTCGCGCGAGATATGTGATCAATAAAAGCACGAACTCTTTTTACACCAGAAGGATAAGAGTCAAATGATGTCGTGTTATTTGAAAGACCAGATGATATTTTAAATGGTAGTTTGTTATTGTAAGAAAAAATAATTCTTAGTGCGTACATCGCATCTGCACAATCTAAAAAAAGTCCTTGCCAAGGACCAGGTCTTGTAAAAAAATCTTTTTGAAAATCATCAGAAATGATCCATTCCTGATATTTTTCCAGCCAAGAATCATCCCATGAATGATTTGATTCCCAAACATTTGCCTTTAGAGACAAGGGAATTGTGATGAATGCTAAAACGAGCAGCAGTAACCTCATGGGCAGACCACCCTTGGTAGATCTGAAACTTCTTTTTGATAGTCTGTTGCAAATGGAGTTACTCTTTGCACTTTAAAATTTCCAAGGGTAAGAGGAGAGTACTCGTCAGCATCTTCCATTACTTCGAAAAATAACTGATATTTTACAACACTATTTAATCTCTTAACGCAGTTTTGAATTTTTGCATCACAGATTAAATCGTATGTTGGTGGCCAATTTCCAAATACTAAATGTGAGTTTAAAGCGGCCAAAGCTCCATCTAGACTTCTCATTGGAAGTCCAAACATTGCACCAACTTCTGGAATTGTTGGGATTGGTTTATTTACACCAAATGATGGAATATCTTGCACATCAGAAATCGTTTCTCCAGGTACTATATTACCAATATGGGGATATAGCTCTGGAAGTTTTTTCTTTGTTCTATTTTTAAAAATATCAAAATCTATTTTTGGGTCCATTAGATTAAATTCGATTTTATATTTTCTGCCCTTAGCAAAGTCACTGCGTAAAACTTTATCGCCAAAACCGTTAATTAGGCCCTGCCAGTTCGCTGGAGCAATTCCACCATCCATCCAACTTGTAATATAACTATCTTTGCCTGTAGTAACTTCACTTAAAATAAATTCGCCAGCTACAGGAAGTGCATATTCACATGGTCCGCTACAGATACCATCTATACACTTTGTTTGACATTGATGATCGACAAGTATTGGAACGCTAATTTTGTAATGTTCATTGGAAAATGGAAGAATTTGTAATTTTCCAAGATGAATATCTGGAAAAACCCACTGAGATGGCCAGCGAGGACCTCCTGTACCAAAATCGTCAGAGATTGGTAGTAACTCTTTTAAAGGATCTATTGAAATTGTTATAGGAGTACTTTTTATGGCCTTTAAATCTGGACTACTTCCAGAATCATCTCCTGCAATATAAATATTTAATGCCCCATTTAGTTCTTGAGGCCCTTGTAAAACATCTTTTAGACCTGGCATATCATGACAGGTCTCCTTTACTTTGATAGTTACATCGTAACTACTGTCAACAGATGGACGAAAGTAACAAAATCCACCTTGGAATTTAACTTTGTTGTTATTGATCTTTTCAATAATGCATCCGCGCTGTTCTTGCGCATAAGATATTGGTCTTGAACCAGAGTGAGTTACAATGGTTTCAATACATTTTTTTAAGTAATCGCTTTTCTTTTTAAAAAATTTATACTTTTCATTGAATGGCATTGATGTAATTGGTGAATCTTTTATTTCACACTTATCATCAGTGTATTCTCCGGTATAAGAAATTGAACGTTTCGCATCCTCAAGTCCAAATTGTTCTGCGCCAACAGCAATCATTACATACTTTTTTGCAGCAGAAGTTTCTTGGCAACTATGAATGTTTAATACAGGAGGTGTTTCAAAAATTTTATTATTTCTAAAATAACTGGATTCCTTTTTTTCTAAATTTGTAAAAAGAGTTATTGCAAAAGGAGAATCAACCTTGCAAGCAAAAGCATCGATAGAAAAACTCATTGCTAAAGCTATTAAAAAAAATCTCATGCTCGCCTCTTTTTTAAAAAAAAGGCAGATGCTTTATTCAAAACATCTGCCTTTGAAAAATTAAGAAATATTATTCTTCTGCGTTTTCTTGAATTTCTGTATATGTACAGATTTGAGCTTTATGTAATTTCCATTTACGAATTTGAGCTAATAAATCTGTGTCATTACGACGATTTTCAATGAAACTGTAACGAACTTTACAAAATCTTGGAGTATTTGCGTTGTTGTAGTTAATCCAAGTGTTAAGTAAAAGCTCTGTGTTTGCATTAAAATTTGTGTATCCTGTTGCAGGATAAGAGAAACGAACATCACCACCGCCAAGAGCGTTTGTAATTGTGTGTGCAACTACATCGTAGTCACCGTTTCCATTATGTGCATAAACATAAGTTCCAAGTCCTTGCACGTCACAAACAGCATCAACTCTAACTTTTAGGTCAGCTAGTTGAGAGTATTTAAGACCATTGTTTGAAACGATGTCTGTAACTGTTGCTTGAGCTTTTAAGTTATGGTTAGGGTTACTGTTAACACCTGAACCAAATGGCTTATTTTGCCAGTACTCTATTTGTGGTCCACGGTAACAAACATCAAGATACATTTGAGCGCCGTATCTTTCTGAACCAAGATCGTATTCTAGAGATGTAAGAATTTTGTTCCATTCTTCATCTCCTGAAAATAGACGTTGGTATGAGCCATGATTTGCCCACATTTTCTTTGTAGAAAGTGCACCAAGTCTTTCTCCATTATCAACCCAGTCTCCATAAGTTGCTTTCATGAAATCAAGACGATATTCTCCGTCTCCTGTGTTATCCATCATTCCACCTGTACAAACACATTTACACTCTTCAAGTTGTGGTTGTTCTACGCAACGTCTTTGATCATAGTTTGCAGCAGGAGCACAAAGCTCTCCTGATTTACGATCAAAACAAACGCGTTGTGGATGTTTGTCATGTCTAATACCTGCATCACAAGCATAGATAGATGGACCTGAACTGATTACGTCAATGCTGAAGTTTAAGCTTACAGCGTTTGCGTTTTGCCACAAGATTCCTGAGAATACTAGAGCAATTGCTAGAATTGTAACTTTCATCAAATTTTCCCCTTGTTAAGTTACTGGTTAATAAGTGTTAGCAAGCTAACAAAAACATTCAAACCTTAAGAGACCGGAAATTATATGTAAAAAAGCAAGCTGTAAAGCTATTTGCTGATAGATTTTTTTTATTTTGAAAAAAATTGTAATACACGGTTATTATTGACATTTTTTTTAACGCACTAGGCAGGCCACAAGTGATCTTTTTTGCAGATGAGAGGATTTTATTTGGCACTTTTCTGCTCGTTTTTAGTAATAAATACTCTTGTTTGCAAACGATAACCTCCTGATATTTATATCTAAAGCATATTTTAAGAAATTATTCTTGAATCTGACCTAGAATTAAACATTAAGAATTCTTTATGTTTGTTAATTAAAGTTATTTATAAAAAGCTCCGATTAGAAATATTGAGATGTAGGAGGATTTTAAGCATTAAATTGCTTTTTGGAGAAAGAAATTATGTGGTCGCATGTTAAGGCAATGATGGCATTTATCAGTGCAAAACTTGTCTCGCAAAGTATTATGACTTTGGTAGGTCTTGGTTTAACACTCCTGACTTCGACACTTAATCACCAAAAAACATTTCTAAAAACTTCAAAATTCCA
>CAZCDT010000014.1:0-23384 GCA_964497525.1 uncultured Bacteriovoracaceae bacterium
ATCTCATCACAACTTGCCATTTCTCTCCCGACATTATTTAGTGGGTTTGGTATAAAACCATAAAAAAAACGATACTTTAGACAATTTAGGAGTCTATTCCCGAATTGTCCGATCCAAACAATCTTCAAAAAAAGTGACAAAACGCACCGCTTGTGGTGCCGCGTCAACAGGATTTTTTCATCAAATATTTGGCACGGCTATTGCTTTATAGTCTCCTGCCACCAAGAAAAATACCAGGAGGTTGTTTATGGTAAGAGCTAAAAGTTTTTTTGCGTTGTTTGTTGTCTCATCATTCATTTCACTTTCAAGTATGGCATCTATTCTTGATATCTTTTATGATGAACCACCAAAACTATTAATAGATGACGTCGAAGTCGCTCATATAGGCCATGAAGCAAAACTTGTTGCAACGGATGGGTCTTTAGTATTTCTGCGAGACTTAGATAAGCTAGAAATAAAAAATGATCGAAAGACCAAAAAGGGGGCAATCCTTTTCTTTGATGGTGATAAAAAAATACGAGTGCATCTTCCAGAAGCTGTTTCTTTAGACCACGAAAGACTTCTATCTTCATATGTAAACAAAATAGAAGCTTCTTCTTTAGTTGCTAAACAGCCTTTTGATTTTAAATTAGTAAAAACTAAAGAAGGAGAAGAGAGCTTTTATGATCGTACATTTATTGATAGTTGCTCCGTTGTAGTAGAAGAGATCATTTGTAAAATGGAGGGAGATCCAGCAAGAAGAGTTTGCAAAACAGAACTTGCAACAAAGTTTGGCAGACAAGAAGTAGAAGAAACTGTTGCTAACAGTCGCGATGAGTACGTTATTCAAATTACAGATAAAAACAAATTAATGGGAGTTGTAAAATTCGATATGTCAAGACAGAGAAGTTTTGGTAAAAGAGCGACTTCCTCTTGTTTCTTATAACAAATAATAACAACTCTCTTCCCTAAAAAAGGGTGCACAAGCTGCACCCTTTTTTTTTGCATTCTAATATCGACGACCTGTTAAAAGATATGACACAATAATTAAAAGTATAAACTAGCGCGGGGTGCTTACTTATGAAAATCTTATTAACATTATCTCTACTTTTTAGTGTTTCTCTGATTTATGCAAAAGATTCTTTCCCGAAATTTATTTCAAATTGCTATAACATGGGAAGCGATACTGTTAACAGCTCTTTTACTTATTGCGTAAGCAGAAACTTTGACGATATTGAAAGACGAATTAAAAAATTGGACTCTTCATTTTTTTTAAGCTATTGCTACAATTATTCTCCCTCTGAAATTTCTTCAAGTTTTGAATATTGTGTAAATTCAAATTTTGAAAAAGCCTCTAGAGCGTTGGAATCTTCTCCATACCTTTCTTATTGTTACAACGGAATTGGTCAAGGAGTTTCAATGGGATTTGAATATTGTATCAACTCTAATTTTGATCGCCTTGATAATGCAATAAAATATTAATTGACGAGTGATTAAACCATCTCATAAATTAAAGAATTCCCTTTAGTTTAATATCAACACACATACCCAAAGGAGACACATGGAAACAGCAACAAAAGAAAATCCTGTTGTAAAGTACTTCAAGGATTTTAAAGTTTTAAAAGAAACAAAACGAGAGTATTGGGGGTTGCAAGTATTAAATACACTAGACTGTATCGCCTACTTTGCAATGTTTAATATCATCGTACTAACACTTACAGACGATTTTGGCTTTACAGACATTCACTCTGGCTATGTGTTTACATTGTTCTCTTCTACAACAACAATCTGTTTATTCTTTTCTGGGCTTTTTACCGATTGGCTTGGAATCAAAAAAGCAATCTACACGGCAATCTTTGGATTACTACTAACAAGACTTGCTGTTGTTGGTGCCGCCTATATGGAGCCAAGTAATATTAGACAAATAATTGTCATTGTTGCTTTATTTTTAATGGCGCCATTTATGGCAATGCTTCAAACAGTTTTTCAAGCAGCAAATAAACGTTTTACAACAAAAAAATCAAGAGGTGCAGGATTTAATCTTTGGTATCTCTTTATGAATGTTGGGGCCGCAGCAGGTGGCTTTGCTGTTGATATATTCTATCAATGGGCCGGACTTCCTCGTTTTCATATTTTTACATTTGGCCTAATAACTGCCATTTTATGTATTATTGCGACATATCTATTTATTAAAAATACAGAGCAACTTGTAGGAGAAGGTGAAGAGCCTGAAGTTAAAGAAGACAACAAACCAAAACAATCTCCTTGGCAAATCGCAAAGTCTGTTGCAGGAGAGAGCGTTTTTTGGAGATTTACAGTTTTAATCACCCTTTTATTAGGCGTTCGGGCCGTATTTTTATATTTAGGGCTACTTCATCCTAAATTTTGGACAAGGGTCATTGGGCCAGATGCAGACATTGGAACTCTACAAGCTTTAAATCCAATCCTTGTAATCATCGGATTGATCGTCTTAATTCCTGTTTTAAACAAATTCCATGTTTATAAAATGTTAGTCTTTGGTGCCTTTATTACTTCCATATCGATGTTCTTAATTGCAATACCTCCTATGGGTGGCGTTGATGTTGCAACATGGACTTATGGAACAACTATAGCCTTTTTACTTGTTTTAACTCTTGGTGAATTGATCTGGTCTCCAAGACTTCAAGAGTACACGGCCGCGATTGCGCCAGAAGGGCAAGAGGGAACCTATCTTGGACTCTCAATGGTTCCATATTTCCTTGCAAAAACTTTTGTTAGTTTAATCTCTGGACATATGCTAGCAAAATGGTGTCCTGCACCGCCTGCAGAGAATCCTCTCTATTTACAACAACAGATTGCAGCAGGAGCTGTTCCATTTGTTGATTCTCCATACATGATGTGGACAATTTTAGCATTTGTTGCTCTTATTGGAACAATCATTGCTTATGTTATGAGAGATTGGTTTACGCAAGGTGCAAAGTTAGACCCGAAACAGGCCTAATTTTTTAATTAGTTTATTTTTTATTACAGGGAAGATTTTTAATCTTCCCTTTTTTTATCTTTCAAGAAAGAATAACGTTAATGGATTATTTGTATTTATTTTTATCTATTATTATTTTGTGGTTTACGGCAGACTATTTAGTTTTAGGTTCTAGCAATCTTGCCAAAAGATTTGGTCTATCAGAACTTTTAGTTGGTCTTACAATTATTGCATGGGGAACATCTGCGCCAGAGCTTTTTGTCAGTGTTATTGCGGCAATTAATCAAAAATCTGAAATTAGTGTCGCAAATGTTGTCGGTTCAAATATTACAAATATAGCACTAATATTGGGCCTTACAGCAGCACTTACTCCAATTGTCGTTACAAAAGAAAATCTCAAACGCGACCTACTTGGCATGATAATTATTTCACTTTTAACTCTTCCTATCTTTTTAAATGGCAATATATCAAGAGGGGAAGGGATCTTTTTTATAGCTCTTTTAATTCTTTATACAATTTTAATATACAAAACAGACACAAATACATCTATTTGTAGCAATCAAAAAGAAGAGATAAAAACAAGCATATACTTAGATATAGTGTATATTCTTGGTGGACTTGTTGGACTAATAATTGGCTCAAAACTTTTGGTTACAGGGGCCAGTAGCATAGCATCCTCTTTTGGCATTTCAGATACGATTATTGGCCTTACAGTTGTTGCAATTGGCACAAGTATGCCAGAAATTTTTACATCAGTAGTAGCTGCCATAAAGGGAAAAACAAATCTTGCAATCGGCAATATTATTGGTTCTAACATTGTTAATATATTAGGAATTCTTGGAGCTTCTAGCATTATTACACCTCTAAAAATTGCTCCAGAAATTTTATCTCGCGACATTTGGTGGATGATAGGAATTGCAATCATAACACTACCCATTGCTTTTACAGGAAAAATAGTAAGTCGTGGAGAAGGAATATTCCTCTTGTTTATTTATATTATTTATACAAGCATTCTTATTATCTCAGTATGAAAGAAAAAAAAGTTTGGTTTTTATACATCATTCTCACAAAAAAAAATAAACTCTATACAGGTATTACAACGGATTTAAAGAGAAGATTTTTAGAACACAAAACAAAAAAGGGCGCAAAATTTTTTAGAAGTGATACTCCCAAAAAAATAGTTTATCAAAAAAAATATAAAGACAGATCATCTGCTTCAAAAGCGGAAGCACAGATGAAAAAGCTTAGCAGAGAAAGAAAATTAGAAATTATATATTCTTAATTATCTCTTCTCGAAGCTTTTTATAATCTATCTCTTGATGAATGGAGCCAACTTTTACGGCCCTTTCAACTGAATGGATTTGATCAAACTTAAAAGCAAATTGCGCTCTTTTTTCTTCTTCTACAATTTGAACAACTCGCTCAAACTCTTGAATCAAAGATGCTTTCTCATTTGTATCAACTTCTGAAATTTTTAATTTCATTTTCTTGATACGATCATCTTCTTGAACCATCTTTTTAATTTCATTGCTAAATACAACTGCTGCTGCTGGTGCCCCACCAATCACAGATGCAAAACTTCCTTCTACGGCCATCACTTTCATCCTCTCATTTAAGACTCTCGATAAAACGACATACGCCCCACCATGGTATCGAGAGACGACACAATTTATAATATTTCCACTGAAGTTGACAATAGATCTTCCTATTTCTGCCCCAAATTCTAATTGTAATTTTCTCATAGATTCCGGCGAACCATCAAAGCCAGAAAGATTGCTTAAAATAACAACAGATCGAACTTTGCTTGAGGAATTTATTAATCTAGCAAGCTTTTTACTTGCTGCAGGATAAAGAGTTCCACCACTAAAAGTATCTGGGCCATCTAAAGGAATATGTCCTTTCCGTTTAAAATTTTGGGCATCTATGCCAATTAAGGTTACAGGTCTTCCCCCAATGACTGTATAAAAACCAACAACCATTTCTGCATCCTGCATATCTTTAAATGGTTCAAGACACACTGCTTCTTTATCTTTCACCGCATCCATTAAAGATCTAATACTAAAACTTTTTTTTCGCTCACCGTTACTCTCTTTTAAAAAAATTTCATCGACAACTTTAAAACTAAATCCATGTGATTCCTCGTGTGGAAATCCACAAATTAAACGAGTATCGCTATCTAAATATTTTCCTGGATATTTTTTCAATCCTAATCCGTGAAGTGTAAGTAGTATCTTGGCCGCCTCAATTAAGTTTGGTGCAAAAAAATGTGCTTCACCATTAGGCCCCATAATACTCTCATATCCGCCAATGCCTTGATGATTTTTTGCTGAGACACAACCTGAAAATTCTAACGCTTTTTTTCCTGTTAAAACTAAAGACGCATCTCCAACCATAATGAGACTACCTTTACAGTGCATCATCATGGTACTTTCAGCATTCCAGTATGACTGAGCGCCAACATTTATTCCTTGAGAGATAATATTTATCACTCCACCTTTTTGAGTAAATTCAATAATTCGTCTTAAAACTTGTGCTGTCCAATCAAGATTTTCTGTTCCACTATCAAGTGATATTTTTGCACCAGAAGAAACTGTAAACCAATCAATCGAAAGCTTTTCTTTTTGTGCTAAATCTATTGCTTTAATAATTCTTATGCACTCGTTTTTTGCTAATGCTCCCATTTCAATAAAAGCATCGTTTACAATTAAGATACGCTCCACTTTCTTATTCTTTATAAAAAAATTGGTTATTTTTCCAATAACCACATTTGCCTTATTTTCTCCAAACTCACGATCCACTTTTGTAAGTACTTCTTTATCATCAAGATCGTATTCAAGAAATTCTCCTCTTGGAATTTCTCCCAACGAATCATTACTCAAGCCTATAAGCATATTAATTATCTCATATGCATATACAAGTCCTCGCCTTTTCATTGTCAATATTTTGGATTGATATAACGAGATTGCTTTTATTTGTACAAATTGATTACTAATTAGAACTTTTAAACCAAGCCCCATGCGATCTACTAAATTTATGACCATTAATGATTCTTTTTTGTTTCGAAGCATTGTCGCTTTTATACTCACCATTTCCAAATTTAAATTTTTTGCAAATGGAGCAAGTTGTCTGGCCATCGGCTCTAAAACAAACACTGGGACATCTATTTTGTTATCAATTTCTATAACAATGCGATTAAGGATTGATCTTTTACTTAGCGATACATCTTTTAATTTATTTCGAAGAATAGAGACGGCCTCAAGATATAGATATATTAATTCAGGGATCTCGACTTCTTTATTACTATTTATAACAACTGAAGATGTTTTAATCTTTGCATACAGCAACACTCTCGCATCTAACGGATTGTTTTTATTTTTTAGGTCTACAAAATAAATCAGACCTTCTTTTTTAATTTCTGATACATCAAATTCACTGCGATCTATATTTTTTCCGATAAATTTTAAAAGTCCATCTCGACTATTTTCCTCTTTCAAAAAATCTTGATTAAATTTAGATCTCATGAAATAACGATAGTGAGTATTTCGACATCCATCATATAAAAGTGAATTTTTTACAAAAGATAAATCAATCATCTCAAGAAGTAATTCTTCAAACTCTTTACTTTGATAAATATCGCAATTGCCTTTGCAGTTCATTCTTTTTTGCAATATCTCTAAAACATATGGAGTAAACGCTTCTAGGTTTGTAACAGCATCTTCAACTCTTTTAATTTCACAACCAATATTTTTTTTAAAATCAATCAACGCTTTTATAGTATTAACAAATCTATCTGGATAATTTTTTAAATTTTGGTATAAACAAAATTTTTGCCAATACCATTGCATTGAATGTTCTACTCTATTTATTTTAAATGGCCGTTCATCGGATAGCGCGAGTAATCTTACATAAATCTGTAAGAACTCATCTTCTTCTTCTAACGACAATAATTTATCAACTGTTGAAAGTTGATTAATACTTACAACAGCACTTAGGATATCTTTTAACTTCGCCTGTTTTTGACTTTTATGTTTTATAAAAAAATCTTCTAATTTTTTTTGATAAATATTGACTGTTTCTTTTGCGCTCGATTCACTAATTTTTACTAAAAGCTCTCCTGGTTTTACCTGCTGCCCAGCCCTTACAACAACTTCATCGATGACTCCAGAAGTTGAGGCCGTTACAAAAACCTCCATTTTCATTGCCTCTAAAATTAGCAATACATCTCCTTTATTTATAACATCACCTTTTGCACAAGATGTTTTTAAAACAATTGCTGGCCCTTGGGCCCGAACTAATCCTTGAGCATCGGTTAATAGTTCAATCGTTTCATCTTTTATTTTTATACGAATAAAACTAGAAAAATCTTGAATCTGGGAAGAAATAATTTCATCCCCTATTTTATATCGAATCCCAAAGTCACTTTGTGATAACACTTCAGCATAAATAGCTCGATTTAAAAATAAAATTTGATACCCATTTTCTTTAAGTCTAATAGATTCTAGATTAAAACTTTCAGACTGCCACATAAACTGATGCTTGCAATTTAAATTGCTCACTACATCAATCCGATTTTTTAATATCGCAGCAATTAAAGCATAAGAAAAGTAATTAGAACTATATAACTCAGGAATTATCTTCTCTAAAGTTTTTGTATCATAATCTCCTGATTTAAAAATATTACTAGCTAAAAGCTTTTTACAAAAATTAAGATTAGTCTCCCCATCTTGAATCACAATAACTGTTTCATCTAACGCTCTTAAAAGTCTTATAATTGCCTCTTCTCTATTTGCTCCGTATGCAATAATTTTTCCAATCATAGAATCAAAATCTTTAGAGATGGTATCTCCTTTAAAAAATCCAAAATCATTTCTAATTCCAATCCCACAAGGAAGCCTAAGTTCTAAAATTTCTCCAGGAGATGGAGTAAATCCTAAACTTGGATTATCTGCAGTCACTCTAACTTCTATTGCGTGTCCTGTATCTAAAATTTTTAGAGATGAGAGTGAAGCATTCATTGCGACAAGAATCTGTAATTTTATTAAATCAAGTCCACTGATACACTCTGTAACAGGGTGCTCTACTTGAAGTCTTGTGTTTACCTCTAAAAAACTAATCGCTTTTGTTTCTAGATCATACAAACACTCAACGGTACCTGCATTTCTATAATTACAGGCTAGGGCCAATTCGCATGCAAAAGACTTTAATTTCAAAGTATCATCTTTTGTTAAAACACTAGAGTGAGATTCTTCTATAACCTTTTGATTTTTTCTTTGCATGGTGCAATCTCTAACACCTAATGCAAAAACATTTTTATGATTATCTGCAATAATTTGAATTTCTATATGTCGTGCACTTTCTACGGCTTTTTCTAAAAATAATCTATCATCGCCAAAATATTTTTTTGCCTCACTTTGAGCACTTAAAAACTTTTCTTCTAGCTCTGCTTGCGAATAAATTTTTCTAATACCTCGGCCACCACCACCGGCCGATGCTTTAATCATGCATGGGAACCCGATCTCTTGTGCCCATTTTTTAGCGTCTTCAACATTTAAAACCTCTCCCAAACTCCATTTAGTTATAGGGAAATTAACTCTTGCCGCAATTTTTTTAGAAGCAATTTTATCTCCAAGCTCAAACATCGTTTTTGAAGAAGGGCCAATAAAAATAATACTATTATCCTCAAGTTTTTTTACAAAATCAGCTCTCTCGGATAAAAACCCCCATCCCGGCCATACGGCCTCGATGCCTCTTTTTTTACACTCTTGTAAAATTTGTTCACAATCTAAATATCCATTTTGTAAAACAATAAGCTGATCTGCAAAATGAGAAAACTGATTTAACTCATCAACAGGTGTAATAAAAAGAAAAATTTTAAATTTTATTCCGAGCTCTCCTTCTAAATCTCTCGCACTTTTAATAAACCTAGTTGCTGGCTCTCCTCTATTTAAGACGGCAATATTATAAAATTTTGTTAATTCATTTTCTTTAAAACCTACGAAATCCATATAAAACTCCTATGGTTCGCCACATTTATGAAAATTTTCCTGGAGAATAGTTGCCGATAAAAAAATTCTTAAGGAAGGACTTTTGTTATATAAAAAACTTATCAAAAAGGTAAGAATAAAAGAAGTGATCGTCAAATAGATTTTTTCCTCATTTGACTACTCACCTTTTCTTGCATTAGCAATAATTTCCACTGTTTATTTTTTTTTATATTTGGCCTATTATATAAAAATCACTGGGAGTATTATATGAATTGCGCTATTTCAAAAAAATTTTTGATTTTTTTAATTCCGGCACTTGCCGTTATTATGTTATTTTCACTTGGACTAAAATATATCTATCTAAAGCATCAGTTTATAAAACAATATGATTCAAGTGTTTTGCAAATTGGAAACTATATCTCAAATTCCATTGTAAAAGATATGTGGGATATGAATTACGACAATGTCAAAAATTCTATAGATCAGGTCGTTGCGACCTATGACTTCCCTCTAATAGAAGTTGTAGATGATAAAGGCACTATTCTTCATCAAGCAAAATCCAAAAACAATGAAAAAACAAGTGTTGAAAAAATATTTAATATTAATTATCAAGATAAAGTTATTGGTAAAATAGCTATAAAATATTGTTATAAGGAAGCAATAGAAATTACCAATTTTTTTGCCGTTGGTGAATTTCTATTTACAATCTTTCTTCTTTTGATTTTAACATTCTTAACATTTCTTCTTTTGAAACGAATTATTTTAACCCGTCTTGAAACAATGAATAAGCGTTTTTTAGACATAGCACAAGGAGATGGTGATTTACGTTCTCGCATTGAAGTAAAATCATGTGATGAAATAGGAAATCTAGGTCAATCATTTAATCTTTTTATCGAAAAATTAGAAAGCATGATTTCTAAAATCAAGCAAGCATTAGAGCATCTAAAAAGTGCTTCTGATAATGTTAATCAAATGGCAAAAGAGTTGCAAAACAGATCTCAAGAAGAGTCTGCAAGTTTTGAAAGCATTTCCGCCTCAGTGCAATCAACTGCAGTTGACTGTCAATCTGCCACTCAAAAAAGCGACTCTGCCCAAAAAAGTGCAACACTCTCTGATAGTGATATGAAGCTTGTTATTGAGGTTATGAGTTCTCTGGAGGAAAGTTCAAAACAAATGGCAAGCTCTACTGAGCTAATTACCGATATTGCAGAACAAACAAATTTATTAGCATTAAATGCAGCAATTGAGGCCGCACGAGCAGGAGAATACGGTAAAGGATTTGCCGTTGTTGCAGATGAAGTTAGAAAACTTGCAGAGAAAAGCGCTATAAGTGCAAAAGAGATTAATGATCTTATTAGTAAAAGTATAAATAGCATTTCTCAGGGCGCAAAAATATCAACATCTGCTGGTGCAAACATTCAACACACTGTTGTTGATGTTGATACCATTTTAAATGATTTAAATAATATCACTAAAAGGACATCGGAGCAGTCTGCAGAAATGGAAGAGTGTGCCTCTTTGGCCCAAGCAAATACATCGAGTGCGATATCTCTTGCTGAACTATCAAAAAATATGGAAGAACATGTAACTTCATTAAAAGAGATGCTTCATAAATTTAAAACATCCTGATCGCCGCTTTTTCAAGCGACAAAAGGCCCAAGAAATTGGGCCTTTTGTCGCTCTATTTTTATTTTGTATAAACAAACTTATTGCCAATCTTTCATATTGTATTTTGCCAAAATTTTTGCAAGCTCTCCGCTGGCCCTCATTTTCTTAATTCCATCTCCAAGCAACTTAGCATACTCTTTTGCCTTTGGATTCTTATTAGAAAATGCAATATATAATTCACTTGTTTCTGATACAGGAACTCTACCAGCTTCATCAAACTTTGCAGACATGCCTAGTTCTGAAACTTTATTACTAAATACGTTTTGATCCTCAACTAATACATCAATTCGTCCTGCTTCTAATTTTTTTATATTTTTATCTAACGCATCATCTCCTGCAACAAGATCTACTTTATCTTTTTTCGCTTTTATATACTCATCAAGCTCTGGGAAATAACTATATCCAGTAATTGCTCCAAGCTTAACACTATTTAAAGAAGAAACTCCAGAGTACTTAAAAGAGCTACCCTTTTTTACAAAAAAAGCATTAATCATTTTCCCTTGTGGTGCATCAGAAAAAACCATTCCAGGAGCATCATCTTTTGATGCTCCAATTGCACCATCAACATCTCCTGTTTTTAATCCTTCCAAAGCTCTTGTCCATGCCATTATTTGATAATCTATTTTATGACCAGCTTCTTCTAAAATTTTTGTTGCAACTTCTACAATGTACCCAGGCTTAGCACTCTTTGGAGTACAATTATATGGACACCATTCATCAGCACGAAGTTTAATTGTATCAGCAAAACTAGAACTAACGACAAGTAATGAAAATAAAAATGTAAACAAACTTTTCATAAGACATACCTCCTTATATGTATGATAAAATTATTCTAATGTTTTTTTTATATATTATACGCTCTCTTTCTTTGCAAACAAGCCACAAAATAAAAATATTTCTGCCCTAAAACTCAGGAATTTTTGGATAAATTTTTTGTGCGTAACGAACCATATCAATTACTTCTCGTACAGCACCTCTCCCCCCCAAACGATCTGTTATGTAATCAACATTTTTTTTAACTTCTTCAAAAGCCTCTGGGACTGTTGCAGAAAATCCGGCCCTTTTTAATAGAGGGATATCAAAAAGCTCATCTCCCATATATAAAATTTCACTATCTTTATAACCATCGCTCAAAACTTTTTTATACGCCTCTCTTTTATCTTCATTACCTAAAAAAAGATAATTAACGCCTAAAACTTCTGCTCGTTTTTTTATACTTACACTTTCTGCACCAGAAATAAATCCAACTTTAATTCCTGCATTAATCATTACTCTTATACCATAGCCATCATAAATATTATAAATACGATTAAACCCAACCTCACTACCATCATATAAAATACGGCCATCAGTTAAAATGCCGTCCACATCAAACAACAATACTTTTATTTTTTTTAACTTACTTGCATATTTTTTACTTACATCTTTTAGAGATTTTTTTTTCATCTAACTCACCACTTTTTTTATTCTTACCAAAGTATTAATAAGCTCTGTTACTTTTGAAAGCTCTAGACAGGTTGCAGCATCTGATAATGCTTTTTGCGGCTCTGGGTGTGTCTCTAAAAATACGCCATCAGCACCCGCGGCAATAGCTGCCTTTGCTAAAACCTCCACCTGATCTCTTTTTCCACCTGTTGCGGTCTTTAGACCACCAGGCATTTGTACTGCATGTGTTGCATCAAAAATTGCCTTTACACCAAAGCTTTTTATAATTTGAAATGATGCCATATCAACAACTAAATTATTATAGCCAAAAGTTGTGCCACGTTCTGTTATAAAAATTTGATCTTTAGGTAAAAACGCTTCTGCTTTTTCTACAATATTTTCGCATTCGTTAGGAGATAAAAACTGGCCTTTTTTAATTTTTAAAATTCGATTATATTTTTTTGCAGCAAGTGCTCCTGCTACAATCATATCAGTCTGTCGACACAAAAATGCTGGAATTTGTAAAACATCGACAACACTTGCAACCTCTTCTGCCTGATCCGGTAAGTGAAAATCTGTCAATACAGGAAGTTTGTATTTTTGTTTTATTGTCTCTAAAATTTTTAATCCTTCTTTAATGCCTTCCCCGCGAAAAGAGTTTTTAGAAGATCTATTTGCTTTATCAAAACTACCCTTAAAATAAAAATCAATCTCTGAGCTTAAATTTGCCAAATTATTATTTAAATAGGAGGCAATAAAATCAGCAAGCTCCATACTTTCAAGGACACATGGCCCACTAAAAACCTTTAATTTTTTACTCATTTGCTTGTCCTATATTTATTTGCATGTTTTATAAAATGATCAAAAATTGGATGAGGCGCAAAAGGTCTTGACTTAAATTCTGGGTGATACTGGCAGGCTATAAAAAATGGATGATTTTTTAGTTCAATAATCTCTACTAAATTTAAATCAATATTTTTGCCAGAAATGACAAGGCCTGCATCTTCAAGTTTTTTTACATACGCATTATTGACTTCTAAACGATGTCTATGCCTCTCAGAAATTTTTAACTCTCCATAAATTGAGTAGGCCAAAGAACCATCCTTTATCTGGCATGGGTAGGCTCCAAGGCGCATATTACCACCTTTTTTACCATCTTTACTCTGTCCTTCCATATAGTGAATTACCAACTCTGCATTATCTATAAATTCTTGAGAATGTGCGTTTGAAATATTTGCTACATTTCTTGCAAATTCAATCGTTGCAAGTTGTAATCCCAAGCAGATTCCAAAAAATGGGATCTTATTTACTCTTGCATACTCAATTGCACAAATTTTTCCTTCAACACCTCTTTGTCCAAATCCTCCTGGAACTAAAATACCATCAACATTTTTTAAAACCTCTTTTTTTATTTCTTCATTTAGCAGTGTCTCTGCATCAATATACACAGGCACAAGTTTTAGCTGGTGATTTATCGTAGCATGTCTTAAAGCTTCATCAAGGGATTTATATGATTCAACTAACTCAGTATATTTTCCAATAATACCGATACGTACCTCTCCTATCGGATTATTAAAATTATGACACACTCGTTTTAAATCATCTATTTTCGGACTTGATGCCCACATGCCCAAAAGCTCAATTACACGATCATCGAGCCCTTGAGCATGAAACTCTAAAGGAACTTTATAAATAGAATCTACATCTATAGATTTAAAAACATTCTTTACTGGAACATCGCAAAAAGAAGAAATTTTTTCTAAGAGTACCTGAGGTATATCTTGATGAGATCTACAAATTATCATATGCGGAAAAAGACCAAGAGAGCGCATCTCTTTTACAGAGTGTTGTGCTGGTTTTGTTTTTAACTCACTGGCCGCATCTATATATGGCAAAAGTACTAAATGAATAAATAGTACATTGCTATGCCCTACTTCGTTTGCAAATTGCCTCAATGCCTCAATAAATGGGCCAGATTCAATATCACCAACAGTTCCTCCAATTTCTCCCAATAATAAATCTGATCCTTCTGCCGCTAAATGAATTCTTCTTTTTATTTCATCGGTAATATGAGGAACAACTTGTACCGTTTTTCCCAAATACTTTCCCTCTCTTTCATTTTCTATAACCGTTAAATAGACCTTCCCGGTGGTAAAATTAGACTGTTTATTTAAAGTCAAAGAAGTAAAGCGCTCGTAATGGCCTAAATCCAAATCAGTTTCTGCACCATCATCTGTTACAAAAACTTCTCCATGCTGTATCGGACTCATTGTTCCTGGATCAACATTTATGTATGGATCCATTTTTAGCATACTAATTTTTATTCCTCGCCGCTCTAAAAGAGATGCCAAAGAAGCACTGGCAAGTCCTTTTCCTAAAGAGCTTGCAACACCACCTGTAATAAAAATATATTTTTTGCTATTTGCCATTAAAATACTCCTCTAATTTTTTTAAATCCTCTGGCGTATCCACTCCAATCAATACTCTTAAAGTCTCCACTGCTCCAATTTTCATTCCAAGATCTAAAGCTCGTAACTGTTCTAACTTTTCCATTTTCTCGTAATAACTTGGTGTTGTATTTAATAATGTTAATAAGTCATTTTTTTTGTATGAATACACACCGATATGTAAAAACCAATAGGCATTTTGCATATCATTTACATCTCGAATAAAAGGAATCGGTGCTCTTGAAAAAAAGTGACACTGGCCTAAGTTTTCGCTAAAAAAAACTTTTACTCGATTTGGATCTTTAAAGTCTTGATCTATAGACTTCATTTTTTTGACTAGTGTACAGATAGAGTAATCACTTTTTATATGAAACGCTGCCAGTTTTAAAATTTCCTCACAAGCAAGTAGTGGTTCATCGCCTTGTACGTTTATAATATATTCACAATTTATATCGCCAAAATATCTTGTAACTGCGAGTCCAATTCTTTCACTTCCGGTTAAAACATCATCATCCACTCTTAAAACATTGCCACCAAATTTTTGTACATGATCTTGAATTCTATCGTCATCTGTCACCACAAAACTTTCAATTCCAGTTTGTGCACAATTTTCATAAACTAAAGAAATGATACTTTTACCATTGACCTCTTTAAGCGGCTTTCCTGGAAATCTCGTGGATGCGTAACGAGCTGGAATTAAAATTTTAAACTTACTTAAATCCGTAGTAGGAAAATTTGTCACAAGATGCGCCTTTTAAGAATTATTGCTAAAATAAACTTAAGCTATGAGTATATCCTTAGCGAGATTGGATTTTCAAGAATTGAAACTAGGGGTTTTAATGTTTAAGGCAGTTCTTTGGGCCATTTTTATTCTTTTGATATTTACTGCAATAAGAGAGGACTTACTGGCCATGGAATTATCAGACCAAACGAGTCAACATATTATTACAAATCCACTTATCAGTAAAAGATGCGAAAAACTTATTCAAGATCGAAAAGAGATGGTGATGCAAAAACAAAAAACAGTCTCTTTAATAAATCGAGGCATTAAATCATATTATCGCTTTCAAAAAGATGACAAATATAAAAAAGAAAAGATGTTTGATAATCTAATGACCCTCAAAAGAGAACTGCACTTAACAAAGATATCGATAAAACACCTAGAAGAAAAAATTGTAATGCGCGCCTGTCCAGACAACATCCTTCGATAATTTGAGTTTGTACTTCCTTTTACCCTGATAATCTAAAAATGACTTAAAGAGGCTTCACAACTTGGAAGGTCTTTATATAATCCTCCAAGCTGCAATCCATTTTTTATAACGACTAGTGAAAATTGATACCCAGATGGAAGACAAATCATCCCCATTCTTGCTGTTTGTAAATATGTGCGACACTCATCCATTGTGCGAATAATTGTAGTTAAGGCCTTAGCATCAATTATACGAGTTACAGAAAATCCATAATGAAGTGGAGCACATACCACTTCTGGACTTTCAATTGCTTGACCATTAATCATTTTGAGTAAAGAAGATAATCTCTCATCAAGAACTTTCAGCTGTGAGTAATCATAAATTCCAATATCTTCTTGAAGTATGCGAGCAACCTTGGACGCCTTAGAAGAAACCGAAACTCGTAAATTATCAATCTCATTTGCAAAAGAAAAAGAGCTAAAAACTACAAAAAATACAAGCAATAATTTCATAAACACTCCTGATCTTGCTAGTGGCCAAAACTATCTCGTTATATCAAGGTCATTTCTTTTGGGCCAGATATAATACTAATCATGTAATATCTATATATTTCTTAAGCCTGTTTTAAACTATTTCCTAGGCATTAAAGCAGGATTTCGTTATCATGATAGTAACAATATATTAGAATATTTTACAAAAAAGAAGCATCCTTATGAAAATTTTTATTTTGATATCTCTTATTTTACTTGTAACAGCAGCAACAAAAGTACACGCTAATTTAAAAAATCCAGTAAAGGATTTAACGATAACCGCAGATCCAATACCACCATATAGCATGAAAACCAAAAGCAAAGATCAAGGTTTTTTTATAGATCTTGTAACTGAAATTTACAAAGACAATGGGATAGAAATAAAATATGCTCCTGCATCGTGGGCCCAAGCGGTTGCTGGTCTTATGATGAAAGATCGCTATCATTTAATTGCAAACGTATCAGAATCAGATATTCCAAACGCCTTATACTCAAAAAAAGAAATCGTATCAACAAATGACACTTTTTGGGTTTTAAAAAATAACTCTTGGAAATTTAAAAATATAAAATCTTTGCAAGGTTTAAAATTAGGGATCATTATCGGGCATACCTATAGCGAACAAATTGAAGAATATGTCGATAATAATCCATCAAGTATTATAAAAGTTTCTGCGACAGATGGCAGAGCAAAATTGATAGAATTTTTAAAACAAAAAAAGATCGATGCAGTTATTGAAGACTACGCCGTGATGAAATACTCGTTAAAACAATCTAAAAATGATAAAGAAATAAGTGCTGCTGGCGGGCTTTTGAATACAAATAAATTATATATTGCTTTTTCTCCAAGAAATAATAATTCAAAAGAATTATTAGAAATCTTTGAAAAAGGACTTGAGAAAGTTAAAAAAGATGGAAGATTTAAAGCTTTGATTTTGAAATATGAAATAAAATAAGTAATTATACCAAATCCACTAAATAATGTCGGTTTTTAAATGGCAAGTTGTGATGAGATTTTGTTAATGAATAAAATTTAATTCTTGGATACTAATTGATCGCTAGTGGTATTTTTATAGTAAATTCCAATTAAGGCTTTTCGTTTATTTGTTTTTGGCATTGTTGTTAAGCAGTCACTTGCAAATTCATTATTAGAAACTTTAATCTCTATATGGCCGTGCTTTCTAACTGCCCGTCGACCATATCCTTTATAAACCAAAATCGCACCGATCGGAGCATCTTCTGGAGTAATATTTAATTTTGTAAATCCATGCCGTATTAATTCTTTACCTGCATGTTTTGCAGATACTCCATAAAGTTTAGAGCTAACAATACCTGCTTTTAACAATGCCGCCTTTACAAATAAATAACACTGCCCAGTTGGCACTCTTGGATAATCTCGAACTTTGGGATTTCCATTCTTATCATGAGCTATTTTTGGAAGCATATTGCTATTATAGGCAACTTTTCTAGATCGTTTACTACGTTTTACATACTCATAATAGAGTTGATCTTTTGCAATTGTCACAAGTTCTTTAATAGGAGCATCTAAACGATTTAATTCATCTTCTGTCAAATCAATAAACTCTTCGCTATTAACTACAGAATCTGTATTACTAACAGATGAATCATTTACCTTGTTAAAAGAAGAACACCCACTAAGAAGTATTACTAAAACACAAAAATAGATAATTTTTTTACTAAACTTAAGAAGCATTAAATAATGGTAACAATTTTTATCAAAAGATCAAACTATTTTTCTTCCGGCCCTTTTTTTGTATCAACGATCTTTGAATTTGAAGGAAGAAAATATTTTTTAGCAATTTTTTTCGGATCAACAAATGTCTTAATAAAATTCTCTAAAACTAGTGGATGATACTTTGAAAATAGATCCTTACTGGCCAAAATATGTTTTAAGGCCTTACTCGGTTTTAAATTTTGATCGATTAGAAGGTGAACAAAATCATTTGCAAGACATAAAATATTAGACATAACGGAAATACTGCTACCTTTTATACCAAAAGGGAAACCACTTCCATTACAATACTCGTGATGCTGCAATATCATTTGCTTTACTGAATTATTAATTGCTGGTTTTCCCTCAAGTAATAATACTCCATGTTCTGAATGTTTCTTATACTCTTTTAACTCTTCTTCATTCATTTGCTCTGGACGCTTCTGCTGCAGATCTACTGGTAATTTTATCTTACCGATATCATGAAATAGACAAGCAAGTGCTGCTGTCTTTAATGTACTTGTAGATTGCCACTCAAATTGTTTTATAAGTGATGTTGCAAATAAAGTAACACTAAATGCATGTGATAAATTTTTAGGATCAAAAGAATCAAACTCTACAAGTAACTTATATAAATCATCCTGTTTTTCTATAAATGTGCAAATATTTTCACAAATCTCTTTGCCTTGCTCTATAACTTGTGGCCTCATTCCTTCTGTGCTAACTTCTTCTAAAATTTTTGCACTTAAATTAGTAAGCATTCTAACTTTTGAATTTGTTGAAAGTTTTGTCGTCTCTACCGCTTTTTTTGCCATTGAATTTAAAAATTTCAAATATTTTCTTCTATCACTATTTAAAAAATAAAGATGCTGAATATTTTTATTTTTTTTATAATGTTCAATCCTTTCATTTGAAAAAGAGTCCCCTCTATGAAGAATTTTTATATATTTATTTTCAGACAAGCGAATAAAAACATCAAACAAAATAGCTCTTGTTGTATATAATTCATCAATTTTTACTTGAGAAAATTTATTATCGTTTAAAGACACCTCTTCTTCATTTGAAGTTCCTTCTTTTTTTGGTAAGGCCTTCATCATATCTGAAACTGATTGCCCACTCTCAAGTAAATCTGCAATTACTTTCACATCAAATGGTGGTCGCAAAATAGAGTGAATTGCTAGTTTTATATAATACGATTCGTTGATTATTTCATCTTCTTGATCTAGCAAAACAATTATAAATAAATTAGGATAATTTTTTTTTATATATCTAATTACCTGAACACCAGAATGATCTTTTAAATCATTATGAATTATTGCGGCAAAATAAGCATCGCTTTGTTTTTTGCTGTATAAAAGCAGTTGTGCTTCTTTGCCTTTTGAGGCCGTTTCAACCTCAAACATTTTGTCTTCAAGTACCTGTCTTGCTCCAGCAATCCACTCTTTATCTGGAGAAGCTAACAAAACCTTTAACGACATATTATTCCTTGCTTAAAAATTCAATAAACTTTCAGGAGACTCTCTTAGTATTGTTGCTGGATTTTTTGCATTTAAATTTTTTCCACTCATAACAATTTGATAAAGTTTTAAATAATCATCAACCATTCTCGAAATGGAAAAATTATTATCTACATATGCCCTAATTTGTTCAGGAAGAAAGTTATTTGCGTGATTTTCTAATAGTGCTTGCTCTAAATCTGTATATGAGTCACAAATAATTCCTGTTTCTTTTGTTATTAAATCAGGTAAACTTCCGTATTTTGAACCTATCACAGGAATACCGGCAGACATTGCTTCAATAATTGCTAATCCAAATGGCTCATGCCAACGAACAGGAAATAACAACGCATCTGAAATATTAAGTAGCTCTTGTTTTTTTATCTGATCAACCATTCCATAAGAATGGATGTAAGAAGAAAAAGTCCAGGCCCTTCCACCTGCAACATGTAGATGTTTTTTGCTTTTTGAAGCAGCAGTAACACAATCTTTTAAGTTTTTTACCTTCCATTTTGCTTTTGCTAAAAATAAAAAATTATTCCATGAAAGTTTTTTCTTGGGATTAAATGGATACTCGCTTAAGTCTAAAGCATTATTTACATAACTTGTACTACCGTGAATTTTTGCATGATTTTTTGAAACAAAAACGGTGTTTAAATCAAAAGTTTCTCCAATTTGCCCATTACCACCAATTGTAATTAAATAAGGCAAATCAAGTTTAAAATTTATTGGTGCAAAAATATGAACAACATCAACATCTTTTGGAATTAATTTTTGCCAATCATCGCCTTGTCTTGCAATAAGATTTATGCCGTCTTCCTTTACGTTTGAGGAAGCATCAGCAATCAGATAAACAGTATGGCCTTTTTGAACTAAATCTTTCATCATCCAATAAATCAGGCGCTCTGTACCACCATAAGTTGCAACAGGTAAAACACCATTGTGCTCAAAAAGAATTTTCATAATTTAAAAATCCTGAGGAAAAATTTCATACTGCTCTATGTGATAATTGTTTTCAGAACGCACCACTAAACTTTTGCCAAATCCATCTTCAAATGTATCGATTAAATTAATCTCATCTCCGCAAAGTCTAGCGGTAACCTCTGGGTGAGCATATATAAAAATACGAACAGCATTTTTATTATTATTTAAAGTTTTACAAAGTTCTCTAATTAATTCATAACAAACAGTTTGCACGGATTTGATATGCCCAATACCCTCACAGTACGGACATGGCTGACACATTGCACGCGTTAGAGTTTCTCTGGTTCTTTTTCTTGTCATCTCAACAAGTCCAAGTCCTGAAATTGGTAAAACATTTGTTTTTGCACGATCCTTTTTTAAGGCCTCTAGTAAGGCTTGATATACTTGTTGTCTATGGTCTTCACTTTCCATATCGATAAAATCAATAATAATAATTCCACCACAATTTCTTAAACGAAGCTGATAAGCAATTTCTTTAACAGCTTCTAGATTTGTTTTAAAAATTGTGTCTTGTAAGCTTTTTCTACCAACAAATTTTCCAGTATTAACATCGATAGAAACAAGAGCTTCTGTTTGTTCTATATGGAGTGATCCTCCAGAACGCAAAAAGACTTTATTACTTAGACCTCTCTCTAATTCTAAATCAATTCCATATTTTTCAAAAATAGGCACATCCTCAGAATACTGCTTACATTTATTTTTCATGTGAGGCATATATCTTTGAATAAATTTATCAACTTCTTTATAATTTTCTTTTGTATCAACAACAATCATATCGACATCATCATCAATAACATCTCGTAAAACTTTTTGTAAAAAACTGTGATCACGATAAATCTCTGCTGGGGCTTTTTGCTTTTCACTACGCTTATAAAGTTCCTTCCAAATTTTTACAAGCATATTATAATCTGCTTTTAAAACTTTATATGATTGTCCTTCTGCAACTGTCCGTCCGATAACACCAGTGCCTTCCGGTCTTATCGAATCTAAAATATCTTTTAGACGATCTCTTTCTGTATCACTTTCAATCCTTCTTGAAACTCCTGTATGCTCAATAAACGGCATATATACAACATATCTTCCTGCAATAGTGATATGTCTTGTAACTCTTGGCCCTTTTGTTGAAATAGATTCTTTGGCAATTTGTACTAAAATCTCATCGCCCTCTTTTAAAAAAGATTCAATTGGAATATCTGGACGAAATTTCATATTAACAGCTTCAGATAGTGTGCTAAACTCATCAGGAATCATTTCTCCAATTTTCGTTTTTGGATCATTTTCTAGCGACGCTTTACTCTTTTCGGCCATTTGACGCTGTTCTTCAAGTGTAGGGATATAAGCGTCATCAACATATAAGAAGGCCGCTTTTTCATGGCCAATATCAACAAATGCAGATTGCATTCCTGGTAAAACTCTTAAAACTTTTCCTTTAAAGATATCACCAACACTTGGTGCAGAAGTACTCTCTTTTGTTCTATCGCTGAGATAGTCCAATATCTCATTATTTTCTAAAAGTGCCACTCGACACTCATTCATCGTTTGATTTACAACAAGCTCCTTGGCCATTTTTTTTCCACCTTTTTATTTTTTATAAAAACATGCCAGCAACACAAGCCGTCATATAACAAGCACCAAGACCTGCTATTAAGCTCTTCATCCCAAGGGCCGCAAAATCTGCTCTTCTATGTGGGGCCAAAGAACTAATACCTCCCACCTGAATTGCAATAGAACCAAAATTGGCAAATCCACAAAGAGCATAAGTAGCAAGAGCGTGTCCCCTGTCTGTTAAAAGACCATCTTTTACCATCTGAGCTAAATCCACATAAGCAACAAACTCATTAAGTACAATTCTTGTTCCCAAAATAGAACCAATATTAAAACAATCGCTCCATGGAACTCCCATCAAAAAAGCAAACGGCGCCGAGATATATCCAAGAATCAATTGCATACTTAGTTTTTCAAAACCAAAAATTCCACCAACATACCCAAGTAATCCATTTAAAAGAGCTACTAATGCAATAAATGCAATAAGCATTGCCACTACGTTTATTGCAAGCTTCATCCCTGCACTTGCTCCATCTGCCGCGGCATCGATAACATTTGATGCCGATTGAGGAATTTCAAAGCTTACATCGCCCATTGTTTTTGGATGTGATATTTCAGGAATAAGTAGTTTTGCGCACACAAGTGCAGCTGGAGCAGACATCACAGATGCTGCAAGTAAATGTCCAGCATTAATTCCCATTCCAACATAGGCCGCCAAAACTCCTCCTGCAATAGTTGCCATACCACCAGTCATTAACGCTAATAGTTCTGATTTTGTCATATCTCCAATTAGTGGCCGAATCACTAAAGGAGCTTCTGTTTGCCCTGTAAAAATATTTGCAGCAGCAGCAAGAGATTCGGCGCCAGAAAGTCCCATCACCTTCATCATAATCCAGGCAGTACCACGAATAATCCACTTCATAATCCCGACGTAGTATAAAACGCTCATCAATGAACCTACAAAAATGATTGTTCCGGTTACCATTACTAAGAAGATAAAACCTGATTTACTTACATCATTTAAATTTCCAAAAACAAACGAGTTTCCTTCGTTAACATAACCCAAAATAGAATTTACAACATCTTTTGCCCCATTAAAAATCATAAGGCCTGTATCTGTTTTTAAAATAAACAATCCGATTAAAACTTGTAATAAAACTCCAGATATAATAGTTTTAAAATTTACCGCCTTGCGATTACTACTAAAAATATAAAATAGTAAAACAATTATAACCAAACCTATAAATGACATTATCCTATACTTAAAATCTTCCACAAAGCTCTCCTGTTTGTTTGTTTTATCAATACGCTTCTAGACTTTTTAGTAAGTAAAACTGTAACTAAAAAGCGAGCGATCCTTTGTTGTCTCTATTTTATTAAATTCTTTGTTGTGCCAAACATATCGATCTGATGTTGTAAAATCTGGTAAGACAGCTTTTTTATCTAGG
>CAZCDT010000014.1:23394-54956 GCA_964497525.1 uncultured Bacteriovoracaceae bacterium
GATAAATATCGCGACTTTTATTGGCCTGGGAAAAAGTTACAACTAAAACACCTGTAATAAGTCCTAACGCACCGCCAATAACAATATTTTTAAAATGATCTTCGGGCTCATCATAGAAAGACAAGGTAGATAAACCAAGAATCGATCCCCCAAGAGTTATCCCTAAAATTGTAGTAACATCCTGCATTGAGCTTGCCAAAGGATCATCGCTTTGTTGGGCAAATGCAAGTGAAGAATTAATGATTAAAGAACCAAAAAGGATTAAAGATATTAAACGCTTCATACAAATTAAGACCTCCGAAGAAGCAAAGAGTGTTATTTTTTAACTTTCATTTTAGAGAAAAATTAATGTATAGTTATTTTTTACATTTTTTCTAATATTAACAATGCTTTTATTTTAACCATGAGTCAAGTTTATGAACAAAAAAGCTACCATTAAACAAGAGTTTTCAATTTATCAAATCATTCAAAAAAAACGAGATAAAGGTGAACTATCAAACGATGAAATAAAATGGGTCGTTACAAACCTTGTTGATGGTAAAATTGCAGACTATCAAATGGCCTCTCTTTTAATGGCCATGTTTGTGCGTGGAATGAGCAAAAAAGAAACTCAATTTTTAACAGATGCAATGCTTTATTCCGGAAAGGTTTTAGATTTTAAAGATAAAAAAGTAATAGATAAACACTCTACTGGCGGAGTTGGAGATAAAACATCGTTTATTCTTGCACCAATCGCAGCAGCGTGTGGTGTAAAAGTTCCAATGATTGCAGGAAGGGGCCTTGGTCATACAGGCGGTACTGTTGATAAAATTGAAGCAATTACTGGCTTTAACACTTCCTTAAGTTTAGAAGAGTTTCAAGAATACTTAAAAAAATATGGCCTCGTTTTAATCGGACAGACAAAAGATATAGCACCTGCTGATAAAAAAATATATGCCTTAAGAGATGTGACGGCAACTGTGGAATCAATACCACTAATTACCGCTTCCATTATGAGTAAAAAACTAGCCGAAGGAGCAAGCGGAATTGTGATGGATGTAAAAACAGGCCCTGGCGCTTTTATGAAAACTCTAAAAGATTCGAAAGCATTAGCAGAAAGCATCATGGATACTGGTATTCGTTTCAAAAAAAGCGTTATGTATATGATTACCGACATGTCTCAACCTTTAGGTAAAGCGGTTGGTAACTCTCTAGAAATTATTGAAAGTATCGAGACTCTTAGAAATAAAGGGCCAAAAGATTTGACAGAGTTATCTTTATCTCTTGCTGGTGGGATGGTTTATCTTGCCGGACTTTCAAAAACTCATGCAGAAGGAATAAAGAAAGCGCGCGAAGTATTAGAAAATGGCAAGGCCTTAGAAAAATTTAGAGAACTCATAAAAATTCAAGGTGGTGATTCTAAATTTGTTGATGATTATTCAATGTTTACAAAAGCAGAACATACAACAGATGTATTATCTACAAAAGATGGTTATATCTCCGCAACGGAATGTGAAGCAATTGGTCTAAAATGTGTTGATCTTGGAGGGGGAAGAAAAGCTGCAAATGATACAATTGATTTTTCAGTAGGATTTATAATACACAAAAGAATTGGCGATAAAGTTAAAAAGGGTGAGCCACTTCTAACAATTCATCATCATAACTCTCAAATGGAAATTGTAAAAAAGATTACCAAAGAATTTCAAGAATCGATTTTTAAAATATCAAAGAAAAAACCAACAAAACTTCCTAAACTGATTTATTCAGTAAAGGTAAAAAGAGTAAAATAGTGATGCACCAAAAGCTTGCAACCTGCGCAAAATTTCTAGCAGAAAAGATTGATGAAATTCCAAAAGTTGCAATTATTCTAGGATCAGGACTTGGTCATTTTGTAAAATTACTAGAAAATGTAAAAAGCTTAAGCTTTGAAGAAATTCCACATTTTTTACCAGAGTCTGGCATCGAAAAAAATGATTGCAGATTACTGTTTGGAGAAATTTCTAATACTAAAGTTGTTCTTTTACAAGGACGACTCCATATTCACGAGGGTTTTAATATTGATGAGGTTGTATTTCCCATTAGAGTGCTTGCAACTTTGGGAATCGAAAACTTAATTATAACAAATGCCTCTGGAGCAATTAATAATTCTTTTACACCAGGAGATTTGGTTTTAATTAGAGATCATATAAACCTAATGGGAACAAATCCTCTAATTGGTGTCGGACCAAAATCTTTGGGACTGAAATTCCCAAAAATGCATAATCTATACGATCAAGAATTAATTAATCTTTTTTTAGAAACAGCAAAAGATTTAAAAATAGACCTTCCAACTGGAGTTTATGCAGGAGTGACTGGGCCAACTTATGAAACTCCGGCCGAAGTAAAAATGCTCTCAATACTTGGGGCAGATATTGTTGGAATGAGTACAGTTCCCGAGGCCATCTCAGGCCGACATTTAGGAATGAAAGTGGCCGGTATTTCTTGTGTTGCAAATATGGCAACAAGCATTAGAGAAATTGAAATCGACCCACAATTAAAAAAACAAAAGGCACAACAGATGATGGAATTTTTTTCAATGCTGATTTTAAAAGTTATTGAGAAAATTTCTAATACACCAGATAATAATGAGGCCAATAGTAAAATATAAATTATAATTTAAGGTGACCCAATGAAATTAGATCAAGAAGTTATAAAAAAATTAAGGCAAATTGCAATATCTACAGCAAACAACGCCTACTCTCCATATTCAAAAGTCAAAGTTGGGGCCGCTGTTTTAACTCCATCAGGAGAAATATTTGGCGGCTGTAATATCGAAAATTCAAGCTTTGGAGGCACTGTTTGTGCGGAAAGAACTGCTATTTTTAGTGCTGTCTCTAAAGGACATAAAGAAATAAAAGCGGTCTATGTTTATACTGATGCTGGGTGGCCACCTTGTGGAATGTGCAGACAAGTAATGAGTGAATTTGCAACACCTGATATGCCAGTAATAATTGGCGATATTAATAACAAAGAAGAAATCAAACGTTTTGATGAGATTTTTCCTCTTGCATTTACGCCAGAGCACTTAAAATAACTATTTTCGAGCGAATGCTCGAAAGGATCTATTTATGAATGAAAAAACACAAGAAATTGCGGCACATGAACTATTAGAAGATTTAAGTTTTTGCGTTTTTGATCTTGAAACCACTGGTGGAGATCAAAAAAATGATAAAATCATTGAAATCGGCATGGTCAAAATAGAAAAACTAAAAATTGTTAAAAAGAAAAACTACCTCATTAGCCCTGAAATCAAAATCCCCCAGTTTATTCAAAAACTAACAACGATTCACGAGCGTGATGTAAAAAATGCTCCCACTATAGAACAAGTAATTGACGATATTATAGAATTTATGGGTGATTCTATTCTTGTGGCCCATAATGCCTCTTTTGATATTCCATTTTTTAACTCTGTACTAGAAAGACTGGGTCGGCCTGTTTTAAAAAATAAAACAATTTGCACGAATTTAATGACTAAATATCTAATTCCAAATCTTTTAAATTCAAACCTCCAATATATGTCTACTATTTTTGATATTCCTCATCAAAATGCTCATCGAGCAATGGATGATGCCAGGGCCGCATCAATGCTACTTTTAAAATATTTATCAATTTTTAAAGATAAAAAAATTCAAAAATTGAATCATATGTATTACCCAAGGAACAGATATGAACTTGATCGTATTATTTTTAAAAAAGACCAAGAACAAGAATTAGCTGAAACATTAAAAAAAATTTCTAAAATAAATGCACCATATTTAATTTCAGCAAAGGGCGAAGAAGGGGTTATTGTATGGGCAATGCCTGGAAATAATCTCTTAAAAGAGCAATCCCATATAGAGTCTGCCTTAAAAAAATATTCATGGAAAAATCTATCGATAAGAATTTATGGCCACTTTTGTGAAGCGCTTATCCACTTTAATGAATTTTGCAACAAACTTGATCCAATTATTAGAAATGAAACAATTTCATTTTTAAGTGAAATACATCTAACTAAGAAACTCAAAAAAGAGACAACGAGCGACAAAGTGACAGCAATGTTTAACAATGCTGATTTTATAATACTGCCTCACCTAATTCCACAGCAGTGTGTTATCTATCCTCTAACAACTCTTCATCCATCACAAGCATTAGTTTTTAGACCTTTAACTCAACAAAAAAGGCTACTGCAATACCTAAAATCAAAGGCATTAAAAATTCAAAATAATCAGCTTAAACGAATATATTTTTCACCAATTCTTCTTGATTTTATAAATATGTATCTACAAAACGAGTTAACAACAAATCAAACTGCTCTTTTAATAAAGAAAAGTCATCCAATCAAAAACAAGGATATCTTTTTAAAAGAATTGGCGATTTTTGCAGAAGAAAAAATAAGTAGTGTTAACTTTCCAACACAACATCTTTAAAAATTTAGTGCAATTTTTTCAAAAGTGACGAATTTGCTAGCAACTTTTATAAAACTCTGCTAATTTGGCGGTTCAACAGTAGTTCTTTAGATTTTTTGGGTGCAGTTACCCATTTTCATTTGAAGCACTCCCCATCCTATTTTCGGAGGTTATATGGGTAACAAATTGTACGTAGGAAATTTATCGTTTAATGTAACAGAAGAAGCTCTATCTGATGTATTTGCTCAGTGTGGTCAAGTTGCTTCTGTTAGAATCATCACAGATCGTGATTCAGGAAGAAGCAAAGGCTTTGGCTTTGTTGAAATGTCTGATGAAAACGAAGCTCAAGCTGCTATTGAAAAATTCAATGGTGCTGAACTTGAAGGAAGAGCTTTAAGAATCAGTGAAGCAAAACCACAAGAAACTCGTCCTAGTGGCGGCGGTTTCGGTGGAAACCGTGGTGGTGGAAGTCGTGGTGGTTTCGGTGGAAACCGTGGCGGCGGACGCGGTCGTTTCTAATATTTAAAACGAATTTAAAATAATTTTAAATAGCGAAGGCCCTGATTTTTCAGGGCCTTTTTTATAAACAGGATGTTTTGTATGCCGACGTGCACAGGATGTGCGAAAGTCGGCGATAAACAGGATGTTTTGTATGCCGACGTGCACAGGATGTGCGAAAGTCGGCGATAAACAGGATGTTTTGTATGCCGACGTGCACAGGATGTTTTCAATGGACGGTGGTTTTTAGAATTAAACAATATATAGTACTTCGCAATCAGTTAATGCCGTTAAGATTCCCAAAGAAAATTCTCCGAGAGGTAGATACATCGATTGAAACGCACTAAGTTCTTCTTCCTGCCCACTTCTTTCAATTTTAACTTTTCCAGAAAGAACAACAATAGCGGCCCCTCGATTTTGCGATAAAGCTAAAACCTTTTGAGAATCTTTTATAAAAACTAAGACCTCAACTCCAAAATTTAAATAATCAAGAAGTAGTCCAACACCAAAAGAAGAAAAAATATTTCTCTTTATTAAAAAGTTAGCTTCTTGATTAAACTCTTCTTCAAATCGCAAAACATCCAGAGCTTTTTTTAAATGCAACTCTCTTTTTTTTCCAAACTTATCTACACGTTCCCAATCCCAAGCTCTGTAAGTTATTCCACTACTTTGTTGAACCTCACACAAAAAAACATTTTTACCAATTGCATGAACTGCCCCTGCAGGTACAAAGAAAAAATCTCCTTTTTTCACCGGGAAAAAATTTAAAAGCAAAGAAATATCTGAATTTAAATTTATTTTTTCTTCAAAAATTTCACGAGTAACACCTTTTTTAAATCCAAGATATATCCCTGCATCATCAGCAGCATCTAAAATAACCCAACACTCTGACTTCCCCAGAGAGTTTTCATACTTTCTTGCGTATCTATCATCTGGATGAACCTGAATCGATAGGTCATCTGCAGTATCAATAAACTTTACCAAATATGGTAACTCATCTTCTGAAATTATTTCGTTTAAGGACGTATCTATAAATGTTGAAGGCCCATCTTTATGAATGGAGACCTCCCAACTTTCTGCAATATTTTCAACATTTTCAATACGCTTAATTTTTTTTAAACGCACTCCTCCCCAAATTAAAGATTTTATACAAGGAGTTAAAGGCATAAGGGCCCTTTTTGATATCATAATATTGTTTCCTATTTTACCCTTTTATAATTTTTATATTCCCCAATTCTATAGTCTGTAATCTCTTCTATCATATCAGAAACAAGCAAACTTATTGTGTGAAAATCATATCGAGGCTTCATCGATAAAATATCAAGATTATTTCTATGTGTTTTAATCCAATCTGCCATAATCTTTGGATGAGTTGTTGTAAACTTTTTTAGGCCCCAAATCTTTTGATACTCAAATTTTTTTGCAGCAACAAAATCACTTCCATGATAAAGCTTATCCATCTCTACAATTTTTTGCTTCATTACCGTTTCTTTTCTGGCCCAACCATAATGAAGTATACGTGCATTTATTAAACACCCATTGATTTTTGTATCGTCTTTATGTCTAAAACCTTGAGCATCTAACCAGCTTTTTATTCCAAGATTGTTTCTAATTGTTCTAATTTCTCGTCTGTAAATATCTCTAGTATATTTATAAATATCCACATCACCATAGAAGTGAATATACTTAAAAATTAAAGCATCATAGTTTTTATCATCAAGCATTTTTATAATTGCATCATGAATCGTGGATAAATCATCTTCATGGATTACTTCATCACCTTGAATATACTGACACACTTCTCCTCGACACTCTCTTAGCGCAATATTGGTTTGATCTGATAAAATAAGACCCTTACTTTTTAACTCTGGATTCCAAAAACTTTTTAAAAATTTAAATTTCGGATGAGTAAAAAAATCTCTTAAATACTCATAAGTGCCATCATCTTTTAAAAGATTTGGATCATCATATCCAACATTTATTACAATTTCATCGCACAATGGCTCAATGCTTAAAATACTTTCTCTAATTGGATAGCCAAGAGTTAGTCCATTTTTTATAAACGTAAACCCTGAAACTAAAGGATTACTCATTAAAAGTCGCTCCTCGTTAATAAAACAACAAATATTGTATGTGCATTATAGTATAATTTTAAAGGGTTGATAATTCAACACTGTTAGAGATATTCTATACCAAAACTAAGACAAGAAAAAAAACTACAACAAATAATTTAGGATTTTTAGAATGGGAAATAATAAAATATCTGTTTTAATAATGACTCATAACAGTGAAAAAACAGTTCAAAGAACTCTTGAATCTGTTAGGAATTTTGATGAGGTAATTGTTGTAGATGGTGGTAGTAGCGATACAACATTAGATATCTTAAAAAAGTTTAACGTAAAGATACTGCATCGAAAGTTTGATGGGTTTTCAAACCAACGAAATTTTTTAATAGATCAAGCAAGTAATAATTGGTGCTTGATGCTTGATAGCGATGAAGCTGTCACCTTAAAACTAAAAGAAAAGCTCTATCAAACAATTTCTTTGCCAACCACTTATCCTCTTTATCGGATAATGCGCACTGAATACTTAAGTCTTAAAGAAATAAAATCAGGACATGGTCGATCTGATTATCAGGAAAGATTTTTTCAAAAAAGTAGAATAAGATATGTTGGTGATGTTCACGAATACCCTGTTATAGATCAGAAAAAAGAACCGGTTAACTCTCCTCTAATAAAAAATATCGATCTAGATTGTCGCATTTTACATAATCCAGACTTATTAGTTGCTGATGTTTTAAAAAAGATAGCTCCGTATTCTATTTTTAAGGCCCAAGAGAGAATTAAAAAGGGTCAAAAAGTTTATGCAATAACAATTGTTATAACCTTTATTGGTACTTTTTTAAAAATGCTTATTCATAGTAGAAAAGAGGGCCCGCATGGACTTATCGCAGCACTACTTGAAGCCTATCACCGTTCGATGGTAAAGCTTTTGATCTATGAACACCATTTAATAAAAAAGATTGCTACAAATCGCCATGTAAAAACCGACATTATTTAGTGGATTTAGTATAATCCCTGAGTTCGTAATTCCGAGAAGCTCTAGGAAGAAAATATTTTTATGAGGGAGCTTACATTTTGGTAAGTGACCGAAATAAAAATATTTTCTGACAACGAGATTCGAAGAAAGTCCGAACTCAGGCTAATTACTCAAAAACTTTAATTGCTTTACGCACACTATTTATCTTATCAAGATTTAAATCTACAACTAAAAGCTTTTCACCTTCCGTCGCATCGCAAAGTATATCACCCCAGGGATCGACAACTAGTGAGTGGCCATAACTTTGCAAATTATCGTTATGCGCCCCCCATTGATTTGCGGCAACAACAAAACATTGATTTTCAATTGCTCTGGCCCGAATAAGAGTATGCCAGTGCGCTCTTCCCGATGGCACAGTAAATGCCGATGAAACCGTTAATAAATTTGCTCCGTTTAAAGCATAGTGACGATACATCTCTGGAAATCTAAGATCAAAACAAATAGATAACCCAATCTTTAAAGGACCTGCTTGAATCATTTTAGGAGTATTACCACTTGCATAAATAAAGTGTTCATTTTGAACTTTTTTTACTCCTGGAGCAGATTCTAAATCGCAAGAAAAAAGATGGACCTTATCATAAGTTCCCAATAACTCTCCTGCAGGAGTAAAATTATAAGCACGATTATAGGTAAGACCCATATCAAGCGTTGTTGCCGAACCACCCAAAATATACATTCCATAATCAACCGCAAGGTTTTTTATTTTTATGAAATGCTCATTATTTTTTTGTACAAGATAGGGCGTTCGCGTAACACCATCTCCCATAGAATAAAAGGTTTCTGGAAAAAAAACCGCGAATACCCCCTTATCTTTGGCCTCTTGCAAATATTTTCTAATTTTTATTAAATTATCTTCAGGATTTAGTTCTGAACAAATTTGCAAAACACCAATGCGCATACAAGCTCCCTATCTATTGTTCGCCTGAATATATCTTCCAATCGCATGATAATTAAAACCATCATCTTGCATTTTTTTGATTGGATAAATGTTTCTAGCATCAAAAATATTTGCAGATTTTAGTCTTGATTTTATTTCTGAAAAATCAGGAGATCTAAACTCTGGCCACTCTGTAACAAGTAGTAAAGCATCACAACCATTTAAACAATCATACTTATTATTTGCTCCAATCACTTTACCTTTTGTTTCTGGATTATTATCCATTAATTTTTGAAAATTTTTATGCCCTTCTGGATCAAAAAATACTACTTGGGCACCCTCTTTTGCAAAAGCCTTTGCCATATATATCGCAGGAGACTCTCTAATATCGTCTGTTTTTGGTTTAAAAGAAACTCCCCAAAATGCAATTTTTTTACCTTTTAAATCACCTTTAAAAAATTTCTTTGTTTTCTCAAACATATATAGTTTTTGCTCGGCGTTTACATCTTCAACTGCCTGAATAACTTTCATATTCATACCTACTGTTTTTCCTGTATGAATTAATGCTTTCACATCTTTTGGGAAACAGCTTCCACCATATCCAGGTCCTGGATAAATAAAGTGAGGGCCGATTCTTCTATCAGATGAGATTCCCTTTCTCACTTCATCAATGTCGGCACCTGTAATGTCACAAAGTCTTGCAATTTCGTTGATAAAAGAAATTTTAGTGGCCAGCAAACAATTTGCGGCATACTTTGTCATTTCTGCCGATAAGTTGCTCATGATATGGATTGGATGACCTTGAAGCACAAGTGGTGCATATAGTTCTTGCATTACTTTTGCAGCATAATCATCAGCACATCCAATAACAACTCTATCTGGCTTCATAAAATCATCAATAGCAGAACCCTCTTTTAAAAACTCTGGATTATTCACAAGACCAAATTTTTTAGAAGTATGCTCTTTCATTAATTTTTCAATAACTTTATGTGTTCCAACTGGCACGGTAGACTTTATAACAACAATTGCTCCATCAGATAACTCTTTTGCTGTCGCAACTGCCGCATCTTTCAAATAACTTAAATCAGCACTTCCATCTTCTGCTGATGGCGTTCCGACTCCTAAAAAAATCACTTGCGCATTTTTTACAGATGAATAATCAGTAGAAAATGCGACTTGCTTGGCACTATAATTTTTTTGAATCAACTCACTTAATTCTGGCTCATAAATTGGAGATTTTCCCTCTTTAAGCATCGCAATTATTTCAGGAATAATGTCAACACATGTTACATCGTGTCCAAGCTCCGCAAAGCAAACTCCACTCACCAGACCAACATATCCTGTTCCAATCATTGTGACTTTCATTAAAATCTCCTCATCGTTAAAAATAGCAATACATCAATTATTTTTTTCTCTAAAAGGTATACAATAAAAGGCTTAAATGTTAAACATTTAATTATGAAATTGTCCGCAACAATTATAACATTTAACGAAGAGAGTAATATCGCAAAAGCGATAAAATCGCTTAATTTTGTCGATGAAATAATAGTCGTTGATAGTATGAGTAGTGATAATACGGTCAAGATTGCTCAAGATCTTGGCGCCAAGGTTATAACTCATAAATTTTTGGGATTTGGCCAACAAAAAAATCTTGCTGCAGAGCATGCAAAGGGCGAATGGATTTTAAACATCGATGCAGATGAAGAAGTTGATGATGATTTAAAAGCGTCGATTTTAAACGTTGTTCAAGGAACTCCCGATGTTGTTATTTTTAAAGTTATTCGCAAGACTTTTTTCTGCAATAAATTTATTCGCTTTGGTGGTTGGTATCCAAATATAATCGGAAGATTATATAAAAAAAATGCTGCTCTTTGGAGTGGGCCACATGTTCATGAGGATTTATTTCCTCTTAATCCAAATGATAAAAATTTTAAAGTCTTGAATGGCCATTTAAATCATTACTCTTTTAAATCTGTAAGATCTCAAGTCCAAACCAATATAAAATATGCAACTCTTGGCGCAAAAGAATTAATAAAAAGAAAAAATAAACGACCTTTTTTTGTAGAGTTATTTTTTCGTCCCATTGGTAAATTTATCGAGTGCTATTTTATAAAACTGGGAATGCTTGACGGTGCTCATGGTTTAATTATAGCTATTAATGCTAGTTATTCCATGTTTATGAAATACTCTTTCTCCTATTTTGACTACGAACAGTTAAAGGAATAATTAGGCCTTGATTATGATTAAAGGAATTATAAAATTTGTTATTGCATTTGTTATTATTTACTGGCTGTTTCAAAGAGGACAAATAGATTTCTCTTTAATCCCTAAATCTTTAGAGTATAAAGGAATTTGGGCAATTTGTTTTTCAATTTTATTTATCAACGTTATTGTGACATCTCTTCGTTGGCGGTTCCTTTTAAAAATAAAATCAACTGCCGAAATAAAAATAATTGATACAATAAAATTAACATGGATTGGAATGTTTTTTAGCACAGTTTTACCTGGAGCAGTAACTGGTGATATAATTAAACTTGTATACGCGCGTGATCTTGATCGCACACAAAGTAAGTCTTTTTTTCTAACTACAATTTTTTTAGACAGACTAATTGGCCTTTTGGGTCTCTTAACGATTCTTGGCATTTTTACTTTAATTTATTACCAAGAAATTTCTGTAAAATCTGAACAACTCGCTCATTTAGTTAATTTTAATTTTTTGATTTTTTTTGGAGTTTTGATGGCCGTTGCCACAATTTTTACGCCTAAAAAAATGCAAAACATTCTTTCTGGTCTAGCAGCAAAAATTCCTTTTATTGGGCATAAGTTTGTACATCTCTTTGAACAAATCTGGTTTATCGGAACAGCTCCTAAAACTGTTTTTTTATGTATTTGTATGAGCTTGATAGGTCAATCTTGCAACGTCTTTGCCTTTATAACTCTTGCTTATCCTTTTTTAAGTGCTCCCATCGATATGGGCCACGCCTTTACATTTATTCCCCTTGGAATGGTTGGAACTGCAATTCCAATAACACCAGCAGGTCTTGGTGTTGGACATGCCCTTTATAGTGCTCTATTTGGATTTTTTGGTATTAACAATGGAGCATCGCTATTTAATCTATTTTTTCTTGCAAACGTAGGAATTAATCTCATTGGTGCTATTCCATATACTCTATTTACAAAAAAAATATCTTAAAAAACAAATATCTTTGATGCTGGCAAGTGGTTATATCTTGCAGCTTTTGCTCTAAGCATTTCTAGACGCATAAGAAACTCTTTGGTCGCTCGCAAATCCTTTTCCTCTTGCAGTTTTTTTCCTTGCCTGACGAGCTGTCCTTTAATCTGTCTTGGAAGCATGCTAAGCCCTGGGCGGAGATATGCAGAAAAATCATTCCCCATAACTCGGCCAATAAAAAGATCTTTTTTTACAAAGGCCATCTTAAAGTACCCCTTAAATAAAATAATCTTTTTACAATTTAATAGATCCTTTAAAACAATTTGATTATTTTTATCTATACCCACAAACTCAAACACCGAATGATTTACATTTAGTAACAAATCATGAAATTTTATATCAACAACATTCTTAACGATATAATCATAAATAATTAATCGATTGGTCGTCGGTAATACTGCATCTAAGATATACCAATCATTAAAAACGGCCATTTTACTTTCATAGTCATAATCATCTTCTGAAACATCTCCAAGTTTTTTACAATAATCATCCTTAAAAGACTTTAAAGTCGGATAAAAATCTGCATTGCCATATTGAATTAAAGCTTGAGTTAGATGATTCTCTAAAATTTCAACAGTTGCTATATCCAAAAAAAATCTGTCCATTTTATTCATCAACCTCTAATACGGCCAAAAATGCTTCTTGAGAAACCTCAACACTTCCAACCATTTTCATTCTCTTTTTTCCGCGCTTTTGTTTTTCTAAAAGTTTTCTTTTTCTGGTTATATCTCCACCGTAGCACTTGGCCAAAACATTTTTTCTTAACGCTTTGATCGTTTCACGAGCAACAATTTTTGCTCCAACAGCTGCTTGTACTGCAATATCAAATTGATGTCTTTCAATTAATTTTTGCAGTTTTGTTACAAGAGTTCGTCCTTTGATTGCAGCAGAACTTCTATGACAAATCATAGAAAGAGCATCGACTTTATCGCCATTTAATAAAACATCGAGTTTAACAAGCTCTGAGGCCTCATAGCGCTTAAATTCATAATCCATACTAGCATATCCTCGAGATAAGCTTTTTAAATGATCATAAAAATCAAAAACCATTTCAGAAAGTGGTAACTCATAAACAAGTTGCACTCTTTCTGATGTAATGTATTTTATCTCTTTTTGAGTACCCCTACGATCTTCACATAATTTAATAAGCTTACCGATAAACTCATTTGGCGCATGAATATTAATCTCTACAATCGGTTCACTAATTGTTTCAATCAAACTTGCATCTGGAAGATCTGATGGATTGGCAATCATCAACTCTTCTTGTCTTGCTGTTAAAACTTTATAACTACAAGATGGAGCCGTCGATATCAAAGAAAGTTCAAACTCCCGCTCTAATCTTTCTTGAACAATATTCATATGCAAAAGACCTAAAAAGCCGCATCGAAATCCAAAACCAAGAGCATTTGAAGTCTCAGGTTCATAAGTAAAAGAAGAGTCATTTAATGCCAGTTTTTCTAGAGATTCCTTTAATATTGCATAATCGATGGTGTCTACTGGGAAAATACCACAAAAAACCATTGGTTTTACTTCTTTAAATCCAGAAAGAGATGGTGTTGTTTTTTTAGATGCCAATACAATGGTATCACCTATTTTTACATCCTTTAAAGTCTTTACCCCACAAATCAGCATTCCAACTTCGCCAGCGCCGATCTCTTTTACTTCTGTAAAGAATGGACTGTTTATTGCTATTTTTAAAACCTCATATTCTTGAGCAGAATGTTTAAAATACACTTTATCTTTTAACTCAACTCGTCCTTCAAACACTCTAACTAAAACAATAACGCCTTGATAAGAATCAAACCAAGAGTCAAAGATCAATGCCTGGAAAGGGTTATCATGTTTTCCTTTTGGTGGAGGAACTTTTTTTACAATATTTTCAAGTAGGCCATCTATACCAATACCAGATTTTGCAGAGACAAGACTTGCTTCACTTGCATCAATGCCAATAATCTCTTCTATTTCATTTTTGGCCTTCTCTGGGTCTGCGTGTGGCAGATCGATTTTATTAATAACTGGAACAATTTCTAAATTATTATCAAGGGCCATATAGACGTTAGCAAGCGTTTGCGCTTCAACTCCTTGAGATGCATCGACAACTAAAATTGCACCATCACAAGACGCAAGAGAACGACTAACTTCGTATGCAAAATCAACATGTCCCGGAGTATCGATTAAGTTTAAAAAATATGTCTGCCCATCTTGTGCTTTATACGTTAGTCTCACTGATTGCGCTTTGATTGTAATACCGCGCTCTTTTTCAATATCCATATTATCTAAGAACTGATCAACAGACTCTCTTTTACTAATTGTTCCTGTTGTTTCAAGCAATCGATCTGCAAGAGTTGATTTGCCATGATCGATATGCGCAATAATTGAAAAATTTCTAATAAATTTTGTATCCATTCAATTCTCTTTTTAAATTCTTTTACACAAAAGGTTCTTCTGACATAACAAAAAGATAGTAGTCTAATGTAATATCTTTGCCTCGTACAGGAACAATTGTTGCATATCCGTTATAAATAACCTTTTCGACCTCGCTACCTTCTTTTTCTTTATCTTTTAAAGAGAGTGCATTTCGATCTTTGTCCAAAATAGTAACAATATGCTGTGGCTTTTCACCATCATCTGCTCCAAATAATGCACTGATTTGAATTTCAGCATTATCAATTTTTGATCGTCTTTTTACTGCTAATAAACAAGTATCTACAATTGATTTAGGAAGTGGGGCCTCTGTTACGATCTTGCCTAAAACCTCATCTGATTGTACCTGAACCATTGAATAAAGAGCATTATTCATATACATAATTCTGCCCTCACTATTTGTTGCAAGGATTGCTTTTTTCGACAAATTAGCAAGAGAATCAAACTTTCTTTTTTCGACCATAATTCTATCTGCGCGCAAATCATCAAATGTTTTAAGATTATGAATCATCTTATTCATCTCTGTTGCAATCTCGCCAATTTCATCATTTTGATTGTAGTAAATAGAAACGTCAAAATTACAATCTTGTAACTCTCTAATCGTGTCCTTGATTTTTTTAAATGGCATTGATAGTTTTACAGGCACAACCAGTCCTAAAAGAATTGTCATCAAAAAACCAATAATTAGTGTTATCATCATGTTTCTTTTAGTCTCACTAATAATTTGCTTCATTTGATTGTCGCGCTCAAGACTTCTGTAATATTGAATATCTTGAAATTCTGAAAATGCCTCTAAAATTTTATCTGCAAGTTCTCCAATTGTTGAAGGCCCAATTGTATCCCTAGAATTAAAAGATGTTTTAGACAATACAACACGAAGGGAGTCAACATAAGTTCTCATCTCTGCAACAATCTTTGTAACCTCTGTAGATTTATAAAGTGTATCTAATCGCTGTAATTGAGAATTCATATTTTCACAAAGACCAATAATTTTTTCTACAATTTCTGGAGCTGCCCTATTTGTTAAAATACGACGTTGATATTTTAAAATGGAAACGGCAGAAATTCTTATCTCATCTGTCAAAAGAGATGCTCTATTTGTCTGAGCAATCATGGCCTCAATATCTTTGTTAAGGGAATTTAAAAAATTAAAAACAGTAAAAGAGAGGACTAAAACAAGCAGTGTCGCAATCCCAAAACTTAATGCAATCCTATTTTTTAGTGATAAATTCAAGCATTTCTCCTTGGCTATTCGTTTGCAAGCTCTTCAAAAAGACGAGTAAAATTCTTATCTGATCCAACAAGAACTAAAATATCATCCGTTTCTAAAACATCCATTGGCATTGGTGAATCATTTATCTCTATTCGATAAGAAGCTTTACCATCTTCTGTGATGTAAGGAATTCTCTTTTGAAGAGCAACAATATTTAAAGAAAAGTTTTGTCTTAACTTGGTCTCAACAAGAGTTTTTCCATGGTAATTTTTCCCAAGTTTTATTTCGACAAGCGAATAACCAGCAGCAAAATTATAGCGCTGTAAGACGTGTGGAGCAATAATTTTAGATGCAATAATCTCCCCCATATCTTCTTCAACTTTAATAATTTCACTGGCCCCAATTTCAAGCAAAATATGCTCATGTAAAAGACTTGTGGCCCTAGCAATAACACGTCCAACACCAAGCTTTCTAAGCATGGCCACGGCCATGATACTTTTTTCAACATTATCACCAATTGCAACTAAGGCCACATCAACATCAGAAATTCCAACAGATCTCAATGCCCGCTCATCGGTAATATCTAGGGCCAGTGCTTGAGTAACTCTATCTTTTAATTTTTCTACAAGTTTTTCATCTTTATCGATAGCAATAACTTCGGCCCCTTTTTCAAATAGCCTACAAGCAGCTTTTGCTCCAAAAGTTCCTAATCCAATAACTGCAACAATCATCTTTAACACTCCTAAAAAATCATCCGATAATTACGTGGCCATCTGGACGATTAACTTGCCCACTATTGTTTCCATGTCCTATTGCCAAAATTAAAGTCAAAGGACCAATTCTCCCAATAAACATTAATATAGAGATTACAATTTTACCTGCAGCCGAAAGATAGGGCGTTATCCCCAAAGACATACCAACAGTTGCAAATGCACTAACCACCTCAAAAAAGATAGAAAGGAATGACTGTTCTGGTTCAAGCTTTAACATTAAAAGAAAAAAGAAGCAAACAACCAAGAGAGACATAAAAATCAGTGCTGTTGCCTTAACCGATGTTGCAGCAGGAATTTTCCTATCAAAAATAGTAATTTGTGACTCCCCTCGAAATGTTGAAACAAGCGATCTAAACAGTACAGCAACAGTTGTTGTTTTAACTCCACCGGCCGTTGAACCAGGATTTCCTCCAATAAACATTAAAATTATAAGAACAAACAAAGTATAGCTACTAAAAGAAGTAAGAGGAATGCTGTTAAAACCAGCAGTTCTTGCTGCGGCAGATTGGAAAACAGCAATTTGTATTTTCTCCCATAAAGTATAGCTATCTAACGCATGTAGATACTCACTAAACAGCAAAAAAATTGTACCAGACATTAACAGCAATATTGTTACAAACATCGATGTTTTTGCATGCAAAGTCATTCTAATGAGACTTTTTCTACGATATACAACCTGCACTAACTCTTTTAGTACAATAAAACCAAATCCACCAAACAAAACAAGCACGATAATTGTTCCATGAATGAGTGGTTTTGTGGCATAACTTTCAATACTTGTACTAAAAAGAGAAAAGCCTGCATTACAAAATGCAGAAATAGCATGAAAAACTCCGTAATAAAAGGCCCGTCCAAAACTTTCTCCTTCTAAAACGAAAGCAAAAGTTAAAACAATTGCCCCCCATAGCTCAATTACAAATGTATAACGAATAATATCAACAACCACATTCATCAACTCTTCTGCACTTGAAACCTCTAATAAATCTTGCATTATAGTTCTTTCTTTAAGCCCTAAAGATTTACCCATCATAATTGCCGCAGCAGAATAAAACGTCATAATAGATAAACCACCTAACTGGACAACGAGGATTATCACGGATTGCCCAAATAACGATAAAGATGTATCAACAGGTATTGTCGTAAGGCCTGTTACACAGGCTGCCGATGTAATCATAAAAATACTATCAATCCATGAAATTGTTACTCCATCTGCAGCAGAAACAGGTAATTTTAATAAAAAAGTTCCAACAGTTATAAGCCCTGCATAAGTTATAAAAATCATTTGAGGCGGACTGATTTTATAGCGTAATTTTTGAATAATATCTTCAGTCAAAAAGTCTTTTATTTTATCTGGAACTTTCTTTGGTGAATCATATAAAACCAAAAAAGAAGATAGTAAATGTGCTGAAGATAACCAAAAAACAAACTCTTGATCTCCCCATGTAATCACAATTGGAATAAAAACAATCAAAGAAAAAATATGTTTGCGTAAAAAATCCGAAAATCCATCTGACATAATAAAGTTTAGAATCACTATAAAAAATAAAACCAATGGAACAAAGTTTGAAGATATTGTTAAAAAACTATTCACAAAATCCATATTCCAACTAATAGGAATTTTGTTGCTAATTTTTAAAGCATACAAAAATATAAAACTACCGTTTAAAATTAATTCTACGGTAAAAGGTGTTTTCAATATTTTTGACAACAGGTTTGCCATTTGACCTTTTTTTGTTTTTATATATCTAATTGATATTCAGATAAAATTTTAAGTAACAAAGTGCTTTATGGCAACAAAGTGCTTTATAAAAATTGACCATTAAGAAGCAGTCTAATATAATTTTTGCTTGAGTATTCATCATTCCAACTTATTTGGATAACATTTATGACAAAAACAATAGTAAAAAAAAGCTTCGTTTTGATTTTTATATGCATTGTTTTTGCTTCTTGCTCTAGTAGTAGTGAGAAAAATCAAAAAACAGCAGATTTATATTACGAGCAAGGAACTGCCGCATTAATGGAGCAACAATATACCGATGCTCTTGCCGCATTGATCAAAGCAGAATCAATTATGCCAAATGACTATAAAATACAAAATAATTTAGGCATGGCATACTATTTTAAAGGACAGATAAGTAAAGCAATCTATCACATTCAAGAGTCCCTACGATTAAATCCAAAAAATTCAGATGCTAGAAATAATCTAGGCTCAATTTATATGCAACAAGAAAAATGGGAGCAAGCAAGACGTGAATATTTGCTTGTTCTAGAAGACCTTGTATATGCACATCAGTATCGGGTTTATTATAATCTTGCCCTTCTGGATATTTACACATTAAAACAAAAACAAGCGGTAAATAATTTATTGCTTTCTCTTAAAGAAAAAAGTGACTACTGTCCGGCCCACTTTCTCCTTGGAGAAATTTACGAAGAACAAAGAAACTTTGAGAGTGCCTTAAAATCCTATCAAAATGCAGGGAAGGGTGTATGCGCTGGTCAGGTTGATCCTGTTTTTAAACAAGTTGTCATTTTGTTAAAGCTTAAACGAGAAAATGAAGCTATTTTGAAATTTAAAGAACTAAAAGAACGCTTCCCTGATAGTACATATAGCGATAAAAAATTAGAAGATCTGGTAATTCAAAAAACAAATGAAGCTCGACCGGCAACTTCTAAACGTTTTTTTGAAAATCAGGGATTTTAACAAAATTTAGAAAGGTTTACTTTATGGATGAAACATTAGATCACTCAAATAATGACACTGCAAATATCAGTACTCAAAATTTGACATTTGATACTATAGGAAAATTCTTGGCCCATCACCGATCAAAAAGTGGCAAATCTCTAAAAAAAATCGCAAATGACACTCGAATAAGTCTTTCCTTGCTTGAATCTCTAGAAAATGAGGATTATGACAAATTACCAAATAAAGTGTATGTTATTGGTTATTTAAAATCGCTTGCAAAAGAACTAAATTATTCTCAATCTGAGGCAATCAAACTTTTTGAGCAAGGATTATCCAAAATATCTTCCAATACAAAAAAAACAATACCTCTTGAACAAAATCCTAAATATCAACCAGTATCTTATCGCTATGAAAAGCTAACTTCCAAAGAGGAAAATAAAAGCAAAGATCAAGACTCTAATTCTAAAATGATTATAATTTTAGCATCTAGTATAATTATCATCGTGGTTATTGGTCTTATAACAATGTCTATATTATCAAAATCAACCAAAACGGAAGTTGCTAAAGAGATCCAAGAAGTTGTTCCTGTAGAAAAAACAGTCCAAACACTGGACAACTATACGCCTAAAGAAGAACCTCTTTCTCCAACAGTTGTGATTAGACCTTTAGAAACGATAAAAGAAAATAGTTCTGCTATAACCCCCCCTACTGAAAAGAAAGTTGATCCACCAAAAAACACGACAGCAACTATAACGCCAACACAAAAAGAAACAAAAATACAAGTACAACCCAAAGTGGTCGTAAAAGAGGTAAAACCTGAAGAAACAAAGATTGTTGCCCCAGTTCAAAAACCTGTGGAACCCCAAATAAAAGAACAACCAAAACCACAACAACCAATAACCGTTGTCTCTACACCTAAAATTGAACCAAAACAGGTTATCGTTCAACAACAAGAAAAGCCTGTAGAAAAAAAGGTTGTCGAACCAGCGAAGACTACAGTAAAACCACCTCCACAAGAAGCAAGTGGCACAGCACCTTTAACAATTCGGCCACCAACAATACCAAGACAGTAGCATTATACCCAATCAAGTTTTCTAATAATATTAATACCAACGATAACGGCAAGAATGCTTGGCAAAAAAGTAGAAACTGCTGCATCAAGAACCATTTTCTGGGTTAAAGAAATTCCTAAAAATAGCAAAGAGTAGTACGCAATCATAAAAATAAGTGCTTTTCCTACATTATTGCCTTGAACCCTTGGCCCTTGCCTCATCCCTAAAGCAAATCCTAAAACAACAAAAACAAGGCACTGTAAAGGAGTATTTATTCTCCACCAATACTCTAATTCTGTTTTTTGAAAATCTCGATCAATAACACCTAATGCTCGCTTCTCTTTTAAAACCTCATGCAATTCATCACTTGTTCTCATACTGTCTTTTGTTATAAACCCTGGCCGGTAATCTCCGCTTAGTACAGGAAAATCATATTCGCCAAAAATTGTCTTATCGACCTGTTCTTTCCCTCTATAAGTCTTAACAATATTACCATCCATCAAATGCAATCTTAAATTTGGAATTTCCCAATTACCATCCTTTTGCCTGATTAAAACGCCTTTACGCGCAAAAATAATATCCTCTTCTTGACCATTTTTTGAACGCATCTGCAAAAAAATATTCTCAAATTTACTTCCATTCCCATGCACCTGTTGTGCAAATAAAGTAACATTTGGAATCTCTGTAAAAAATTTTTCGGCCTTAATTTCAGATAAAAGACCTTTTGATGTAAACTGAATCACGGTATTAGCAAAAACTCTCTTTGACGCAGGAATTAGGTTTTTATTTGCAACATAAACAAGCAACGAAATAACAACACCAAACACAAGAAATGGTGTTAGTATCTGCCACTTGCTCATACCAAAAGATCTCATGGCAATTAGTTCAGAATCATCTGCCAACTTATTAAGTGCATAAATAATTGAAAAAAACAGTGCTAAAGGAACAGCGGATGGTAAGAATGAAATTGCGATATGCCACATAAGACCAAAGACACTACTAATAGGAAGTCCCTTGCTAATAAATACTGCTAAAATACGAAATACCTGAAAGGTCATAAGGAAAGTAACGAAAAAAAAGGTACCACCTAAAAAAGCTGGTAAAAAATTATAGGCCAAATACTTTTGCATTATCTTAAGCATATATTTTCTTTTTCATCATTAGTTTATTCTTTTATAGAAAACACCATTACAAAATTTTAGACGAAGGAAGGAATACATGCTAGTTTTTTATAAGAAAAAAAGGGGAATTTTAATATGGAAATTATTATAACAAATAAAAATAGCACAAGTTCACATCGATTTATATTTGCTTTTTATAAAAAAGAAAAAAAGCAAAATATATTAGATAAATCATCTCTCGATAATCGTATCATTTCATCTATTGCAAAAATTAAAGCATATAAGGATTTTTTTAAATCTCCCCAACAAACTGTACAACTAACTGTGGAGAAAAATTTATTTACAGTAATTGGTGTCGGAGAATCTGACAAGTTCACTCCAGAAACACTAAGAAAAGAGGTTGCAAAAATTGTAAAGTCCTCATTACAAAAATATGAGGAAATATCTATTGATCTTTTAAATCTAAAAGGTTCGAGTGAAAAAGATTTTTTACTTGCAGCAATTGAGGCATCTCATCTTTCTGCCTACTCTTTTGAAAAATATAAAGGGAAAAAAACTACTAGAAAATTAAAACAAATCATACTTTTATCTAGCGTAAAAAATGGTCAACACTACGCTAAACAGATACATAACATAACAGAGAGTATTTATTTTGCTCGAGATATTATAAATGATGTACCAAATGTTTTAACCTCTGAAATGCTTGCCAAAGAAATTGTGAGCAATGCCAAAAAAATTAAGTCTATAAAATGCAAAGTGCTAGATAAAAATGCAATTAAAAAAGAAAAGATGGGGCTATTTTTAGCAGTAAATCAAGGTTCAATGCATCAACCAAGATTAGTCCATTTAACCTATACACCAAAAAAATCAAACAAAAACACTCCTCACCTAATATTAGTTGGTAAAGGACTAACTTTTGATACAGGTGGATACTCTTTAAAAAATTCTATGATAAATATGAAAACAGACATGGCCGGAGCAGCTACTGTTTACGCAGCATTTAGAAGTGCTGCTTTATTAAATGCTGATATTAAAATCTCCTGTATTTTAGGTATTACAGATAATTCAATATCATCAAAAGCAATAACTCCTGATTCTGTTGTAATCGCAAGAAACAAAAAGAGTGTTGAAATTGCAAATACCGATGCAGAAGGAAGACTTGTTCTTGCTGATTGCCTCGACTATGCAAAGGACTTAAAACCAACAGCGATTATAGATTGCGCAACACTAACTGGTGCAGTAGTTGCTGCTTTGGGAACAGAAATTTGTGGAATGATGAGTAATTCTGACAAGTTTTCTGAAATGCTGCTTAATTCGGCAAGTAATTGCAATGAATATCTTTGGCGTCTTCCTTTAATTGATGAACATAGAGATGATATAAAATCAAACATTGCAGATATCAGAAATTTGGCCAATACCTCAAATGCTGGTTCCATGAAAGCGGCCGCTTTTCTTGAACACTTTATTGATCCAAAAACTCCATGGATTCATTTAGATATTGCAGGTGTTGCAGATTCACAAGGACATCTTCCGTATTGTCCATCAAAAGGGGCGTCTGGCGTTATGGTTCGCTCACTTGTTAATCTTATCATGAATGCAAAATGGCAAAATTTAGCTTAGTTTTATTTTCACCAGAAATACCTGGTAACACTGGTACTATTGGAAGAACAGCACTTGCTCTTGATTTAGAACTATGTCTTATAAGACCATATGGTTTTGATATTAGCGAAAAGGCTGTAAGACGAGCAGGACTTGATTATTGGAAACATGTAAATCTCTCAGAGTTTGACTCATGGGATGACTTTTTAAACAAACGATCTCCAAAGCATGAACAGCTATTTTTCTTAAGCACAAAGGGCAAAAATTCTTATTTTAAAGCAAATTTTAAAAATGATTGCTATATCGTGTTTGGACAAGAGACCAAAGGCCTTCCAAAATATTTTTTTGAAACTTATCATGATCGCTTTTTTACAATGCCAATGTTTTCAACACAAATTAGATCATTAAATCTTGCAAATGCGGCAACTGCTGTCGCTTATGAAGCATTAAGACAAAGTACAAATTTATAGTAATGATTTAATCGAGGCTATTCCACGTCCCAATGGAGAATGAAAATCATTTTTAAGATCATATTGCCCAATAAAGACAACGTCAGCTATTTCCAACTGCTCTAAATTTGCTTTAGACTCTTTATCATATAAAATAACAGGAGAATCTTTTAGTGTAATAAATTCAGAAGAAACATTCTTTAATATATTTGGAAATACCTTCTCTAGTGCTGATTTTAACAGTTTTAAACGCTTTAAAACATCGCTTTCTGAAACATCTTCTTCATTTATAAAATGTACAAATCCTAGCGAGTAATTGCCTTCTATATTCTTTCTACATTCACCAATAAAATGTCCCCACGAATGAGTATAGCTAAGAGGTAAAAATATGGTCTCCTTTAAAATATCAGCATCATAAGCAACATTCCACATTGCTCTAAACATCATACCTGCCGCAAATGCTTCGCAAAATTCGATCTCCTTAGAATTTAGCTGATCTCGCATTATCGTTAAAAGCTTATCTGGCCTTTTTGTAAAATATATTTTTTTACAATTAATACAATCACCATCGAAGCACAAAACCTTAGGGCCGTTTTCAGATCTTTCTATTTTTTGAATTACTTTTTGATTATATAAAATATCACAAGCGATACTATCACCAAACATTTTTAAAATTAGTTCCGCAATATCTATATCACATGAAGGCCAAATAAAAAAATCCTCTCCTTTTAAAATCTCCTCAGGCTTTGCCCTTCCATCAAATGAGCGCCATTTTAAATCTTTAAAAAATAAGGAGCTATTTTTTTCTACCGTTTCTAATAAAAACAGTTCTTTTATTTTTTCGATCTCGCTCTCTTCTCTTAAAAGAGATGGATACTTTATTTCATTTAATAATGATGTAATTGTTGGTGACTCTAAAAAGCTGTCACCAATCCATAAAATATTTTGATCTGGGAATTTTTTTTTAAGCCCCAGCACAGTTAAAAGAGAAAATAGATCATCGCCTACAACCAAATAATCACAATCAATGATGACCTGTTTGTGTTCAACAATTTTTTTTAAATCTTTTAATTTTTTTAATGACATAAATTCTATCGAATAATCAAACGATCTCCCTCTCTAATCATGCGATTTCGTATAATGTTTAAATTTGACGCTACTATATTATCTATGCTCGTTCCAGTTTTTTTTGCAACAGTCCAAAGGCTATCACCCCTTTTGACAACATAAAATTGAGTCGGTTTTTTAACGGCATTTCCCTTTTTAGATGCCATTGCAATGCGTTTTTTATAGTTTTGTTTATATAAAACATGGCGTCTTGGTTTTTCGTAAAGATCGTTATACATTTCATCACGGGCACTTTGACCAACTCTAAATGGGAGAATTATTTCTTGCCCTTTGCCAAATTTATGTGTTGTAGAAGTGTTGTTAAGCTCGGCCAAAACCTCTTTTGAAACTTTGTACTTTTTTGCCACATGCTCAATTGAAGTGATACCATATCGAACAGGTATCGTTTGAAAATCTTTTGCTCTTACAGAGTCCTGCATTGCAATTTTATCCCAACTAGCAGCAAAACCAACAGGAACACGCAGTTTATAATTTGTAATTTTTGGAGAAATGTACCAACGAAGAATTTCAGGGTTTAATCTTTGAATTTCTTCAAAATCAACTCCTAGCAAATTAGACAGTGCAATCAAATCTGTATCTCCTGATACATCGATTTCATCAAAATCAAGCGGTTCATGAATCATTAAATCTTCAAAGCCAAAAGATTTTAAATTTTTACCAATAATTGCTAGCGCCATAATTTTTGGCACATAGTTTTTTGTTTCAGCTTTTAAATACCTTTTTTCTCTTAGATCCCAAAAATTATCAGTATTATACTTATTTATTGCTCGAGAAAGCTTTCCCTCTCCGGCATTATAAGCAGCAGCAGCAATTTCCCAACAACCAAAATCATCGTATAATTTTTTTAGATATTTACTTGCTGCAATTGTGGCCTTAATTGGATCTCGTCTTTCATCAATGTACCAATCTATTGAAAGACCATATCTTTTCCCTGTATATGACATAAATTGCCATGGACCGACTGCACTTGCATGAGATTTGGCCTTATTTTGAAAACCTGATTCTGCCATGGCAAGAAAAATTAAATCTTCAGGCATTTCCGAGTCTTGTAAAATTTTTCCCATTAAAGGAGCATATCTGCCGGCCCTTGCAACATAATTTTCAAAATAGCCACGACCTCTTTGTAAAAAATAATTCATCCACTTTTTTACTGCTGCATTGTAAACAACAGGGATATCGAAATAATAATTTTCAAGCTGCAGTTCCTCTGCCCCATATAAGTAATAAGCTTTTGCATTCTTTTTTCCAAGTCCATCTTTTGCTGTAAGCTCATCAATTCGACCCCATTGCTTAGAAAAACCACTTGCAACAGAAGTATCTTGAGAAACATTATTACCATATGCTCGTTTATTATTTTTGCCATCAGATGTCGCGCAACCAAAAGAAAACAACATGACAAACAAAGATAGAGACAAAAGACTACTAGACAAAAAGAGAATTGATTTTTGTTTCATTTTTTAATCCACTCCATAGATCATAAATGCATATAAACAACAGTTATATCTTAAATTTTCTTGCGATAGGCCGTCCAAGACGCATCACATAAAATATTCTCCCCTATTTTTTATGCTTACGTCAATAAAGTTTCCAAGATATAATACCTTTTTAATAAACACTAAAAATAAAACAAAAACTGATTGCCAATCATGAAAAAACTACTGCTCTTTTTTTGCCTATCTTTTCAACTCTTTGCAGAAACGACCATAAAAGAGAGTAATTTTTCATTAGACCGACTTATGCCATTTTTTCCAAATAGTGATTTTTTGAAAGTTAAAGAGGGCCATCCTGATTTTCTTACAGTTTCTAGCGAAAGTGGCCCAAAAATTATACGCATTTCCTATAAAAGTAGTGGATATCTACTCCCAATATATATCCATGAAAAAGATAACAAGGTTGTTGATTTTTTTATCAGGTTACCAAGTTACTTTGTCCATGATCTATTTCATCAATCTTTAATTAATAAATTTGGGAAACAAGATAGCTACTTTACGTCTGGGCAAAATGCACTTTATCTTTGGAACAACAAAGAAGGAAATCGTCACATTTATGCTGCCACATGTACGATTACCTGTTTTCCTATTTACTATACAGTCTCTCCTGCAACAATAAAAAAAGGAGAATCTTTATGGGAAAAATTTCTAAAAAATGAATTATAAAGTTCTAATGCCAATTTTTCTTAGTACGAAGAATTAAAATAGATCCTGCCGCAATCATTAAAAAGCACAGGATATGTCCCATCGTAAATGTAGCAAATAAAAGATATCCTAGTTGCTCATCAGGCTCTCTAAAAAACTCAATTATAAATCTGGCAACTCCATATAAAATTAGATAAAGACCGCCTAAAAATCCAGGCCGCTTTAGCATTTGTCCTCTATTAAACCACAAAATTAAAAATACAACTCCCGCCTCAAAAATAGATTCATAAAGTTGAGATGGATGTCTTGGATATGGACCCGCATGCGGAAAAACCATGGCCCAAGGAACATCGCTCATCCTTCCATATAATTCACCATTTAAAAAATTACCTAGTCGTCCAAAAAATGGTCCTTGAGATGCTGCAATAACCGATGCATCTAAGATATTTAATTTTAAAACCCTATACTTTTTTGCCCAAAGTAGCGCACCAACGATGATGCCTGTAAGGCCTCCATGATAACTAAGACCACCTTTCCATACGGCAATAATATCTAATAAGTTTTGTGAATAAAAACTCCAATTATATAAAAAAACATAGAAGATTCTGGCACCTAAAAAAAGTCCAATCAATAGATAGGTAATTAAAACATCGACATCTTTTTCTTTGGCGTGAAAAAGATTTTCTCTAATTAATCTTTTATAAATATAGGTCGCAACAACAAAACCTACGACATACATAAGCCCATACCAGCGAAGTTGAATTGGGCCAATAGAAAAAATTGCAGGATCGAAATTCACAACAAAATGATTCATAAAAAAATAAGAGCATTTTTTTTAATTATTTGGCAAGTAATTATTTCATGCAAGCATTTCTGATCTTGGTTTAAAATTATCTGCAGGATAAATTATTCCTTGAGCAAGTTTTGATAACATTTTTGTCATCTCTTGAATCGGTAATGAGATTCCTGGATAATCAAGATAGGTTGCATGATAAGTTAAAAAACTATATAGCTCTTCAGAACGCATGGTTATATGTCTATTTCTTAACATATTATCAAGTCTAATTAAAGTTAAAGGCCCAAAGATTGCTCTCGATCCATCAAGAGTTAAAATTCTTTGCTTTTTTAAATCAAAAAAAACGGCCTCGGCCTTTGCATTGATTTGTCTTTGAATAACAATACCATCATCAACAGGAACCCCCCAAAAACCAACAATTCCCATTGGGGCAAGAGCTAGAGATAAAAAACGATTTATCACTGTTTTAAAATGAAAAATTCCACTTTCACTACCAAATGTCGGCATTATATGAAGCTGCCACTCTTTGGCCATTAGACTAAAAATCATCAGCGCCTGCCCTTTATAGCGATAAACTTTGTAGTTGTAATTTGGTTCCACACTTTCTGCCCCGAACTGATCACTCTCTCTATAGGTTCCAATTTTTTTTGATAAAACAGGAGAGACTACTGAAATTTTTAATACTTTTGCATGTCGCTCTTTTTTTATGATGTCTGGAATTTTTTTGGCTTCTTCATCTGTAAGCTTACTAAATTGCATAAGTTCTAAAGAACTTTTTAAATGCATCATCTGACTTTCTTGTATGACTTTTATATAAAGAGGGATATTTAACTCTTTAAAAAATTGATAAACTGACTCATTTGATTCACTCATAAAGCACCTCTCTACTTGTTCGTATCGTGCTTTTTGGAGGAAAACTTTAATTATTACTCGAAAAAAATATGCGTCAAACTAAACTATAACAGTCAACTGCTGCCAGATTTTAGCGAGCTGTAACAATCGGAAAATTTTAGGATAGTTTCCGATTTATACCAAACCCACGAAATAATGTCAGGAGAGAAATGGCAAGTTGTGATGAGATTTTGTTTTTAAATTTTAGCTAAAAACGCAGGCGTAGCCGTTGTTACGTCGAGTATTTTAGCAAAATTTAAAAACAAAAGATCGTTACAAATCGCCATTTAAAAACCGACATTATTTAGTGGATTTGGTATTATACCAAACCCACTTCTCTCCCGAAATTATTTCACAGACTTGGTATAATTATTTTGTATTAAAAATTGATCCATATGAAGTTGGTCGTATTCGATGATGGCTTTTTTCTTATTGCAACTAGAACAAAGAATTTGCAAGTTATTGACGGCAGTTGCACCATTTTTAGCAAAGCTTTTTTTGTGATCATACTCTAAAAAGAAAATAGATCCGCAGTTTGTGCATGACTTGTTAGATTTATTGTAGACTTCGCGTTTTATACTTGCAGGAATATAGCGAGTAGCTCCAGAACTACTCGGAGTTACTATTTTAGCTTTGGAACTACTTTTTATAGTTGTCGTAGATTCTTTTTTTACGCGCGCCTTTTTTACAGCAAACTTTTTTGCCTCAACTTTTTTGATAGCATCGTCAAGAACATAATCAAGTAGATCAGATGTTTCAAGATTTGGATTAGAATGAGCAAGTAGGGCCTTTAGTTTTTTTATTTTATCCATTGTGGATTTTTTTAGAGTGATATTTAAGCGAACTTCATTACAGGATTCTACAATTATCTCTTTTTTTGCAACTTCTTTATAAATTCCTAACTCTTCTTTTTTGCTTGCTAAAATATTTTCAACCTCTTTTTTTGACTGGCCTTTTATTTGAGCAACAAGCTCTTGTGAATTTACTTTTATATTTTTCTTCTCGCTGGCACGCAAAAAATCAGACATAAGATTTATACCGCAAATAAAAGCTAAAAAAATAGTTTCAGTAGTTCCAGCGCTAAAATTAATAGCGCAAAGACCTACAAAAAGTATCACTTTGTATTTCAAGGAATATCTTTAATGTGTGCTTAATGCTTTAAAGCTCAGAGAATGAAGCACCGCTAAGGCAAGATGTTTATAGTTGATCTGCGGAGTCCATACTCCACGCACTTTGGCCATAGGAACGTTGCGCAGAACGACCGGAAAACCAAAATCGCGAACTACAATGATAATTTATATCTCATTGTTCCAAAGTTTATGTAAAAAATCTTTTACAGGATAAACCCAAATATCGCCTTTTAGTAATCTTGGAGCAGAGTCTTGCGATATTATTATTTTTGTTTTCAAAGGCACTTCTTCATTTAATGCAATAAGACCCTTTAAATGTTTTTCTGAAATTCTATCGCTGGCCTTAACTTCAATTGCAATTTCATTTCCAATTAAAAAATCAACTTCCTGCCCATTTGTCGATCGCCAAAAACTTAAAACTCTTCGATCTTTTGAATAAGATAAGTAGGCCCTTAATTCTGTAAAAATAAAATGCTCCAAACATTTTCCAAATAATTCAGATTTATTTTCTACTAATTTTCTATGGGCCAATGTATTGGCCACACCAACATCAAAAAAATAAAATTTCGCTGTCGAAATTGCTTTGCGCTTCGTTGTTTCTTTAAAAGGCAGTAGCAAAGAACCAATCAACGTATCTTGAAGAATCAAAAAATACTCTTTAACTGTTTTCGCACTAACTCCTAAATCGTTAGAAATATTTGCGAAATTAATTAACTCACCATTAATAAGTCCTGCTTTTTCTAAAAATAGAGAAAAATTTTCGACTCCCCTAATTAACCCCTCTGCTTGAACTTCTTCTTTTAGATATGTTCCAATATAGCTGTATAAATCTTCTTGTGGATCTAGTGAATTATAAATCGATGGAATAAGTCCATAGTTTATGATTTTTTTTAAATCATAATTTGGAATTTCTGCACTCACCAAAGGAAATAAAAACTTTTCTAAGGCCCGACCTCCTAAAAGATTGGCCGCTCCTCTCTTTAATTTACGAGCACTACTGCCCGTTAAAATAAATCTAAAGCCAAATTCTTCAATTAAGGCATGTACTTCGTTTAAAAGTGCTGGCAACATCTGTATTTCATCAATAATAATTGGGTGTTTTAAAGCTTCTGGATATTGGGCCAACAGCTCTTCTCTTAGTATGGATGGTGCTTGAGATAATTTTAAAAATTGCGTAGATAATAATAAATTATAGTATGGCGCCTCTGGAAAAAGTTTTTTTAAAAGCATTGACTTACCAGTTTGACGTGGTCCAAATAAAAATAAACTTTTCCTATTTATTTCTGATAATTTTATGATCCTTTCGTAATATTCCATACTTATAAAGTATATTTCCAATAAACAGAAGTGTCAATCCTGAATAATGCATTTTTTAGGATAAAAAAGGGTGAAAAACAAAGAAAAAAAGGGTGAAGAAAAAGTGCCAGAGCTGACTTTGTTCGTCGCTGCGTTAAAAAAATATATTTTATCGTAAAAAGTTGCAAATTATACCAAACCCACTAAATAATGTCGGGAGAGAAATGGCAAGTTGTGATGAGATTTTGTTTTTAAATTTTAGCTAAAAACGCAGGCGTAGCCGTTGTTACGTCGAGTATTTTAGCAAAATTTAAAAGCAAAAGATCGTTACAAATCGGCATTTAAAAACCGACATTATTTAGTGGATTTGGTATAACTCACAACTGATTTTTTTGTCTTAAAAACTGATCCATATGAAGTTGACCGAATTCGATGATTGCTTTTCTTTTATTACAATTTGAGCATAGTATTTTTAAATTATTTGTCGTAGTAGCGCCACCTTTAGCAAAACTTTTTTTGTGATCATACTCTAAGAGAAAGATAGATCCGCAGTTGCTGCATGACTTGTTAGATTTATTGTAAACTTCGCGTTTAATATTTGCTGGAATATAGCGAGTAGTTTCGGGACTACTCGGAGCTAATGTTTTAGCTTCGGGACTACTTGGCGTTAATGTTTTAGCTTCGGGACTATTTTTTATAGCTGTAGTAGATTCTTTTTTTACGCGCGCCTTTCTTTGGGCAAACTTTTTTGCCTCCACTT